>JBMOFU010000069.1:0-14894 GCA_049318725.1 Phototrophicaceae bacterium | reverse complement strand
AGATTCAACAGTTACAATTCACTGACCGGAGCGCTGCCGAAGCGCTCTTGGTTGGTTTCATACAAGATACGTTTGATCTGGCGGTGATCGGCGTTGAGTTGCGCCCGCTGGCAGTATCCTTGAACTCGTTCAACGGTTTCTTGACGTTGGCTGATGGCCGTAGCCTGTTCTTCAAGACCCACACCGAAGCGGATAACGTTATCGGGGAGTACTACCGCGCTGGACAGCTAGCCGATGTTGGCTACCCCGTGATTCGTCCGCTATACAGTTCTACCGATGCGGGGAAGCACCTCTTGATTTATGAGCGGATTCAATCACCGTCGGTGTTTGATGTGGCATGGCAAATTGAAAATGGCGACGACAACCAATTAGCCGCCCTGATACAGGCACAACAGGCCACTGATGATCGCCTGTTTGAACTGTATCAGGCCACGTTAGCCGAACAAAGCGCCGCAGACAACGCACAAGCGGCCATTCATCAACTGTTCTACCATCGCTTGACAGGCGGGCGGTTAGATCGTTTTTACGGCGAAGGCACGCAGTTAAAGCTGCCCACTGGCCTAGAAATGCCGATGTCACTGATCCGTGATGCAACATGGACGATCAACGGCCAAGCGTATACGGAAACCCTAGAGCAAATCATCCGGCGCGCAATTGGCGTGTTGAATCCCGCACAGGCGGGTTGGTCAGTGGTGGGGCATGGTGACGCCCATAACGGCAACGTCTTTTTGACAGACCATGATGGCACACCCAGCCTACTCTACTTTGATCCGGCCTTTGCGGGGCGGCATTCGCCTTTGCTTGATCTTGTGAAGCCAATCTTCCACAACGTGTTTGCCATGTGGATGTACTTCCCCAAAGAAATTCACCAGCGGGTGAGCCTCTCGTTACAGGTGGCCGCTGACAATCGCTGGGCAATTCAACACGATTTTAGTCTGCATCCTGTGCGTCAAATGTTCCTCAACAGCAAAGTTCAGCGGGTCTTAATTCCGACGGTTGTGCAACTGAAAGCCCAACACGGGCTGCCGAACCATTGGCGCGAAATCCTCAAGTTAGGGTTGTTCTGTTGCCCGTTCTTGACGATGAATCTAGCCGACGGTGGGCGCTTTGTACCCGAAATTGCTTTGCTGGGGCTGTCAATGGCGGTTGAAATGGGGTCAGAAAGCGTGGGAGAACGCAGCCTGATTGACCGCGTTCTCGATGACGTGGAGCGGCAACTAGGCTTGCTCTAATTGTCCCTTGAGCCGCACATAGGCCGGGGATTGTTCCATGAACACAAAGTTCACCGGATGGACAGTGGTTTGTGTGCCACCAATCGTCCGTAGGTATTCTACGGCTTCAAGTAGGTGCTTGTTATTGACGATCAACGTTACGGTATAGGGGGAGCGGCCATTCTTCGGCTGCACCCCATAAATCGGGGCAATGGTTGGGCCGTGTAAGCCGCGTGTGATCGGGTTGGCTGTCAATTGATTAGCAATATCCTCTGGGCTGGTGCCTTCGATGTTCGCCGTCAGTTGGGCGTAGCGCTTGCCATTGAGTGAGGCATCAATGTATTCCAACATCAGCCGCACGGTTTCGCGCAGTTCTGGTTGTGCTTGTAGGGCATCACGGTTGCCAACCAATATCGCTTGTGAATTGATAATGGTGCCATCACTGAGTGGCTTGAGGCGGTTTTCCCGTAGGGTTGTTCCTGTCTGGGTGAGGTCTACAATCACATCAGCATAGCCTAAAGTCGGCGCCGCTTCGATTGCGCCTTCTGCCTTGACAATCGTAAAGTGATGAATGCCCTGTTCATGCAAGAATTTGCGTGCTGAATAGGAATAGGTGGTTGCTACGCGCAAGTTGCGATTCTGATTTTCTCGAATATCCAGCGCAATGTCGGTCAGGTCAGCGACGGTTTCAACATCCACCCACGCTTCAGGCACGGCCACCAACAATTTACAGTGACCGTATTCAAGGTTGTCATGTACGGTGAGCAGGCGATCATCGCCATATTCGTGAACCACATCCACGCCAGTGATCCCCAAATGGGCGGTGCCATCGGCCACTTTGTAAGTGACATCTTTAACCCGTTGAAAGATCACGGTGAGGTTGGGCAAAGCCGGGATTTTACCCGTATATTGGCGTGGGTTGGGCTTCCAGACTTTCATCCCACACTGAGCAAAAAAGTCGAGGGTTGGCTCAGCAAGGGCGCCCTTACTCGGTAAGGCAATTACAAATGAATTTTCAGCGGTCATGGATTTGTACTTAGCCCCTGTTGAAGCGCAGTTAAAAGGTCATGGATGCGGTCTAGCGTATAGGTTTGATCGGCATAACGAACAGAATCCTGCCCAATCAGCAGGGAGGTATCGCGGGGTGCTGCGCCCAGCGGCAAAATCACACAGGCCACTTGATGCTGGCGTAGGGCATTCGCCCAAGCAATGGTCTGAAGTTCAAATGGACTATCGGTTAATATCACCAGCGGGCTGATGCCTTCTGCATTCGTTTGGGCGGGCAACTGACGCAAAATATCCCCCACATAATAGGCAAACCCCACTGCCGGGACGTTATCATCTGCGCCAAGCAACCGCATCAGTTCATCATAGCGCCCGCCACCGCCTAACACTGTACCGTCTAGTCCGCGCAGGTTGAACACCGTCCCTGTGTAGTATTCCCAATCACGGATCATCCCCGGCGCAATTTCAACCGCTGTTTCTGGAATGCCGCTCACCAAGGCTTGCTCAACCACCGTCCTCCAGTGATTCAGCATCCTACGCGCCTCATTAGTCGTCACCCACTGACTAAGGGTAGCGAAGGTAGTTTCTGCTTGACCGCGTGTCAACACCCACTTTTGTAGCAATTCTAATGCGTCACTCACTTGTTGCCGTTGGGCAAACTGTTGGCGCTTTTTGAAAACGCGCCGCACAATATCATTGCGGTTGCGCCCGCCCATTGTTTCGCCATGTTGGGTGGCGTTGAACATCATATCAAGCATGGTAAGCGCGTCTTGTTCGGCTTGCTCGCTGGGGGCGCTTGTGATTACGGGGGTAGCAGTCCCATAGGCCGCATACTGGTCAAAGATGCTTAGGACAACTGAAATGCCGTTTGGTTGCGTGAGTTTATCTAGGTGGTTGAGTACAAAACGCTCGGTGCGTGGGTCAAGCGCAAATGGGCGGATTAAGGCCTGAATCAGCCCGGCATGGCCGATGCTTAACATAATATCGCCCAACCCGGCAATGTCCGTAAGCCCCGTGTAGGCCATCAAAATCACCTCAGCTTCTGCCAATGGCGAATCATAGCCGATTAATTCTGCACCGATACTCATCTGTTGATATTCAGATGGGGGAGTGCCATGTTTTTCACGAAAGATCGAGCCGTTAAACTGCCAGCGTACAATGGCTTTTCCGTCAGGATGATAGGCGGCATAACGATGGGCGGCTAAAGCGGTAAATTCAGGGCGCAATGCCAAAGATTTGCCGTAACGCTCAAAGGTAAATAACTCTGCAATCACATGGTCGCCTGCTTTAGTCAGGAACAAATCTGTATCGGCAAGGGCAGCGACCTGAACGTTCTGATAGCCATAGCGCTGCATGTGCTGATGCAAACGGCTAACCAGTTGGGTCAGGTTCGGGTCTTCATAGATAAATCCGTGCGTGTGCCTTTGGGTAAACTGCATGTTGGCCTATCCGTTTAGGAATGTTGGGCTATTGAGGGCTATCATCTTAAGAAGATCGCGCACAGTTCGCAACACTAGGTTATGCTTTAGGTGTGATAGAATTTTGAGAGCTTAAGGGAAAACCCAATATTTTTCGCGTTTTGGTTGCACTTATGCTATTTTAATCACTGTGGATGATTCATAACACGGGAGATAATCAATGAAACATCGCGCTCAATGGGTTCTTGCACTCCTCGTTTTCGTGTGGGGTGTATCCGCTATCAGCGTTGCAGCAGAGGCGCCAGCACAATTTGCCTCACCGATTCTGGTCGTCAATACCAGCTTCCTCAATGTGCGTACTGGCCCAAGTGCCGAGTTTAGCACCCTAACAACCGTTGTAGGTGGAACAGAACTGCCTGTATTGGGAACGGTAGGCGACGGCGTTTGGTATCAAGTTTCAACCGCTGCTGGGGTAGGTTGGGTAAATGTGGAATTCACGCTGGCACGCGGGGACTTCCGCAATGTGCCGCTCGTTGAAGTGACCTCACCACCTGCCGTACCGGTGATTGTTCAGCCAGGCCCTGCGGCGGTTGCCCCCGCACCTGTGGTTCAGGCCTTTAGTGCAGGGTCAACCACAACAACCCCACAAGCTACGGCCAACCAACGCTTTTTACGGGTTGTCCCGCGTGAAACACTGGTCAATGTTTACCCAAGCCCAGATATCAACAGCAATCTAGCATTTGCTATTTCGGGTACCAACCCCAATATAGACTATGCCATCATTGGTCAAACATCGGCACAGGGGATCAACTGGTTCCAAATTGATGTTCCAGGGAAGGGAACAGGATGGGTGGACTCAGCAAAAATTAGCATTCGACTAGGCCGAACCACCTCGCGTGGTGTTGTCACGACCACTCGTGACCTAACCCTGACCAGCACCCCCGGCGCTGGCAACGGGCTGTATCTTGTCAGGGGGACAGAAGGTTACATCATCGGGATTTCAGCAGATTCCTTGTTTGTACAGCTAGAATTAGCCGACGGCACCACCGGTTATGCGTCATTTGATGCCCTACAACAACGGACTGGAACCACCACAGACATCACGCCCATCAACGTGTCTACGTTGACGGTTGCAGCTCCAGCGACCACGACTGGAACCTCAACAGGGACAACGCCCCCTGCTAACGGCGCAACGGTTATCGCCGTCGTCCCACAGATTGAGGCTTCGACATCTGTGGTGATTATCAACACCAGTTTCCTCAACATCCGGTCTGGCCCCGGCGCTCAATACACCACCGTGTTTACCGCACGCGGCGGCTCTGAGTTTACCGTGCTTGGCTTGGCCGAAGATGGGGTATGGTTCTTGATTTCTGGTACATTTGGGCAAGGTTGGGTCAACAACGAGTTTGTGATCTTCCGCGGTTCCATTGAGCGTGTACCGATCATTCAGGCGAGCGCTGGTGTGTTGCAAACCCCTGTAGCGTTGATCGGCACGTCGGTGCAGTTGTATGCCGCCCCGGGCGTAAATTTTGGAGCGCTCGGCACAGTAGTCGGGCCAGTTGAAGCGCCCATCGTTGCACGCACCAGTGACTTCGAGTGGATTCAAATCAATACATCCGCTGGGTTTGGTTGGGTATTGGCGGCTCAAGTGGCTGTGCGTGGGGATGCAAGTTTAATCCCTGTCGTTCAATAACCCGCATAGATTAAGCCACCTAAGTTTTTGCATAAGCACACGGCAATTTGATCGTTGCCGTGTGTTTGCATTTATCCCTGACGGGCGCTAATCACCAGTCCCAATAAGCCAAAACCGATCAGTAACGCCAGCGGCACAATCGGTGGGATGCCGCCTACGGCAAAATCCCCAACGGCATTATTCGGCGGGGCTGCAACGGCATTGGTGGGGAAGGCCGCAACCTCAAAGCCGGGCGGGAATGTGAAGGTAGGCAATACCGATTGCCCTTCAGCAGTCACGTCTAATGAGGTGATGCCTGTATTCGCTGTGTCTTGCGATAGGGGGTTGATAACCCTCGACATGGCCGTCACGGTGAGTATTCCCCCGGGGGCAGTCAGGACAGCCTCCAAGGTTTGCGTTTGTGCGGCGATGACGGGTTCTAAAGTCGGGGTCACATCCAACGTAATTTCTGGGATGGCGTTTACATCCCCCAAAACTGACACCAAATCTGCATAGACCCACCCTCGATTACTTCCATCCCGCGCTAGATCAAACTGGAACAATATCCAATTAAAGTAACGCCCAATGGCGCGGTAACGTTGCCCCTGTGCAATCACCCCAATCACATTTTCATCTATGATATCTGGACTAGAGCGCACATTGGCGGTACTGAATGCCTCAATTAGTACCACATCCTGTGGGGTAGGGGTGTCCCCACTAATTGCAAAAAATGGGGTAGCGCTGGCAATCAGTGGGGGCGGGGTGACGCTGGCTAGGCGAATGCTGGCAGGTGTTGCAGAGGGCGCTTCAACGCCTTCTTGTGCCTGTAGGATGCTAGGGGTTAAAAGTAGCAGTAGCAGTGCAATGCGCTGTAGTAAACTTCTCACAGGGGTTTCCTCACCAAGATACTCGGTTGATGGGGGTGAGCCGTCCTTGCTCGGCTTGGCGTTCTTCACCATTGCGGGTGATTAAGCCCTGATATTCCTGCCCACTAAACCCAACCACGCGCCAATCAGATAGGGTAAAGGCTGGCGGGGGGGAATCTGCCGTACAAGCAGGGCAATCCGCTGGAACCCATTCTGCATTATAACGCCGTGCAATATGTAGGTGGGTGGCAGTAGAAAATCCGCCTTCGCAAGCTGAATAACCCACGACATCGCCTGTTTCGACGGGTGTATTGGCGGCAATCCGCCCTTGTTCGGCCAAGTGCAAATACAAGATTGTCCAACCCGTGCTTTCTAGCCCATCCCCATCTAAATCTAAGATGACACTGCCGCGCTGACTACGGACGATTAGCCCATCGGCCACGGCTCGTACCGGATATTCAGACAGATAGCAGGCGGGGTCTCCCGCTTCGCGGGCATCGGGTGGGGCAAAATCTATGGCTGCCCACGCACTCCCGTTCCCCCAACCGCCATGCGGCCCCCCAGTATAGAACCACGTCTCACCTGACGTAAAGGGCAGTGTCAAGATGGGTTGCGCTGGAACGGGTGTAAGGGCAATCGGCAAGGGGAGTGGGTCGCCAAAGCTGCCACGATAAAGAGTGCTGAAACGTTGATCGGCCATCGCCGCTGACCAACTGGAATAGGGGCTATTTTGGCTGGATACGTAGGCAATGGCTGCACTGGCCGCATTGAGAGTGGAGGAAATTTGTACCCGCTCGCCGCCTGTAAAGGCCAAAATTGGGGCGCTGGCGTACTTTTGGGCATAGTATGCACGGTTCAACCGATCTGCCGCCCAAGACAGTTGTTTGTAGAGCCCAATGCGGTTTTCATCAACCATGCCCATTGGATATTGGATTTGTTCTGGTGTGAGTGTGGCTGTTGTCAGCCAACCCGACTGATATTCTAGTAGTGTAAGCAAAATGCGCGGATCAATGCTGAACTCTTGCCCAACACGCCGAATCACCTGTGCTGCCGTCAACGTCTCTTGAATGGTCATCCCTAGCGCAAGCCGCTGATCCACAACATCCGCAGCTTGTGTGATATAACCGGGCTGCGCGTCAATAAACGCCTCTAGGTTGAAGGTTTCACTCTCTGGGGAAGGGATCAAGCGATTATCGGATAAGATCGGTGTGTTATCAGTCAATTGCTGAGGCGGGGCAGGTAGCAAAAGCACCTGACCTACGGATAGCAAGTCAGGGTTTTCGATGCCGTTAAGTTGGATAATGGCCTCAACCGTCACCCCGTTAGCGCTGGCAATTCCGCTCAGTGTATCCCCCGCTTGTACAACCACCTCACTGATTTGCCCCGATGGGTTGGGTAGGGGCGTTGTCACCGAAGGGGGCATCTGCGTTGGGCTAGGCGTACTCAGCATAACATTTGAGAATTGATTGGGGTCAAAGGTTGCCGTGACAAGAATAGGGGGTGGGGGCTGCGTGGCACATGCCACAAGCCCCAATACCCCCATACAGAATATTCTCAAAATGCGTCTAGCATCCTGCAAGGTTAATAGCTCCAAATGCCTAGAACTCCCTCACTGACTGTAAACGGCGGCAATGCGGCTTGCGTATCTTGCACGCGGATGAGTGCTGCCTCATCGTCTAGTAGATCACTATACACCAAATAGCGGCTGTCTGGCGACCATACCCGATGGCTTTGGGCAAACTGATCAAAGTAGGTGAAAAAATAGACCATCTCTGCGGTAGGGATGAACCCCTCATAGCGGTTGACATCGCCTGTAGCAACATCCAACACAGACCACGCCACTGCAAGTTGCCGTTGTTCCTGTGGGTTGGGTGCTGCTAACACACCGTTCTGCGTAACCGATGATCCGGGCGGGGTGGATAGCGTGATGAAGGCGATCTTTTGGCTATCCGGCGACCAGAAAAACGACAATACGCCGCCTGTAACGGTTTGGCTCACGCTTTCGCCCGTCAGCGCGTTGATAACGTTCATTGGGCCTTGTCGGTCTACGTAGGCAATCTGGGAACCATCTGGAGACCAGCTAAACGCAACTGTGCCGTCTAAATCGTCTACGAGTGTGCGTTCGCTTTCGCCAGAAACAACGACCAACTCGGTCTTGTTGTCTGCTGCACGCTTGCCTACCAACCATAGTTCACTTACTGGCGACCATGCTGGCGCTTGGAAGAAGCCGGGGACGGTCGTCAGTTCACGGTCAATTTCGCGCTGCTCGACAGTGTAAATATCTAGGCGTGCATTATTGCGTTGCCACAACATCTGGCTACCATCTGGACTCCAACTGTAATAAAAAGGGCCACCGCGGCCTATGGTTTCAGTGGGAAGGCTGGTTTGGTCATAGATCAATTCGACAAATAAGCCGCCGCCGCGAATGTTGTTCATCAACACAGAAAGCGCCCGGCAATCGGTGCTTTGCGGGCAATTTTGAGGCGACCACGCCGCATAGTTAAACATGTTACCCTCACCGCGATAGACCTCTGCTGGCGGTTCAATCCCGTCCGCTGAGACAAACGCCGTTGTCGTAAAGGCAATCTCGTTAGAATCTTCAATTGCGAAGAACGCCAACCGACCATCGGTTGACCATGTCGGCCAGCGGTAAGATAAAAACTCGCTGCGAGAAATCGCTGCGTCCGCTGTCAAGGCGGTGGTGATTTCATCGGCGGTTGTGTAGGTATAGACGTTAAAATCATTGCCAATAAATGCAATTTTTCCCGTTAAAAGCGTATCATCCTGCGCGGCGGATACCCCCACAAAAGCACTGAACGTGATACTCAACAATAGCGCCAACAGTATTTTTTTCATCACAAACACCTCTCAATAACTCACGACTTGGCAACCCCGTTGTTGCTAGTATACTCTGTGGAGTTCATGTTCAAACTTTGGAATATTCTCATTTTCTAGGAGATGTTGGCAATGGCTGTGTCACGCGACGATGTAAGAGCATTATTTGAGAAGATGCAAGGCCGTTTTAACGCACAAAAGGCCGAAGGGCTAGATGTCACCATTCAGTTTAGCCTTAGTGGAGAGGCTGCCTCTGAATATTGGGCAAAGATTAAAGATGGTACCGTTCAATTGAACGAGGGAACTTCAGATAGCCCAAATATGACGTTAATAGCGGATGCAGAAGACTATGCCGGTGTGCTAAAGGGCGAAGCAAATGCGATGCAAGCCTTTATGCGCGGGCAGATCAAGGTCAAGGGGGATATGGGCTTGGCGATGAAACTACAGGCCATTTTTGGCCTGTAACCGATGTGATGTCATTGAGGGGAGCATTAACCTAGAAAAAGTAATGCTCCCCTCAATGATTTAATCGTCTAGCCCCTGCCCGGTGAGGTTCAGGCCGGGCAACCCTGCTAAGTCGCCAAAACTGGCGAGATCAAGAGCTTCTTCAATCAGTTCAAGGAGGCTGTCATCTGCTTTGAACTTTTTCAAGAGGGCATCTAGCGCTCGGCTGGCAGGTTTAGTCCCGATTTGACCGAGTGACCAAATCGCGGCCTCTTGAATTTCACGGTCTTTAGAAAGCGCTTCGGCGGCCAGTAATTTCACCGCATCATTCAACTCTAACTCGCCACTGGCACGCACCGCCTCATAGCGAATTTGCGGATTGGGGTTCTTCATCTCTTTGATGACAGTCTCTGCCCAGTCAAGGTCGCAAGAACGCCCCATCGCATACAGTGCGCTGGCCTTTAGGCCAACCTCTGGCGCACGATAGGCACTTTGAATGGCGTCTGGCAACATATCATGACTGCTGTTAGAAAGCGCCTCTAGCGCCCGCCGCCGAACAGTGAAATCTTCGTTTGGATTATTCCATAGGCGGATGGCAAGCTCATGGGCGCGTTCGGCTTCTTCTGGGTTGAACCGCCCTAGCTCTGATAACAGAATAAAGCGCCCCAGTTGATTGGCCGCTGCCGCACGTACTTCGACTTCAGGGTCAGCCTCTGCCAAGTGAAGCAACTCATCCAGCAGGGTTAAACTTTCGTCTTCCCATAGTAGCTCTAGCGACATCACCCGTGACGCGGGATCACTGGATTTTAGGGTGTAGCGTGCAAGGGTGCGGTAGTCCAACTCAAAATTTGCCTCAGCCACATCTACCAGATGCGCCAATAGCTTTTGATGATCCTCAACGGAAAGCCCATCCCAGATGGGTTGGAAACGGGCAAGGTCGTTAGGGTGAACATCGGATAGCCCATAAGAAACCGCCGCGCTCAAATGACTTGGGCTGTCTGTAAGGGCGGTCAAGGCATCATCAAGGGTATAGATGAAAATCGGGTTGATTTCATCTTCACCATCACTGAATTGTTTAAACTCGTCGCGCATAGCCTGTGTTTGCCTTCTTACCCGCTTAGGGGATTAACTCTGAAATGGGGTTGATGAAGTCATTGATAATAATGACAACCGTTAAAGAAAGTAAAAAGACCAATCCGAGCAAATGTACCATGCCTTCACGCTCTGGCGGAATTGGCCGCCCACGCACCATTTCAATCAGGACGAACAAGATACGTCCGCCGTCAAGAGCAGGCAAGGGGAGCAAGTTGGTCAACCCAAGTGCAATGCTGATGATCGCAATATAGTTCAAGATCAACACAGGGCGTTCTTGTTGGATGCTTTCACGCAAGTAGTACCCCCCCAATTGGCTAATCCCAACAATGCTGACCGGGCGAGCTTGTTCAGCGGTGATTTCCCCTTGAAAGATCATACGCGGCAGGTTAATGATGGATTGAAACAGCCCGGCAAAGTTGTCTAGGCTGTAGCGCACAGCTTCACCAAAGCCCAACTGAGAAATGACTTGATTGGGGATCGTCTGATAAGTCAAGCCAAATTGGTTATCGCGCAATACGCCCGTGATTTCAATCCCCATCGAGCCTTCACCCGCGGGTGGATTCAAACGCGGCGTAATCACAATTTCATAGGTTTCACCGTCCCGTTCTAGCACTAACTCGACGGCTTGACCCAGATTCGCGCTGGTCAACTCAATCAACTGCGGGACGGATGCTACAGTTTGCCCGTTGAAGGTGCGTACAATATCGCCCGCCTCAACCCCGGCCAATCCAGCGGGGGCGGTGGGGATGACGCCCACAATCCGCACGAGGGAACTGCTGGTCGCCGCTGTTGTTTCTTCGGCGATATAGGTCAAACGGACTTCTTCGCCAGCCTCACCACGCCGAACCAACAATTCTGCGGTTTCACCCGTGTCAAGCGTGTTGAGGGCTGTTATGAGTGCCTCCCCAGTGAGGAAGGTTTCTCCGTTTAAGGTGTCAATCACGTCATTAGGCTGAATTCCAGCGACACTCAGGGGGGAGTCTGGTGCAACTGAGGCTACCAACACGCTAGAACCAATCGCCACGCCCAATATGCCTATAATCACAAACAAGATGAACGCGCTAATCAGGTTGGCAATCGCCCCAGCAGAAAAGAAAAGGATACGCTCCAGCGGGCGAGCTTCGTTGACCGATTTAACCGTTTCGATGCCGCGCTTCTTGGCCTCTACCCGATCTAGGTTTTCTGCCTCCGCACCCTTTTGGCTGACCATATCTTCACCCAATGGGCGCACAAAACCGCCCAAGGGGAGCCAATTGAGAGTAAATTCTGTGCCGCGCCACGTAAACAAACGGCCAATGCGTGGTGGGAAGCCCACCCCGAACTCTAAAATCGTAATGCCAACGGATTTGCCCGCAAAGAAATGCCCTAACTCATGGATAATCACCGCCGGGATCAATACTAAAGCAAAGGCGATGACCGCTGTAAAACCAGAATCACTTAATAGCCAGTCCAGCATGGGGTTTACCTAACGTTCATAGTGTGCAGAAAGGGGATCGGCCTTAAAGCGTGATCCCCTGTGACAAGTTAAATTATAGGGAAAGAATTGCGTGTGTTTCAACCTACGAAGCCAAACATTCACTGAATTTTGATAGGTTTCATACGACTTGCGCGCCGCCACCGACGTTTGCCCGCTTAATTTCTAAGATGCCGCCCATCGTTTGGAGCTTGGCCTGTACGTGCGGGGCGTCTTGTGCAGTGGTGATGCAATGCACGTTGGGGCCTGCGTCTAGGGTATAGCACACCTGCAAGCCGTCTGCCCGCCAGGTTTTTACTGCGTGCATAATCCCAATCGAGGATGGCAACCAATAGAATAATGGCGGGACGCTCGTCATCATCACCGCGTGCATCAAGTTGCTATCTTGCTCAACGACTTCGGCAAAGGTCGCAAAATCGCGTTCTAGGATCGCCTGTTGGCAGGTTTCGTAACGCGCTTGTACGTGGTGCAGCCGCCCAGCCTGTAAGTCGCTAGTATCCGCCAGCGCATGGCCTTCTGTGCTGCCAACGGCTTTATGCCCTTGACTGACAATTGCAATCAAATCCACCAGTTCCCAATGGTTGGGCGCGGCGATACTATCTGCATAAGAACTGGCGTGATCTTGCCCAACTTGCCAGCGCACAAACCCACTAGGGACAGACCGTGATGCTGACCCAGACCCTAATCGTGCCAATGCAGAAAGTTCATGTTCTGGCAAATCCAGCCCGGCGGCAGCAGTTGCTGCAACGGCCAACGCCGCGAAGCCTGATGCAGAGGATGCGATCCCTGCGCCAGTGGGGAAGTTATTGGCAGATTCAATCTGTGCGTGGGCTTGAACCCCATAGCGCGTACGAATTTGATTGAGGTATTGTGCGGTGCGCTGGAGTGCTGCTTCACTGGCCGCGTTCCCGTTCAAGGTCAGTTGATCTTGGGCAAGGGCTTCGTCCCATGTGAGCGTTGTTTGGGTGAATAAGCCCTCTAAATTCATGCTGATAGAAGGATTTTGGGGGAGCCGTAAGCTGTGGTCGCTGTTCCCCCAATACTTGATAAAGGCGATATTCGCGTTTGCCCTAGCCGTTGCAGTTCCTAAATTCATGCGGCAGTTCCCGTCCGTGAACATTTATGAGAAGGTGCATCAGTGCGGCCTATGGTAGCAGGTGTCGGCAGAGAATCGTAGGGGCGCAGAAGTTGAAGAAGGGATAATCCTTTAGATGGGGTGAAGGGGGAATGGCTTATCAGTTTTAGCTGAAATACAAACGGGAATCCGTTGGATTCCCGCTGTTTAGTTGCCCTGAAGAGGACTCGAACCTCCAACCCGTTAGGGACACACACCTCAAGCGTGCGCGTATGCCAGTTCCGCCACCAGGGCTTAGTGTTGAAAGTCAATTCTACAAATTCTCAGCCGCTTGTCAATGGTGTTTGGGCATTTCATCGTCTGGCATGTTATGATTGTGGAGACTTTTATTCTGCCTGTATAGGATTTTTAGCCATGAAAATAGCACTTGATGCAATGGGAACTGACTTAAATCCGGTGGCGGATGTTGCCGGGGCAGTCTTGGCTGCCCGTGACTTTCCGCAGGACACAATTTTGTTAGTGGGGGATAAAGCCATCATTGAGGCGGAATTGCAAAAACATATCACTGATGGCCTGAAGATTGAAATTGTTCACGCACCAGAAGCCATTCATATGGGGGATAAGCCCAACCAGATTGTGCGCGGCAAACCGTCTTCGTCTATGCATGTGGGGATGAAATTACTAGAAGACGGGCAAGCCGATGCCTTTGTCACTGCTGGCAACACCGGTGCGGCATTAGCCATTGCAACAACTGTTGCGCCACGCCGGATTGCAGGGGTTAAGCGTCCAGCCATTACCGCCGTCGGAGAACTTGCAGGCAACTTGATTGTTGTTGTAGATGTCGGTGCCAATACCGACACCAAACTAGAGTGGTTGACCCAATTTGCCATCATGGGGGATTTATACGCACGTAAGGTGTTGAACATCCCTGATGCACGGGTGGGCTTGCTTTCCAACGGGGAAGAAGAGGGCAAGGGCAACCAATTGGTACAAGAGGCGGGTGAAGCGTTTAAGCAGCTACCCATTCGCTTTATCGGCAATGTGGAACCGCACGATCTATTCAATGGCAAGGTAGATGTCATTGTCACAGACGGCTATGTGGGGAATATCTTATTAAAGACCTATGAGGCCACTGTGTCTACATTGTTTAAGACCATGCGGGCAGAACTCACCAGTTCATGGTGGTCACGGCTCGGCGCAGCGATTGTGCGCCCCGGCCTACGCAAGGTGGTTAAACAGATGGATCCAACCCAATACGGTGGCGCGCCTTTACTGGGGCTAAACGGCGTGGTGATTATCACGCACGGCGGTTCAGATGCCACTGTCATCCGCAACAGTATTGCACAGGCGCGCCGTGCGGTGGAATCCAACATCATCGAAGCGATTCGTTCTGGGCTAGCAGAACCCTCCAACAGCGCCAGTTAACCTTGTCTGTGGCGTCAGTTGTTCTAAAATATTGTTTTATTTGTTGAAGCGTGTTTGACGAGATAGAACCATGACTGAACAAACGATAAAGGTGATCGGCGGTGGGTTGGCGGGGAGCGAAGCCGCGTGGCAACTGGCTGAACGCGGTTTTGCGGTAGAACTGTACGAGATGCGCCCGAAGCGGACGACAGGCGCGCATGTCAGCGATAAACTCGGTGAGTTAGTATGCAGCAATTCGTTGGGGTCACTCTTGCCAGACCGGGCTGCGGGAGTATTGCAAACTGAGGTGAAAGCCTTGCGCTCGTTGCTGATTGCCGCCGCTGAACGCGCCGCGGTTCCGGCAGGCGGGGCATTGGCCGTTGACCGTGAACAAT
>JBMOFU010000068.1:0-15001 GCA_049318725.1 Phototrophicaceae bacterium | reverse complement strand
GGTGAAGACCTGCGCGATATGATGCCCTTCCTACACGCAAAGAAGATCAAGCAACAGGACTAAACCCGATGGATGAAAGTGGTGTAGTACAGCGTAGCTACGACGAGAATACCGTCATCATTTTTGATACCACCCTGCGCGATGGCGAGCAAAGCCCCGGGGCAACGCTCACCAGCGCGGAAAAGCTCGAAATCGCCCGCCAGTTAGATAAACTTGGCGTAGATGTCATTGAGGCAGGCTTCCCGTCTGCCTCACCGGATGACCTTGCTGCCGTCCAACGGATTGCGCGGGAAGTCGGTCATGCCAACGGCCCAACCATCTGCGGGTTAGCCCGTGCGGTGGAAGGGGACATCCTCACCTGTTGGGAGGGCGTTAAATACGCTGCCAAGCCTAGAATCCACACCTTTCTAGGCACATCAGATATTCACCTGCGCTATCAGACGGGGCTAACGCGCACACAAGCGCTAGAAAAAATTCGTTCATCGGTTACACTGGCGAAAAGCCTGTGTAACGATGTCGAGTTCAGCCCAATGGACGCTGGCCGTACCGAGATGGGCTTCTTGCTAGAGACATTGGCAATTGCCGTAGAGTGTGGCGCAACCACACTCAACATCCCGGATACGGTCGGTTATGTCACCCCGCAAGAGTGGCAAGAGACTATTTCCCAACTGATTGCCGAAACCCCCGGCGCAGGCCCCGGCAGTGGGGTGATTTGGTCAGTGCATTGCCATAACGACTTGGGGTTAGCCACTGCCAATACGTTGGCGGGGGTGGTGGCTGGTGCGCGTCAGGTCGAGGTGACGATTAACGGCATTGGCGAGCGGGCAGGCAACACCAGCCTAGAAGAAGTGGTGATGGCGCTACATACGCGCCCGCACTACTATCACCTGCGCTCTAACATCCAAACCCGCGAAATCACCAAGAGCAGCCGCCTTGTGAGCAACTATACCGGGATGGCCGTACAACCGAACAAGGCGATTGTCGGCGCGAACGCCTTTGCTCATGAAGCTGGCATCCATCAAGACGGGATGCTCAAGAACGCCAGTACCTACGAGATCATGACGCCAGATTCTGTGGGCTTGAGCCAAAGCCGTTTGGTGTTGGGCAAGCACAGCGGACGCCACGCCCTCAAGGTGCGGCTTGCCGAGATGGGCTATGACCTAGAAGGCGATGCACTCCATGAGGTGTTTAAGCGCTTTAAGGAACTGGCCGATCAAAAGAAGGTTGTGACTGACGCCGACCTTGAAGCCTTGATGCACGATCAGCTTCAAGGGATTGAAGAA
Organism: Phototrophicaceae bacterium; assembly: GCA_049318725.1. GTDB lineage: Bacteria > Chloroflexota > Anaerolineae > Aggregatilineales > Phototrophicaceae > CAIRDJ01. Next base: position 13,718 of record JBMOFU010000068.1, on the reverse strand, counting down.
ATCTTTAAGCTGGTAGACATTCAAGTCACCTGTGGCACGATGGGGATGCCTACCGCCACTGCCAAGATCACCAATGCAGATGGGGAAGAATTCATCTATGCGGCGGTTGGTGTTGGCCCTGTGGATGCCGCTTATCGGGCATTGGATGCCGTGATTAAAGCGCCGAATACGCTGATTGAGTACAACATCCACAGCGTGACTGAAGGTGTAGAAGCATTGGGTGAAGTTACAGTACGGATTGCCACCCCCGATGGTAAGCGCTCGTTCGGCGGCTATAGCGCTGACAACGATGTGATTGTTGCCAGTGTGCGCGCTTATCTTGCAGCACTGAACCGAATGTTGGCGGCAACTGGGCATGGTAGCACTAAGCCCGAAGGCGAAGCGTCTACCGTTGGGATGGCGCGCTAATTGGTAATTTCTTTATGTAGGGGCGCAACAGATTGCGCCCCTACATACCATTCAACAATTCTGTAGGGGCATGGCGCGCCATGCCCCTACGGAGAATACAAACTCAATATAGGAACCACAGGGAATGAACAATCAACCACCCCAAACGCTGTTTGAAAAAGTCTGGAATAAGCACTTGGTGCGGCCACAAAGCGCAGATGTGCCTGCTGTACTCTACATTGACCTGCACCTCGTCCATGAGGTGACTTCGCCACAGGCGTTTACCGAGCTACGTGCGCGCGGGCTAAAGGTGCGCCGCCCCAATCAAACGCTGGCAACCATGGATCACAGCACGCCGACCACCCCACGCGGGGCAGATGGTTTGATCCCGATCACCGATTTGCTGGCACAAAAGCAAATTGATACCATGATTCAAAATTGCAGCGACTTTGGCGTTCCGCTGTATGCGCTTGGTACCAAGAAGCAAGGCATCGTCCATGTGATCGGGCCTGAGCAAGGTCTGACACAGCCGGGCATGACTATCGTCTGCGGCGACAGCCATACCAGCACGCACGGCGCATTCGGCGCGCTTGGCTTTGGCATCGGCACGAGTGAAGTCGCGCATGTGTTGGCAACCCAAACGTTGCTGCAAAATCAGCCGCAAACGATGGCAATCAAGGTGGAAGGTAACTTAGGCGACGGCGTTGTAGCGAAGGACATCATCCTTGCCGTAATCGCCAAGATTGGCGTGGGCGGCGGTACGGGTTACGTCCTAGAGTACATGGGTAGCGCCATCCGTGCGTTGAGCATGGAAGGCCGCATGACCATCTGCAATATGAGCATTGAAGGTGGCGCACGGGCAGGTTTGATCGCCCCCGATGATACGACCTTTGAGTACCTTTATGGCCGCCCAGCCGCGCCACAAGGGGAAGCATGGGAACGTGCCGTAGCCGATTGGCGTCAACTGCCCAGTGATTCTGATGCGCGCTTTGACGCCGTTGTTGAACTCAACGCCGATGACCTTGTGCCGATGATTACCTATGGGACGAACCCCGGCATGGGGATGAAGATCACTGATACCGTTCCAGACCCCGACGCAGAAACCGACTTGAGCAAGAAAATGGCGCTCGATAAAGCCCTGCGTTACATGGATTTGCGCCCGGGCCAAAGCCTGCTCGGTCAGCCTGTGAATGTGGTGTTCGTGGGCAGTTGTACCAACTCACGGATTACCGACCTGCGTTTGGCCGCCAAGATGATCGAAGGCCGCAAGGTTGCCGATAGCGTGCGGATGATGGTCGTTCCGGGCAGTCAACAGGTCAAGGCGCAGGCTGAGGCTGAAGGACTGGATCAAATCTTCAAGGCCGCAGGCGCAGAATGGCGTGAAGCCGGTTGTTCGATGTGCATCGCCATGAACGGCGACCAACTCCAGCCCGGCGAATATGCTGTGAGTACCAGCAACCGCAACTTTGAGGGGCGGCAAGGCAAGGGCGGGCGTACCTTCTTGGCAAGCCCGTTAACCGCAGTCGCAACCGCCGTCAACGGGGTGGTCAGTGATCCGCGTGTGCTTTTGTCCGAACGTGAAGTAGTTGTCGTTTAACCGATAAGGAGCCTCACCCTATGGAACCGATCCAGACCTTTACCGCAACAATGGCGCCCTTGCCGATCAACGACATTGACACCGACCAGATTATCCCGGCGCGCTTCCTCAAAGTGACCGACAAAAAAGGGCTTGGCGCAAACGCCTTTTCTGACTGGCGCTATGAAAGTGACGGCAACCCTAAGCCAGATTTTGTGCTGAACAAGCCCGAATATCAATCTGCCCAAGTGCTGATTGGCGGCCACAACTTCGGTTGTGGTAGCTCGCGCGAACATGCGCCGTGGGCGTTGGTTGGCGCTGGAATGAAGGCGGTTGTGAGTACCTACTTTGCTGACATCTTCCGTAACAACGCGCTCAAGAATGGGTTACTGCCCGTTGAAGTAGACGAAGCCACCCACCGCCAATTGATTAGCCTTGCCGAAGAAGACCCCACCAGCCAAATTACGATTGATCTGGCTTCTCAAACGGTCACGTTACCCGATGGCCGTCAAGTGCAATTCCCGATAGACGGCTTTTCTAAGCATTGTCTGCTTAATGGTGTTGACCAAATGGGCTACCTCATCAGCCTACAAGCTGAAGTTGAAACCTACGAAGGCGAGCATCCGTCCCGTATCAATAGCGAACTCGTCCGCGATTAGGATCAACGGCTCATGAAACAGCACGTCGCAATCTACGATACCACCCTACGCGACGGCACGCAGCGGGAGGGGATTTCCCTCTCGCTGGCCGACAAGCTCAAAGTCACCCAAATGTTGGACGACTTAGGCGTAGACTACATCGAGGGGGGGTGGCCCGGGTCAAACCCCAAAGATGCCGCTTACTTTGAGGCAGTGCGGGAATTGCCCCTACGCCATGCGCGGGTGGCAGCCTTTGGTTCCACCTGCCGTAAGGGAGTCAAACCCGCTGATGACGCCAATATTCAGGCGTTGGTAGATGCCCACACCCCGGTGGTGACTGTCGTTGGCAAGACCTCTATGTTGCACGTCACCGAAGTGTTGCAGACCACCGCCCAAGAGAACCTGCGGATGATCCGTGACAGCGTGGCCTACCTCAAGGCGCTCGGCAAAGAGGTGATCTACGATGCAGAACACTTCTTTGACGGCACAAAGCTTGACCTTGAATATGCCTTTGACACGCTCAAGGTTGCCGTAGATGCGGGTGCAGACTGGCTAGTGCTGTGTGATACCAATGGCGGCTTCCTCCCGTGGGAAGTTGCACAATTGGTGCATCAAGTGTGTCAAACCTTCCCCACAGTGCGCTTGGGCATTCATACCCACAACGACGGCGAAATGGCTGTTGCCAACACACTCGTTGCAGTGCAAAACGGTGTCACCCAAGTACAGGGGACGATCAACGGCTACGGTGAGCGTTGCGGCAATGCCAACCTGTGCAGCATCATCCCCAACTTGCAGCTAAAAATGGGCTATGACTGTGTGCCGCCAGACAACCTACGCACGCTCACGCACCTTTCTCGGGCCATGGCAGAAATCGCCAACCTTGCGCCAGACAACCATCTGGCGTATGTCGGCAAGAGTGCTTTTGCTCACAAGGGCGGGATTCATGTGGCTGCCATCCGCCGCAATGTAGACAGCTACCAACACATTGACCCTGCTTGGGTGGGCAACGAAATGCGCGTGTTGATCTCTGACCTGTCTGGGCAAGGCAACTTGTTAAGCAAGGCGGCGGAGTTCCGTTTGGATGTGTCTAAAGACGAAGCCATGCGCGTGCTGGACGAAATCAAGCGGCTGGAAAATGAAGGCTTTGCCTTTGAAGGGGCAGAGGCTTCGGTCGCAGTGCGCTTGCACCGCGCTCGACCAGATTATCGCCCGCCGTTTGTACTGGTGGACTTCACGACCATTGTCGAAGATCGGCGCGGGCGTGGCCCCTTGGCGGAAGCGATGGTCAAGATTGAGCTAGACGACGAAATCGTTCACACCGCCGCAGAGGGCAATGGGCCTGTCAATGCGCTAGATTCTGCGCTACGTAAGGCGCTAATGCCGCGCTACCCACAAATTGCCCAGTTCCACTTGGTAGATTACAAAGTCCGCACTTTGAACGGGAACCTCGGAACAGCAGCCACCACCCGCGTATTGATTGAAACGCAAATGGGCAGCCGCCGCTGGAGTACCGTCGGCGCAGGCACCAATATCATTCTGGCGAGTTGGTTCGCGCTGGTAGACAGCATCGAGTATGCGCTGGCCTTGCTCCCAGAAGAAGAGGAAGTTGCCCTTGCCGAGTCGCTTTAGTCTGTGGGTGTTGATCTCGGTCTGGTTGGTTGCCTGTGGCGGAACCCTTCCGCCACCAACCCCCACGATGCCCCCCCGCCCTACATTAGCCCCTCGTAGTGCGCCAACCGCGCAACCGACTGCGGTAGATGCGGGCGTGTTGGAAGTCGGCATCCCTCTCATGATTGCGCTGCCCGGCCAAACCCCAGTAGATGTGCGTTTTACCCTTGCAACCGCGCAAGCCGTTACGGTTACGGTGTCTGCCTTGAGCGATGATGGTGCGGGCAATGCGCTAGATGTCGTGATTGAACTCATGGACGGGCAACGCCAGCGTATCGCCTATGACGACGACAGCGGCGGAGGCGGCAACGCTGCTTTAACGAATCTTGTGTTGGATGCAGGGGAGTATAGCGTGCGGGTGAATGCCTTTAACGGCTATCAGGCCGGGCAGGTTGAAGTAATTTTATTGACGGAATCATCCCAAGAAAGTGAGTCTTAACGCATGAAGGCGAAAATCGCCGTGTTACCCGGTGACGGCATCGGGCCAGAAGTGACCAGCAAGGCCGTTGCGGTCTTGCAGCAGGTTGCCACCCGCTACGGCCATGAATTTAGCTTTGAAGAAGGCATCATGGGCGGCATTGCCATTGATAAAACAGGCAATCCGCTGCCAGATGAAACCATTGCCATGTGTGAAACCTGCGATGCAATTTTGCTCGGCGCAGTCGGTGGCCCCAAGTGGGATAACCCCACGGCCAACGTCCGCCCAGAGCAGGGGCTACTCAAAATTCGCAAGCACTTTGGGCTGTTTGCCAACCTGCGCCCAGTCAAGGTATATCCAGCATTGATGGGACATGCACCCTTACGCCCAGAACTGATGGAAGGCGTAGATATGTTATTTGTCCGTGAACTGACGGGCGGGCTATATTTTGGCGAGCGGAAAGAACAGGGCGACGGCAACGACGCTTACGATACGCTCTATTACACCACTGAAGAAGTCGAGCGCGTCGCACAGGTCGCCTTCCAAGCGGCACAAGGGCGGCGCAAGAAAGTCACCTCCATTGACAAGGCCAATGTGTTGGCCGCCATGCGGCTATGGCGTCGGACGGTGGTCAAAGTTCAGGAGGATTACCCAGAAATCCAGCTAGAGCATGTGTTGGTAGACGCTGCCACCATGTATTTGATGACCCGCCCCGCCAGCTTTGACGTGATTTTGGCCGATAATATGTTCGGGGATATTCTGAGCGATGAGGCGAGCGTGCTGGCCGGCTCTTTGGGGATGTTGCCTTCGGCCTCGTTGAATGCGGGCAAGTTCGGCCTGTATGAGCCGATTCACGGTTCAGCGCCAGACATCGCCGGACAAGGCAAGGCAAACCCCACTGGCACGATCCTGAGCGCGGCAATGCTCTTGCGCTACAGTTTGGGGCTAGAGGCAGAAGCAAAAGCTGTCGAAAACGCAGTGGAGCAAGTGATTGCGTCTGGCGCACGTACAGCAGATATTGCGCCGCGTGGTGGGGCATACCTCAGCACCGATGAGTTTGCCGAAGCGATTTTTGCCGCGTTAGGCTAATCTTTCTTGGCAGAAACGGCGAGGAGTCCGGCGGTAGTGCGGAATAACTGCGCCGGATTCATCCCCATAGCTTTTAGTAGCCGCATGGGGAGGCTGTCGCCTTCTTCTACAATCGCTTGGAGTAGGTCAAGCTCGCTTACATCATTCCCCCGCCCGACTTCTGCCGCAATGTCATAGGCAAGGTTTAATACAACCCGTGTACGTGGGCTATGGGGGTGGCCTTCCCACTGGCGCTTTTCGTCATTGGGGAAGGTGCAATATTGAATCTTTTCTAGCACATATTGCGGGGGCAGGTGGAGTTTGTGTAACGCCCGCGCCGTGAGGGTGTGTTCGTGGGCTGTTTCTCGGATCATGGCGATAAACAGGTGTTCTACCCCCACATAATGATGGGCAAGGTTAGCCGCCTCAAGGTGGGCATTCTCAAGAAGGGTCTTGAGCGGACGGTTAGACATTCGCTTGCCATTCAACGGGTTGGAAGCGCATCCATGTTTTGCCAACACGGAACATTTGCTGTGGCTGTAGCGGAACTTTGCCAAGCACCCGTTGGTCACTATCTAGCGGGGTGTTGTACTCAATAAAGGTGCCGTTTTTGCTGTCTAAATCTTGCAACCACCAATTCCCATTTTCCCACAGTACGATGGCATGAAAGCGCGAAATGGCTAAATCGCTCGTTACAGCAATTTCGTTCTCGTCGCTGCGCCCAATCCGAATTTGCGGAGTAGGTAGGGTACTGAGGTCAAAGCTGTAGAGCGTGCCGTCGTGGAGGTCGCTCATCATCATGATTTCAACGTGATAGGTCATAGTGAAGTCACTTTGCGATTTGGCTAAGGTTAGGAAATAGTAGGTGCAACCTCTAAAATTATAATGCCAATTCAGATGAGACTCAACCAAAGAATTGCTAAAAGTGCTTGCGGTGTAAAACTTTTTATGTTATCGTAACGCCAGATTTCTTAACAACCTAATACGCACGCTGGATGAAAGTATCCAGAGCAGTGGAGAGATACGGCTCGTTGAAACTGCGGCAACCCCTACAAAGGCGAGTAGGAAGGTGCCAAATCCGTCGAAGCATTTGCTTCGGAAGATAACTCGCACTCTTAGGGGAAGATGTATATTCCCCCAAGACTGTAGCGACACCTCAAAAGACCTCGCCAGAGGTCTTTTTTGATCCCTTCCAGAAGCAAATGCCCAAGTAGTGCTGTGCTAGTTGGGCATTTTTGTTGGGTTTTTCAGCAATCAGGAGTGATAAGGCGCAATGAGTTCCATTGAGCAACTACAAGAATCCCTGTTGAGTGAAGCACAGGTGGGATACGGCGGTAGCACAGCATCGGTTCATGGTGGCACGTCACGCCATAAGGCATTCCATGCACTGCATACCCCCATTGTCCAGACTGCCACCTATACCTTTGAGAACACCCAAGACCTCATTGATTTTATGGAATCCAAGACGTGGGGCAATGGCAGCGAGCGTGAAGAATATGGTCGCTATGGCAACCCCACCGTTAGCGCCGTTGAAAAGAAACTCGCGGCATTAGATCGTGGGGCAGACGCTGTGTTATACGCCAGCGGGATGTCTGCAATGACCTCGTTGTTGCTGACGATCTTGCCCTCTGGCTCCCATGTGATTATGACGGATGACTGTTATCGCCGTACTCGGCAGTTCGTTCTCACATGGCTCAAGCGCTTTGGCATTGAAACCACAGTCGTCCCAATGGGCGACTATGCCGCCCTCGAAGCTGCGATTATCCCCAAGAAAACCCGCTTTATCATCTCTGAAAGCCCCACCAACCCCTATTTGCGCGTGGCCGACCTTGAAAAGCTGGCAGAACTCGGCCAACGCTACAAAGTCCGTACCGTGATAGACAGCACCTTTGCCACCCCGATTAACCAACATCCGATTGAATATGGCATTGATTTTGTCGTTCATAGTGCCACCAAATACCTAAGCGGCCATAACGATATTATGGCGGGGGTGGTTGTGGGCGGCGATGCTGGGCGCATGTCTGCCTTACGCGATGCGCGTGGGGTGTTAGGTGGGGTGCTAGACCCGCATACCGCCTACCTGTTAGATCGTGGGATTCGTACTTTAGGCGTGCGGGTGCGCCAACAAAACCAGAGCGCGCAAGCCGTTGCCGAATTTTTAGAGGGACACCCCGCCATTGAGCGGGTATGGTATCCCGGTTTGGCATCTCACCCTGACCATTCTGTTGCTGTTCAACAGATGGGCGGCTTTGGTGGGGTGGTCAGCTTTGAAACCCGCGCCGACTTGATGACGACAGCAAAGTTCATTGATGCTATGCAAATCCCGTATATCTCACCGAGTTTAGGCGGCGTTGAAAGCCTGATTCAACAGCCCGCGATTATGAGCTTCTACGAAAAATCGCCAGAAGAACGCGCAGAATTGGGCATAAAAGACAATTTAGTGCGCTTTGCGGTGGGTATAGAAGACACACAAGACCTGTTAGATGACCTTGCACAAGCTCTGAAACAGCTATAACCCCTATTGCGGATGGGCGTAAAAGCACACGCCCATCCCGCTAAATGGAACATCCCCCGCGTAACTCTTTTTTAAGTTTTGGGTTTCTACCCTTTGTCTGTACGTTTGTGACAGACATCACTTTCACAAGCGCTGGGTAGCCCTTTCCCCTAAGGTCTCTGCTCTCACCCTTTGACCCTATGGAATCGGTATTGCTACCCTACGTCCTACTAGTATACACGGAGGAAGTACCATGACGCGAGTTTTAATTTTGGGGGCAGATGGCTATTTGGGGTGGCCGCAAGCGATGTATCTCGCGCGCAAGGGATTTGAGGTTGCCCTGCTCGATAATATGGTGCGGCGCCAATTTGACCTTGAAGAAGGGTTTGATAGCCTACTCCCGATTGCGACGCTGCACAAGCGCGTTGCCCGTTGGGAAGAAATCACGGGCAAAAGTATGAAGTTGTATGTGGGGGATATGCTTAACTATCCCTTATTGCAAACCGTCTTTGAAGAATTCAGGCCAGAAGCAGTGGTTCACTTTGGGCAACAGCGTTCTGCCCCTTATTCGATGATTGACCGTGACCACGCCGTATATACCCAATACAACAACGTGATTGGCAACTTGAACCTGTTGTATGCCATGAAGGAGTATGCTCCAGAGTGTCATTTGGTCAAGTTAGGGACGATGGGCGAATATGGCACGCCGAACATTGACATCGAAGAAGGCTTCATTGAAATTCACCACAACGGACGCACCGACACGCTCCCGTTCCCTAAGCAACCCGGCTCGTTCTATCACTTGAGCAAAGTTCACGACTCGCACAACATCCACTTTGCCTGTCGTATTTGGGGGCTACGCGCCACTGACCTCAATCAAGGTGTTGTATATGACGTACAAACCGAAGAAACAGAGATGCACCCCGATTTTGCTACCCGTTACGACTACGACCAAGTGTACGGTACCGCGTTAAACCGCTTTTGTGTACAGGCGGCTGTCGGTCATCCGTTGACGGTGTACGGCGGCGGCGGGCAAACACGCGGCCACATCAACATTAAAGATACCGTGCGCTGTATTGAATTGGCGATCAACAACCCGGCCAAGGCGGGGGAGTTCCGTGTGTTCAACCAAATTACAGAGTGGTTTAGCGTCAACGGCCTTGCAGAACTGGTTACGCGGGTTGGCAATGAAATGGGCTTGAATGTCACCACTGCCCCTATCGAAAATCCCCGCGTTGAACTGGATCAGCACTACTACAACGTCAAGCATACCAAGTTGCTTGATCTTGGCTTGCAACCGCACTTGCTGAATGATGACGTGCTTCGTCATTTGATCCAAGTTGCAGTAGACAATCGTGACCGCATCAACCCGAATCAAATCCTACCGACTGTTTCTTGGCGCAAGACGGCCAATATCGTCGGCCAGACCCTTACCCGCGAACTGGCCTAACTTTGTAGGGGCAATTTGCCCCTACTGACATTCACACTTGGGAGAATTGAACCTGTGTTGACGCAATCGTTGCGTATTGCACTGTTTACTGAAACCTTTTTGCCAAAGCTAGATGGGGTCGTGACCGTTACCTGCCTGCTGTTAGATCACCTGCGTAAGCGTGGGCATCAGGCAATGATCTTTGCCCCCGGCGATCATATCGCCAGCTATGCCGGCTACCCAGTGGTTTCGATTCCGGGGATTCCCGCGCCGGTCTACCCTGAACTGACGTTAGCCCTGCCGGGCGATGATGTCTATAGCCGCCTAGAAGCCTTCCAGCCGGATCTTGTCCATGTGTTGAATCCGGTTGTGTCGGGTGTGGCGGGGATGCACTTTGCCAAGCGTTTGAATAGGCCGCTGGTGACTTCGTTCCACACGCATTTGATGGAAATGGCACGCTTCTACAATTTCGGTGTCTTTGAAGATACCCTCTGGACGCTGCACCGTTGGGTGTACAGCATGGCAGATGTCGTGTTGGCAACGTCGCTCAATGCGGTTGATGATTTGAAATCACACGGCTTTGGGGATGTGAAGCTGTGGCGACGTGGTGTGGATATTGAAAAGTTTTCGCCAACTTATGCCAGCGCAGAGATGCGCGCTCGGCTCAGTGGCGGGAATCCTGAAAAAACGCTGTTGCTTTCTGCCGGGCGGCTTGCGCCAGAAAAGCAAGTGGAACAGATTCGCCATGTGTTAGACGCTGTGCCAGACGTTCACCTTGCCATCATTGGCGACGGCCCCTACCGCAAGACGCTTGAAACCGTTTTCGCTGGCTACCCGGTGACGTTTGTTGGTTACATGCGCGGCGCGGAACTCAGCACCGCTTATGCGTCATCCGATATATTTTTGTTCCCGACTTCATCCATTGAGACGTTTGGGTTAGTCGCCGCCGAAGCGATGGCCTCTGGCGTGCCGATTGTGGCTAGTCGCGTGGGGGGAATGCCTGAAATGGTCGAGCAAGGCGTGAATAGCTTCATGTTCCCAGAGAACGACATAGATCAACTGGTGAACTATACCCGTCAATTGGTTGAAAACCCTAGTCTGCGGCGTAGCATGGGGCAACGCGCCCGTCAAACTGTGTTGAACCGCACATGGGAAGCGATCATGGACGAATTGCTAGACGTTTATGCGGGGGTTGTTACAAACCGCCTAGCAGTTGGGGCATAACACCTATGCCCCAACTGCGGGGAAGACTAAGCAGGCGTTAGTTGTGCCTGTTTGCGCGTGAGGATGGCTTCGATTTCTGCCACTTCGCCCTCTGCTTCATATAGGCGGTTGGGGTGTGCAGGACGAATATCCTCTAGCGCGTTGGTGTGATAATTCACCACTGCGTCGGGGTCTTTGAGTACATGGCCGGTCAACACAGCGACAACCGTCTCGCCGTGTTGGATAATCCCTTGTTCTACTAGCTTGCGTGCGCCCGCCACCGAACACGCCGACGCAGGTTCACAGCCGATACCAGTGGCATCTATCAGCGCTTTGGTGTCCATGATGTCTTGGTCAGTGACCATCTCGACCACGCCGTTCGTCCAATGGAGCGCACGAACCGCCTTTGCGTAGTTCACCGGATTACCAATCTTGATCGCTGTTGCAAGGGTGTCGGCCTTCATCGGTTCAAGGTGGTCAAAGCCGCGCAGGTAGGCGTGATATAGCGGGCTGGCGCCTTCTGCTTGGATGATTGCCAAGCGCGGGAGCTTGTCAATCAAGCCCAGTTGGTACAATTCATGCAGCCCCTTGCCAAAAGACGATGAGTTGCCCAAGTTGCCGCCGGGAACAACGATCCAATCGGGAACGTTCCACTTGAGTTGTTGAATCACCTCAAACATGATCGTCTTTTGACCTTCCAGCCGGAAGGGGTTAATCGAGTTCAAGACGTAGATGCCCAACCGTTCGGCGACTTCCCGCACAAGCTCTAGGTTGCGGTCAAAGTCAGCGTTGATGCGGATCCCCGTAGCGCCATAGGCAATCGCTTGCGCCAGCTTGCCTGCCGCGATATTGCGGTTCTGGAAGAACACAATCCCCTCAAGCCTGGCCTGTGCTGCATAAGAGGCCAACGATGCCGAAGTATTCCCCGTGCTGGCACAGGCGACACGCGCCATTCCCAAGACCCGCGCTTGAGTCACGCCGCCTGTCATCCCGCGATCTTTGAACGAACCAGTGGGGTTTTCCCCCTCATGCTTCAAGTAGAGGGTTTCAACGCCTACCCACTCTGCAAGGCGCGGGATGGGGTACAAGTTCGTGTTGCCCTCTGGTCGGGTCACAATCAAGTCATTAGAGACATTGGGATACACAAGCTCTTTATAGCGCCATACACCGCTATTGTAGGGCGCGTCTAATGGCCCTGCGCCTAAGCGGGCGTCAAAGGTTTGGCGGGTAAGGGTGGTTTTCAGTGTTTCTAAGTCATGTTTTACGTCTAGCAGGCCGCCACAGCTTTCGCATGTGTAGATCAACTGGTCAATTGGATATTGTCGCTCACAATCCATACATTGTAAGATGCTCGACATCACGTTCTTCCCACCCTTGAATCAACGAATATAACAACGTTAAGGATAGCACTACTCATGGCGAATGCGATAGTCGAAGCCTTTGCGCCTGCAACGGTTGCCAATGTGGGCGTGGGGTTTGATATTTTGGGTTTAGCGCTTTGCGAGCCGGGCGATATTGTCATCGCAGAGCGTCAGAGCGCGCTTGGTGTGCGGATTGCGGCCATCACAGGCGACGGTGGTCGCTTGCCGCTGGAGGCCGCAGAAAACACGGCAGGGGTAGCGGCCTTGCATGTGCTAAAACAAATTGGCATACCAGAAGGCGTTAGTTTAACGGTTCACAAGCATCTGCCGTTGGGGAGCGGGCTAGGGAGCAGTGCCGCCAGCGCTGTCGCTGGAGCGTTGGCCGTTAACGCGCTGTTTGATGAGCCGCTGACCCGTGAGCAGTTGCTTGAAGCGGCCTTAGAGGGTGAAGCCGTCGCCAGTGGCTATCACATTGATAACGTTGGGCCAGCGTTGTTTGGCGGGATTACGTTGTTTGACGGGGTAGATGTCGCTTCCATGTTGCGCTTGCCCATCCCGCAGAACCTCTATTTGGCATTGGTCACGCCCGCCGTAGAAGTCAAAACGTCTGACGCCCGCGCAGTATTGCCCAAAGAAATCCCGATGAAAACTATGATCCAACAGACGGCAGGCGTTGCCCGCTTGATAGACGCCTTATATCGCGGCGATGTAGCGGCGATGGCGCGGGCAATGGAATCTGACCGCGTGGTGGAGCCAGCCCGCGAACACCTAATGCCGCACTTTGCCCACATCCGTGCGGTGGCAAAGGCCAACGGCGCCTTAGGCTTAGTGATTAGCGGGGCAGGCCCTACACTGCTGGCCGTGTGTGATGATCCGTTGGTCGGTGCGCGTGTGGCAGCGGCGATGCAAGCCGCCTATGAATCCGTTGGGATTGCAGCGGTAGGGCGTCATGGGCAGGTGTGTACCGAAGGCGCACGAGTGCTTTCGGTTCGTTGACGTTGCCCCCAGAGCCGTCTATACTCGCAGCACATCAAATATTGGTTGTTGACGTGAACAAGGACAGTCTATGGAATTGATAAAGAATTATATCGGCGGCAAGTGGGTCGCAGGCGAAAAGGGGCAAACCTTCGAGAGCCTCAACCCTGCTAACGGTGAAGTTTTGGCAATTGCCGTCCACAGTGACGCGGGCGATATTGCCAACGCAGTGGAGGCGGCAAAGGCGGCCTACCCTGAATGGCGTTTGATGCCTGCTCCCCGACGTGGCGAAATCCTGTTTAATCTGGCGCGTGTGCTAGAGGCCAATAAAGACCGTCTCGCCAGCCTTATGACGCAAGAGATGGGTAAAATCCTTGCAGAAACGCGCGGCGACGTGCAAGAGGCCATTGATATGGCCTACTACATGGGCGGGGAAGGGCGGCGGTTGTTCGGCTATACAGCGCCTGTTGAAATGTACAACAAATTTGGCATGGCCGTGCG
>JBMOFU010000067.1:0-15096 GCA_049318725.1 Phototrophicaceae bacterium | reverse complement strand
GTGAATTTTGCATCATCCCCCCCCTAAGCACTACAATAGCATCTGATTCATCAACGACCAATCAGGCCAGAGGGAAAACCGCCATCATGAGCAGCGACCCAGCAGTACTACTCAAGAGCCTTAATCCAGATGACCGTAAAGCGGCTGTGAAGACCATCGCCCAGATGCAAAGTGACCGCGCCTTGCGCGTGTTGGTTCGGATTGCCAAAGAGGACAAAGACGAAAGCGTGCGGGAGTTCGCCCGTAAGGGGGCGGCCTATGTGCAAAAGCACCTTCAAGCGCAAGGGGTAGACGTTGCGGCGATTTTGGCAGGCAACGCCGCTGCGCCCGCACCGGCTCCTGTGTTACAAATCGCCGAACTTGAGGAAGAAGAAGAACCCGCGCCAATTGTGGTTAGCGAACGCGATAAACGCCGTGCCACCGAGTATATCAATAGTGCGCTAGGCTATGGCGATAACCGCGAAAAAGCCATGGCAGCCCTCACCAAAGCGCTTCAGGCCAACCCGACGCTTGCCACCGACAGCTATTTTAGCAGTGTGGCAAGTTCCGTGACCGGCTTGCCCAACGCAGAGGCCGTCAGCGCATTGCGCGATGATTCCCAACGCAAGGGGATTGTCCAAGCAGAACGCCAGCAGAAAGTGCAGAATATACAACAGTCTCACCTGAACACTGCACGTTCCCATAACCTTGTATCGGTTGCCATTGACCTCGGCACGCTGTCGTTATTGCTGTTTTTAGGGACGTTCTTGGTGATGTTCGCCTTTGGTCAAAGCGCCCGCGCCCGCACCCCCGTGTTGTTAGAGCAAATTGCGCTGGCACCGGTTTCGTATGAGGAAGGCAGCGACGAACTGGCCGAAGCCCTAGACTACTTTAGCGCACGTTTGGCTGCCTTTACGGTCTTCCCAGAGGTGTTTAGCCTGCTCAACGCGGGGTTGGTTGCGGTGGGGCTATGGTTAGGGACGGTGCTGGCGCTGTTGGCCTTCTGCGGGGTGGTTCACTTGGTCGCAAGCCGCATGATGGGCGGGATCGGCACGTATTTTTATCAGCTACATCAGGTGTGTGGCGCCTATACCTTGCCGTTGCTCATCATCTACCTGTTGATTGTGGTGATTATGTTGGTGATTTTCTACCTTGACCTGTCGCTAGTGATTGGCGGCTTCATCATTGGGGGGATCATCAGCTTAGGTTCGTTGGTGATTACCTTCCGCGTTATCGGGCGGGTTGGCAAGGCCTATAATTTCGGGTTCATCCAAGCCTTGATCTCCGCTTTTGCGGGGTCGTTCGTCTATAATCCCATTTTGGGCTTCATCCTCTCGCTGACGGCAACGGGCGTGATTACTACCCTCATCACGGTATTCGGGGACTTAAGCTAAGGCAATCGGTGCAATCGCCGTGTGGCGTCCCCTACAGCATCGTTACCATCGGTAGGGGCATTAACATGCCCCCAAACCCTTGTGAACTGTGTAGGGGCGTCCCATCGGTGTCAAAAGCAAGTTCTCAGGGTTGCACAACCCCTCCCTAAATCCCGAAGGCTCTCTCTAGGTAGCCTCCCCCCAAAAAGGGAGAGGGACTTTTCACCGTCGTGAACTGCCCTTCTCCCTTTCTCCCGACGGGGGAAAGGGTCGGGGATAGGGGTAAAACGGACAATAGCGATCCCGTTCGGAAAGATTAAAACCCTGTTTTTACAGGCATGGGGGGGCATCACATGGGATGCCCCTAGTGTTTGATATTCAACAACGCGATTAGGATGATGGTCTACAGATGGGTTAACGAACTGCCAAACGCTGGCTTTGCACTTCATCCAGTGCATCAATCGTGTCTTGTAGGCCTGCCACTTCGTCTTGAATCTCTAGGCGCATCCGTTGCGCCCGCGTGCCGTCTACTTCTTTCGTGCCAAGCAAAGACATCTGCGCGAACACCGTCCCCAACGAAGAAAGCGTGCTTTCTAGCTGGATTTCGGCGCGCTTGGTGCTGTTGATGGTCGCTTCTAGGTTGCTCAGTTGTTGTTCCAGTTGGCGCAACTTTTCTTCAAGGTCATGGCGGATTTGCGGGTCTTTTTCGATGTCAATGCGGCGCTTGGTCGCTTCAATATCGGTGGGGACGCGCTGACGATCTCTCATGACCAGTTCGTTGCTCTCGAAGGCGTCTACATGGATCGCCAACTCGTACATATGGCGGATCCAGTCGTCAATGTCGCTCACGGTGGTTTCTAGGTGAGTTCGCATTGCCCCACGATGCCGCCGCGCAAGGTCTAGCATGTTGTTGCGATATTCCATTGCGCTTTTCACCCGCTGGCGAGAAACGCGGTTCTGGATTTTGGTAACGTCATACTTGCGCTCGAACTCTTTAGACATCGCCAACCGCACAGCTTCAGGGTCAGTCATTGAGGTAACCACCCATGCGACCTCTGCAACCCCACCCCCAATCAGCCAAAACCACGTTTGCCAAAACGGGAACGGTTCAGGAACCAGTAGCAGCAACCCGGCGGTGATGCCAATTGTCGCAAGGCTTTGCCAACTCATGATTGCGTTGCGTAGTACAGCAAGGGTTGCCCGCTGACGTACTTCTTGTTGCATGTTGGTCATAATGGATCAATTCCACCCCAAACAGTTCATAAGCAATGTGTGTCGGGTAGGGCATAGGCGTTTTGCAGCGCTATGCCCTAAAAAAGGGAATGCTTAGGCTTGTTCCCCGCCCATCCCCAAACGGCGACGGCGTTCTTCCAGTTGGCGGTCAATTTCCCCGCCAGAAACGGCTTCTTCCACTTGGTCAGCCATATTGCGGGTTGCCATCTCTAGGCGGGCGTCTTCTTGGTCTAGGCGCGTGCGGATTTGGTCAGCAAAGCGGCTGACTTCAGAGTCGCCGACTTTGGCAATGTCGTTCAAGCTCTTGACGGTCTTGAGGGTTTGCTTCTTGGCTTCGGCCAGTTCCATCAAGGCGCGCACTTGTTCGCGCTGTTGCTTGACAGAAGTCAGCTTGGCTTCCAGCTTGAGGCGCATCCCAAGCATGTTTTGGTACTGTTGTTCTTGCCCTTGCCATTGTTGATAGTATTCTTGCGCCAACTGCTGTTTGGTATTGAGTTCGGCTTGAGCGGCGCCGGCAAGGTCGTTCTTGCCCTTGATGATGAGCGTGTCAATGTCACGGTCGAGCTTTTCAGCGGCGGCAGCAAATTCTTCGTACTTGCGCTTGAGCGTGCGAACCGTCCCGCCCACAGTGGCGGCAGAATCTTCTAGGGCTTCTAGGTTGCGCTCTACCTGACGGATGTATTCATCCATCACGCGCACCGAATTGGATTCCAAAGCGCGGTCAACCAACCCGTGCATATTGGCGCTCAACAGCGTTTGAATCTTATCAAGGATGGATGGTGAACTGGTCATATACGGACTCTCTCTCACTCAAGGCTAAAGACAAATTGAGGTCTTTTAGATCGCTGGCTATTGCCTCTTATAACGCTAAATATAGCATGAAAGTTGCACTTGTGCCGCTAACCCGCGTCATTGGATTTTCTGACATTAGCGGATGAGGTCGTTACGGGCATACAGTTGCACGCCCGTCCCGTAATATCCGGTTGGGATTTCGCGCATGAGCGTGTAGTTTTCGGTGAACGCTGGCTCTTGGAGTAGCCCTAAACGGACAAAGGCTTCCATCGTTACAAAATAATCGGGTTGGGCATCAAGGATCAACGACGGGGGGATGGCGTAGTTTTGCGGGTCGTCGCCGCTAACGATCAACGCAGGGTCAACCGGGTAGTAGCGGCTGAGTTCTGGCGTAACTAGCCCAACGGTGTCAAGGATCGTCGCACCAGAAAAATAGCCAATAGCCCCAATATCGGCGCTGGCAACCTGCGTTTGCGCCGTGACCCCGTAATCCTCGCGCAAAGATTCGCCAATCGTGCGGTAGTGTAGTTCTAGCTCATGCCAAGCCATCTCTGGGGCGGGCGTGGTTGCCCCATGATCGGGATGTAATAGCCAGCCACGCAGCGAAAAGTTGCCAAACACCAGCGCCAACAGCCCCGTCGCCAACGGATAGACGATCCGCGCCGATGTCCGTTCGGCCAACGCGGTGACGATCAACCACGCCCCGATCACAATCCCGAACATCCATGCGGGCAGCGGCGGCAACCAGTACCAACGGAACATCAACGGGTTTGCCACGCTGTAGACGATCAAGTAAATAAACGGGTACGCCAAAAACGCCAAGAGGCGCGGCTCACGGCGGGCAACGTAGCTAAACGCCAACAGATTCAAGACCAAGTAGACTAAGGCCGCAATCATAACCCCGTTGGGGGGGAGCGTTGGCGATTCCAGAAACGGGGTGGCATACACTTGCAATAGGCTGGTCAAGGCGCCCAATGCAGGGATGTTGTAAGCCACCGCCTTTGCGCTAATGGTGTTGGTCAACGGGGAGCCAAAATACACTGTGGCAAAGATCAGCCATGGGGCAAGCGTGAAAATACCCGCCGCATAGGTCGCGTAAGGCAGGCGGCGCAGCAGTGGGCGGCCTGTTTGACGCACCGCCAAGATCAGTTGTACAAGGCCAATCGGCAAAATCCACAGCGCGGCGTCGGGGCGGGTGAGTAAGCCTAACCCCGCAAAAATCCCCACCCACAGCGGGCGATCAAATACAAACGCCGTCATGGTTGCCAACATCCACAGGATGAACACGCTGGTTTCCATGCCGCCCACCGCAAAGGTGACGCTCATCGGCGCAATGGCGTACAGCCCGCCTAACAACAGCGCCGGATAGAGGGTCTGCGTGAGGCGGCGCACCAACACAAACAACAGCGCCACGTTGATAGCATCCGCCAGCGCGTTGACCACCAGCGCATATATAGGGAAGTCGCTACCGCGCACGACAAAGGCAATCGCGGCCATCATCAGCGTATAGAGCGGCGTAGTGGTGCCAAGCGTAGCCACCCCCACGTTATAGACAAAGCCCGCCCCCTGTGCGATGTTGCGAGCATAGCGGAAGGTGATAAACGAGTCATCTATGTTGCGCGGGCTAGGCAGGATGCGGGCGACCAACGCCACCAGCATCACCGCCGCCAAAAGCGCCAACGCCAACCGATCTTGTTGCAGGGGGCGGGTAGACATTTTAGGTCGTCAAGACGCGGGCGTTTTCTGCGTCCCAAACCACATGGCAGGCTTCCCCTGCGTGCAGGTTCAGGTCGTTGCCTGCGCCGTAGTTCTGCATCCGCACAATCAGTTCGGTGCGGTCGCCCACGCGCACGGTATAGCGCATGTCGGTACCGATATAGACTGACTGCAACACTTCGCCGGACACCAAGTTCATGTTAGACGCTGCACGGATAGACTCAATCGCCTTTTCTACGGGAACATCGGCACGTCCAGCGCCCTGTACCTTGCCCTTGAGCGGGAGCAGGTCAATCCGTTCAGGGCGTAGCGCCACTGTCACGGACATATCTACCTTCATACTGTCGTCAATCAGCGTAGCGTCAATCAATACCCCGTCATGGGTCTTGATGCGGGCAATCCGCCCTTGTTGAATGGTTTCATCGTTGATTTCGATCTCATCGGCAAAGCGGTTGGTCTTTTCGACAATCACGCCTTCGATGAAGTTCGTTTCTCCGATGAAGTCCGCCACAAAGCGGTTGACAGGCGTTTCATAGATTTCTGTCGGCGTCCCCACCTGTAGCATCTTGCCTTCGCTCATCACAGCAATGCGGTTCGCCATCGTCATAGCTTCTTCTTGGTCGTGGGTCACGAAGATGAAGGTAATGCCCAACTCGGTTTGCATCTCTTTGAGTTCAAACTGCATCGCCTTCCGCAATTTGAGGTCAAGCGCGCCAAGCGGCTCGTCTAGCAACAATACCGCCGGTTCGTTGACCAGCGCCCGCGCCAGCGCCACCCGTTGTTGCTGCCCGCCAGACATCTGCGAAGGCTTACGCTTGCCCACCTGCGGCAACTGCACCATCTCTAGCGCGCCAGCGGCACGCTTGAGCGCCTCTTTACGGGCAATGCCGCGCATCTCTAGCCCGAAGGCCACGTTTTCTAGGGCGGTCATGTGCGGGAACAGGGCATAATCTTGAAAGACGGTGTTGACCGGGCGGTGATAGGCAGGGATGCCCTGTACAGCCTGACCCTTAATCAAGATTTCGCCATCGGTGGGCTGTTCAAAACCGGCGATCATCCGTAAGGTGGTCGTCTTGCCACAGCCCGAAGGCCCTAGCATCGCAAAGAACTCACCGTCTTCAATTTCGAGTGAAACATTATCTACTGCCGTTACCCCGGCAAATTGTTTGGTGACATTTCGCAAGACGACATCAGGTTGTGTCATGACCGTTTCGTTGGCCTCCCCGACCAAAAGTAAGTATGGCCTGAAGCAATTATCAGGCAAATGGGGTAAAAATTCTCGGTTTGATTATGACGCAAGCGGGGAAAAAATCAATTCAGGATTCGCACAATCCGCCAGCTTGCGTCAAACTGCACTTATCCCTGCGCCCCAACCCCACGCCGATAGGCTGCCGGACTCATGCCGTGCAAGCGCTTAAAGGCACGACTAAAGGCAATGTCCGACGCATACCCTACCCGCATTGCCACCTGCACTACCGACAAGTTCGGGTCACTCAACAGTTGCGCGCCCAACTGCATCCGCCAACCGACCAAGTAGGTCGCTGGCGGCACACCAATGATCTCGGTAAAGCGGGCGGCAAAGGCAGACCGAGACATCGCCGCGTGGCTTGCTAACTGCCCAACCGTCCACGCATGGGCAGGTTGGGCGTGGATGGCGCTTAGGCTGCTGGCAAGTTGCGGGTCACGCATCCCGGCCAACCAGCCGCTCGCCTCTGTAGAGGGGTCTGCCAGCCAAGCACGGATCAACTGCACAAAGAGAATATCGGCCAAGCGATGCAAAATCGCTAACTTGCCTTGACGGTCTGCATTGGCTTCCTCAATGAGGGTGTTGACTGCGGTGGCAATCCCGTTGCTATGATTGCTGCCCGCAGGGAAGTATAACAGCGGCGGCAACAGAGAAAGCATCCCCGGCGTGTTGTAGGCTTCTAGCTTAAATATGCCGCAAATCAGCGTTGTCCCCTCTGGAGAATCGCCCCAACGCAACACACGGCAGGGCTGTTCTTGCCCATCATCTAAGTCAATCACGGCGCGGGGCGTTGCGTTCTGCCGATCTGCAATTTGATGCTCCGTTCCGTAGGGCAAAACCAACACATCCCCCGCAGACAACACAACTTCATGCGTCCCGTCGCTGAGGCGGCATTGCCCCTGACTGACAACATGAAACGCCGCCCCCCTGACGGGGGTAAAACACAATGCCCAATCTTGCCGATGAATCTGAGATTGGCAGTACACGAGGCTGTGCAATTGCAACACGCCCAATATCTCGGTTAGGATGTCGTGCATGGGTTTTCTCTTATTCTGGACGATGAGTTAGGAATTATGGATTCTTTGTCATAGGTTATCCAGTGCGCTTTGATTACACTGACAGCAACAATTTGATTTAGAAAAGGGGTTCCCTCATGGACGCTGGACAATGGTTCGTACTTATTTTAGCGGCGCTGTGCCTGTACTGCACGGGTGCATCATGGATGTTGCAAGTGGTGTGCTACCCCACCTATCTGTTGGTTGGGTCGGCAGAGTTTGTGCCGTTTCACATCAGTTTTGGGCAACGCTTGATGGTGGCGGTGATCCCGATGGTGATTACCTGCTTGGGGACGTTCGTGCTGGTGTTTGTGCGTGTACCCACTGCCCCACTGTGGGCAACCCTCGTGACGGCAGTCTGTGGCGTGGTCATCTTATTTACGACTATCGCGCTGGAGGTTCCAAAACACCTTAAGCTGGACAAAGATGGCAAGTCAGACGAACTAATTCACGGCTTGGTGCGTGATAACCTACCACGCACCGCCGCATGGACGTTGGCGAGCGTCTTGCTAGTCTATTTGGTAGCGGTTTCACTGGTGTAGCTTTACGGACAAGTGTCCATTTAAGGTACGGCAGGGCGAACGTATTCTCGAAAACCAGACCATTTCACGGTAGGGCATGGCGCACCATGCCCCTACTACGTTGCATTCTCTGCTCACATTTGCAGACGCCTTCCCCGCTATGCTATAGTCAACCTACGCGAAACGGCCTAAAACCATGTTCTTGTACCATGCCTGATTAGGCGTTAGCGATGTTAAGGCCACAACAACGGACGGACGAGGTAGACCTTATCCCTACAGAGGATTCATTGTAGGGGCGACACCTGTGTCGCCCGTGAAACCGTGTATAACACCCTATTTCTAAAGGGACTGCGTAAGGCAATTTATTAGGACAAACCGCCATGCCGCTTGAACAACTATTACAGCAGGTCGTGAATGCAATTTCACTCGGTGCGATCTACGCACTGTTTGCGTTGGGCTACGCGCTGGTGTTGAGCGTGTTGGGCGTGCTGAACCTTGCCCACAGCGCTGTCTTTGCGTGGGGGGCAATTTTGGGCTTGATCGCGCTGCAACTGTGGGGATTGCCGCTGTGGGCGGCCTTCATCGTTGCGACGCTCGGTTCAGGGATCATTGGCGTCGTCCTAGAGCGCGTGGCTTTTTATCCCTTGCGGAAACGCGGCGCAGAGCGGCTGGCGCAACTGATTAGCAGCATCGGCGCGGCGATTTTGCTGGTCAACATCGGCCAACTGCTGATGACCGAATTGTTCGGCAATACATTGGCCTACTATCCACAAGACACGCTGACCAGCGCCCAATTCAGCGCGTGGGAAGCGCAAATCTTTGACGCGACAGGGGTACGGGTATCGGTGGTACGCCTGCTGATTAGCGTCCTCGCGCTCGGGTTGATGATCGGGTTACAGTGGCTGGTCACCCAAACTGAGCTAGGGCGGGCGATGCGGGCGGTGTCCTTTAGTGAGCGCACGGCGCGCTTGTTGGGGGTAGATACCGAGCGTGTGTTCGGCTTCACGTTCTTTTTAGCCAGCGCACTCGGCGGGGCTGCGGGAATGCTGTTCGGGATTGTGTTCACCAACGTGACGCCCTTCATGGGTGAACAGGTGTCTTTGGTCGGCTTGGTGGCGATTGTGCTAGGCGGCATCGGCAGCATCAACGGGGCGGTATTAGGCGGCTTCTTGGTGGCCGGGCTGCAAACCTTCAGCATCGCACAGGGAGGGGGCAGTTACCGCAACACCATTATCTTTGTCCTGCTGTTCTTGGCGCTGTTGATTCGTCCGCAGGGCTTACTCGGCCAAGCCCGTCAAGACAAACTATAAGGCCACACCATGATTGAATTTATTTGGGATATTTTAGGCAACATCAACATCACCGAAACGGTGTTCCAGTTCATGTGCATCAACGCGATTATGGGCTTGAGCATTTACTTAACGCTCTACACGGGCATGTTCAGCCTTGCCCAAGCTGGATTTATGTCCATTGGCGCGTATGTGGGCGTGTTGACCACGCAAAACCTGCCAAGTGTCTTTGTCGCATGGGGTTGGGCAACTGAACCGCCGACGATCCACCTATGGTGGGGAGTCTTGGCGGGTGCGCTGGCGGCAGGGATCATCGCGCTACCGATTGGCCTGCCTGCGCTGCGCCTGCGCGATATTTACCTTGCCATTGCCACCATCGGCTTTGGGGAAATCATCCGCGAGTTGATTAAGAACTTCGATAACATTGTGCAGTTTTTTATCGAAACTTTCACCGACGTAGAGCGCTCAAGGTTTACCTTGCTGGAGGGCGCACGCGGGCTAAAGGGCATCCCCAAGTTGACGACCACCGCCGACCTGTTGATCTTTCTCATCGTCGCGGGATACCTGCTCGTGCGCTTGCGCCGTTCACGCTTGGGGCGGGCAATGGCGG
The DNA here is from genome assembly GCA_049318725.1 of Phototrophicaceae bacterium. Classification (GTDB taxonomy): domain Bacteria; phylum Chloroflexota; class Anaerolineae; order Aggregatilineales; family Phototrophicaceae; genus CAIRDJ01. The sequence goes on along the minus strand of JBMOFU010000067.1, from coordinate 5,282 downwards.
CTATCCGTCAAGATGAGCGCGCAGCGGCCAATATGGGCATTGATGTGGTCTACATCAAGAACTGGGTGTTCGTCCTCAGCGCGATGTTGGCGGGGGCGGGCGGGGCGTTGAGCGGGCATCTGACCCGCATTATCACCCCAGAGGCGTTTGGCTTCAATACCGCCGTAGATATTTTAGCCTACGCCGTGTTGGGCGGCACGGGGGCGTGGTTCGGCCCGCTCATCGGCGGGATGACGTTGGGCGCGTTGCCGGAAGTCTTGCGGTTTAGCGATCAATATCGCGGCGTGATTAGCGGCCTCGTGTTGTTGCTGGTGATCGTCTATTTGCCGAAGGGCATCATCGGCATTCCAGAAATGATCCAGAACGCCCGCAGGCGGCGCGCCATGTCCGAATCCACAAGTTTATCGTAGGGGGACGCCCCTACAAACAAACGCGAATTCATATCAGGGGAATTAAATCACCCATGCAAACCACGCACAATACATTGCTGGGCCTGATGGGGGCGCTGTTAGGCACGGCGGTCATCGGCTTATTGGGGGCGCTGGCCTTACAGAATCCAGCGGTAGGCGTGGTGGCATTGGCGATCAGCCTACCGTTGCAGGCGGTCGCGCTGTGGCTACTGCCCCGCCTGCGCCCTGTAACTGACACACCCGATAGCAACGCCACCCAAGAGATAGATACCGTGCCGATGAATCCCTTTTTGGCGCGTGCCGCCCCCGCTGTTGCCACGAATGAGGCCGAGCGCGCCGACCAGCTTTTGACGCTAACGACCACAGGCGTGATCTTGGAGCAGTACATCATCCTTGCCGATCAGATCACCGTGCAGGCGCGCAGTGTCACCCAATTGACCGAGCATAACAGCCACATTGCCGACGACGGACTGATGGCCTTAGTCACGTCATTGGCGCGCTTAGAGCAGGTGCGCGGCGACGTAAACCAAATCGCCGTGCAGATTAACGCCCTCACCGAGATCACCCAACGGATTGAAACGATGGTCAACAGCGTGAGCGAGATTGCCACCCAGAGCAACCTGTTAGCGCTCAACGCTTCGATTGAGGCCGCCCGCGCTGGCGAGCATGGGCGCGGCTTTGCCGTCGTTGCCGATGAAGTGCGCGTGCTGGCTAAACAATCTACAGAGGCGGCGGCAGAAGTGCGGATGCTGTTGCGCTCGGTGCAAAGCGCCATTAAACAGGCCGACCAAGCCAACCGCGCCGGCATGGAACAGATCAGCGAGGGGGTGCAAACTGCCGAAACTGCCAAGCAAGCGCTGGTCGCGGTCAGCCAAGCGGCGCAGACCACGCAACAGGCCGCCCGCGACATTTTCGAGGCCATCCAGCAACAGCTAGACGGCCTCGAAACCATTTCGATGAACGTGGAAAAGCTCCGCCGCACGCTCGGCAACGGCTAACACATCCGCCCCCCACGATTGGCCTACGGCCTATACGCGGCGGCGGGAACCCGTTTGTTGGCAATGGTTGCTAGTGATGCGGATTCTAGCGTTATTCACCCCACCCACTGGAGCCTAAAACAATGCCTTACAGCAATATGCAATTGGCCGAAGCGTTTATCAAGGCTGGCGAATTGGCCGACGCGCTAGAGGCGCTCAACCAACAGATCAGCACCGACCCCCGCGATAGCGAGGCATTGCGGCTCAAGGTGCAGGTATCCTTACGGGTTGGCACAGAGGGCGCACTGCATGACGCGCTGTTAGCACAGGCAGCCCTAGATCACCTAACGCCCGAAGACTGTTACCTGAGTTCGGTCATCCATGAGCGCCTAACAGATTTACCGACTGCGCTGCTTTGGGCGCAACAGGCCGAAAGCACTAGCACCGAAGATGCCTTCCGCGCCCGTGCTATAGAACGTCAACTGTTATTGTTGCAGGCGATGAGCGACCCGCTACGGGCGTTAGCAGTGGCGGAACGCGCAGATATGGCACAATGGGCGGGCGACCTAGCGCTACAGCTAGGGCAATACCGGGATGCCGTCGTTCACTACATTGAAGCACTGGAGCGGATGATTGGGCTGGAAGCGCGTGTTTCGCCAGCCGTGGCCGCCAACATTCGCGGGCGGGTGATCGCCAAGCGTGCGAGTGCCTACGCCGCACTGGGGGACTTGCATACTGCTGAACGTGATTATGCTGACGCGCTGGCGTTAATCCCCAATGACCCGTTGATTGCTGTGCAGTTGGGGGGCTTGATGGGTGCGCGTGGCGACCTTGAGGGCGGCGAAGCCAAGATCAAAGCGGCGTTGGATGGGGCTAGTGATGGGCTTAAGCAGTTGATGATGGAAGAACTGCGCGGGGATGATCGCTATCGCCATTTGACGCTCTAGCATCGTCGGACGAGGCAAACCTCGTTCCTAGTCATGGATTGTAGGGAAGACCCTCTGGGGCGTCCGTGAAAGGGTGTTTAACATCCCCCTACGAATGGGATGCGTAAGGTGCAAAGCGAATAAAAGGCGGGGCGCAATTATTTGCGCCCCGCCGAATTTTACGCAGCTTTGCTGGTGTTATTGTGCCAGTTGATCGCTGGTGATAAAGCTGGTGAAGAACGCGCTGAAGTAGGTAAAGTTACCGTCACGACCCACATGCAACGGATGGTCACTAACCCATTGTACGGCGTAGGACATCACCACGTCGTTGGCGTCCAGCGTGCTACCATCATGGAAGGTCACGCCCTCACGGAGGGTGAACGTCCACTCGGTCAGGTCTTCGTTGGCGCTGTATTCAACAGCCAACGAGGGGATCACCGCAGTGCCAGCAACTTCATAGGCCAACAATGCTTCGTTGATCTGTTCGCAAGCACGGAGCGATTCGCCGTCGGTCTCGTCAGCGCAATACAAACCGATTGGCTCGGCGTTTTGCATCCATACGAAGTTGTCATCAGATGGGTCTTCTACTACAGAGAAGGCTTCGTTGCCCAACGGGCTGCTGTGCGGGTTGCCGCTGATTTCAGCGCGGTAAGCTACTGCTGAACCGCCGTGTGCAATCGGAACCATCGGTACGAGGTCACGGATGGCGGTGTTTGCCGCAACATAGTAGGGGTAACGGGCATCAAAGTCAGCCAGTTGTGCGCCGGCGGTGAGGTTTTCCACAATTTCGGGGAACTTTTCACCGAATTGAGCAGAGGAACCCGCACCGAAGTGGTAGTCCAAGAAGTTGGTGGCGTCCGGATAGTCTGCGCCCCAGCCGAGCAAGTGGAGTTGCAACTCGCCCGCGTCGGCGGCGTCCAAGAACGCGCCAGATTCCATCACGACGATTTCGGCTTCAATGCCCACTTCAGCCAATTGTGCTTGCAGTTCTTGAGCAACAAGGCCGGGGGTGGGCAGGTAGCCACGCACCACATCACGGTAAGAAATCGTGAGTTGGATCGGCAAAGTAACGCCTTCGGCCTCAGCAGCGGCCAACAGTGCGCGCGCACCTTCTGGGTCGTAGGCCAGCGGTTCAACTTCTGGCGTGAAGCCGAAGATCACCGGGGGCATGAATTGGGTGGCGGCCAAAGAACCGGCTGGATAGAAGTCATCCACGATCTTTTGGCGGTCAATGGCGTGGGCGATGGCTTGACGCACATTCACGTTATCCATCGGGGCAATGGCGTTGTTCAAACCAAGATAGAACACATTCGTGCCAGCGCGTGGGAACAAGGCAAGGTTGCTATCGCCTTCGATGATCTCGATTTCGCTCACGCCGGGGTTATCAATGCCGTCTACCGTGCCGGCTTGCAGTTCGGCCAACCGTTGGCTGGCTTCGCTGTTCCAACGGAAGATGACAGTTGGCTCTAGGGCAGCCTCACCCCAATAGCCGTCGTTACGGCTCAAAACCAGTTCATTGCCCAAGTCCCAATTTTCGAGCATGTAGGGGCCGGTTCCAACGGGATTCTGGAACAGTTCTGGGCCGCCACCGCCAGTGGCTTCAAGGTATTCAGAGGGGTGAATCCCCAATGCAGAGAAGGCGACCTTTGAGGGCAGCGCGGGGTCTGGGTTGCACAACGTCAAGCGGAAGGTCAAAGCATCTACCGCTTCAAGCGACTTGACCGAGCCACCGTATTCACAGCTTGCGGCCTCAAAGCGGAGCAAGTCATCTTGGGCAGTGGTTGGGAAGACCAATACGCCAAGTAACAGCGCCACCAAGAGCGCCAAACGTAGGGTGGTTTTCATAAGAAAAGCATCTCCGAGGATATATGTTGAACAAAAACAGTGTAGGAGCGCAAGGCCATCTGCTAAATGATTAACGCTGATGGTCAAGCGGTTACCTACCTTTAATGGTAACGCATCCTTGTCTAAATTTGCAAATTTTCGTGGGTGGGGGGGGCATTCGGGTTTCGGGGCAAAAACCCCCTCATCCCCTAACCCCTTCGCCCACAAGGGGCGAAGGGGAACAAAAACAAGTCCCTCTCCCTGTGAGGAACGCGTAATGGGAGAGGGATTTAGGGTGAGGGCGCTGTATGCTACACAAACAGTAAAAGCATTTATTCCTGCACTCATTTCCGAATGCACCCACAATTGAGCAAAGTTTGAGGATATGCTAAAGATTTGCTAAAATAAGATACGCGGCAGTTTAACAATCTAAAAAGTCTTGTGAGACATTGGCCGCAGACTCGACTTGTAAAGATCACTCAAAAAATAGGGAGTTTTATCTATATGAAGCACAGACTCATTGCGTTGATAAGCAGCATCTTGTTGATGATGGCAGCCAGTGTCATGGCACAGGATGCCCCGCTGCAAGCCATTGGCGAGCCAGAAGGCCAAGTGACGATTGTTTCTTGGGCAGGGTATGTTGAGCGCGGAGACACCGACCCGGCCTATGATTGGGTAACGGACTTTGAAGCCGAAACGGGCTGTATGGTCACGAACAAAGTGGCAGCTACCTCTGATGAGATGGTCGCGTTGATGAATGAAGGCGGTTTTGACCTCGTGACGGCTTCGGGCGACGCCAGCCTGCGCTTGATCGCCGGGGAACGGGTGCAACCGATTAACGTTGACCTGATTCCAAGTTGGTCAACAGTAGACGAGCGGCTACAAAACGCCCCGTGGCACACGGTTGAGGGTGTGCATTACGGTGTTCCGTATCAGTGGGGGTCTAACGTGTTGATGTATAACACCGAAGTCTTTGGCGATACGCCCCCAGAAAGCTGGAGTGTAACGTTTGAGGAGCAAACCCTGCCAGATGGCGAAAGCAACGCAGGGCGCGTACAAGCCTACGACGGCGCGATCTTCATCGCAGACGCCGCGCTCTACCTGAAATACCATAACCCCGAACTGGGCATCACCGATCCCTACTC
>JBMOFU010000066.1:0-15121 GCA_049318725.1 Phototrophicaceae bacterium | reverse complement strand
TGCGCCACCCGCAACAATTGGGCGATCAACCCCGCTTGCCGCGCCGCGCGCAGCCGTGCGTCACGGTGACGACACAACATAAATAACGTGATGCTGAGGTAATCTTTAGAAGCCATCCATGTAGCGGCCTCTAGCGTCATCGCGTCCAGTTGATCGTGATAGAAGTCGTCGTCATCAGGGTCAGCGTTGGCGGCTTCGGCGGCGTCTAGGTACGGCTCGGCGAACTCTAGCGCATGGCTGAGCGCCGTCACCAGATCATCCAAGAAGGGGTCTGCATCTGCGCCATTTTCATAGCTCAACACGGCCAACTGCGCGCTGACCATTGCCACAAAGGGATGTGCCTCGCGCATGATTTCGGCAAATACCGCGATCATCGCCGCGTGATCGGCAGGGCTGGCCGTCGGGATGTGTTGGGCAAGCGGGTCACCCGCTTCAAAGACATCTTTAGTGTTGACTGTTGGCGCAGTGCTGACGGCCTTAAATTTTTCAAGTAGGCTGGTTAACGTCACAATCGTTCCCCTTGTTCTATATCAATATCAATACCATCGGTTAAAAAATATATCTGCTCTGGTACAAATGAAACGGGCGTGAGGAAATATTCCCCCACGCCCATTGATTTATACACAGCGGGGGCATGGCAGGCCATACCCCGTAAGTTCGCCTAAAACGTTGGCGCGGACGCCACAACCGTAAGCAAGTTGACGGCCAGCCCCGGCACAATGCCGATCAGCAACACGCCTGCCACTGCGATATACGCCACCCAACGCACGTAAGGCGTTGCGCCCGCTGCCGGGTCGCCTTCGCCGTCATCCATCAAGTACATCCGCATGACGGGGCGCATGTAGTAGTACACGCTGGCAACGCTGGTCAGCACACCGATGATCGCCAACACGTACAGGCCAGCGTCCACTGCGGCGGCAAAGACAAAATACTTGCCGATGAAGCCAGCCGTAGCAGGCATCCCGATCAAGCTTAACATGAAGATCAACATCATGGCGGCCAAGCCCGGACGCGACTTGCTCAAGCCTGTGAGGTCGTCAATGTTAGACCCTGTGCCGTTGTCCTTCTCAATCGCAATGAGGATGGCAAACGCGCCCAAGTTGGTGAAGGCATAGGTCATCAAGTAAATCGAAACGGCCACCATGACGTTTTGGGATGTACCCAGCACGCTGCCCGCCGCAATCGCGGTGAGCATATAGCCGCCGTGTGCAATCGAAGAATAGGCCAACATGCGCTTGAGGTTGGTTTGACGCAAGGCCACCAAGTTCCCCAAGATCATCGTTAAGGCCGCCACCACGCTCACGGATAACTGCCATGCGGCAGATTCCGTGGTGCCAATCGTCAAGGTGGGGAGCGCTGTCGCCAAAATCCGCGCCAGTGCCGCCACGCCGCCGACTTTTGCCGCCACAGACATATAGGCCGTCACGTTGGTGGGCGCGCCTTCATAGACATCTGGCGTCCATGTATGGAACGGGAACACGGCAATCTTGAAACCCAACCCGACCAAAATCAGGCCGCCGCCGAACAGCGCCAGCACATAGCTGACGTTGACGCCTGCGTCTAGCGCAGCAAAGATGGCGGGCAGGCTGGTCGTTCCGGTGGCGCCGTAGACCAACGCCGAACCGTAGACCAAAAATGCGCTGGCAAACGCGCCGAGCAGGAAGTATTTCATCCCGCTTTCTTCAGACATCAACCCCATTTTGACGTGTTGCGGGTCGTTGTCGTTGCGCTTGGGATAGCGGAAGGCGGCCATCACATACAAGGGGATGCTCAACAGTTCCAGCGCCACGAAGATCATCACCAAGTCGTTGGCGCTGCTCATGAACATCGCGCCACTGACGGAAAACAGCAGCAAGCTGTAGAACTCGCCGCGTTCGATTTGGGCGCGCTTGAGGTAATCAATACTCAGCAAGACTGCCAAAATGCCCGTGATGAGCGACACCACGTTCAAGAAGGCCGTGATGCGGTCTGCGACGAACATCCCGCCGAGCGCTTCACCGCTGCTGTTGAACGTGAATAGGTTGGCGATGAACGCCACAATCAAAATCCCGATAGCGCCCCACGCGGTGCGTGTCTTTTGGCCGTCGGGAATCCACAAGTCCACCAGCAACAAGATACACATGCCCACCGCGACGATTGTCGCGGGGAGCAGTGGGAACAAGTTCAGTTCTGCGAAGGAAGGCAGCCCAAGCATGGGTTATTCGCCCTCACTGGTAACCGTAATCGCGCTGGCGACGCCTTCACCCTCAGCAGGTGCGGGCAATGCCGGATTGATCGTTTCGGTGATGAGCGTGTTGGCGGTGCTGTCCATCGTCGCCAAGAACGGTTTCGGATACAAGCCAATCCAGAAGATCATGATGATAATCGGGATGATGACGGCCAGTTCCTTCCATGTGAGCGGCTCAAGGTGCTTGTTTTCTTCCTTGTCCAGTTCGCCCAAGTAGACCTTCTGGAACATGTGCAGCATGTAGATTGCGGCCAAGATCACGCCTGTGGTGGCAAAGAAGGTGAACACCGCGCCCAACACCACGCTACCGTAGCTGCCTAGCAAGATGGTGAACTCGCCCACGAAGCCGTTCAAGCCGGGCAAGCCCATGCTCGAAAGCACCACAATCAAGCTGATGCCGCCGTAAACGGGCATGGCCTTCCAGATGCCACCAAAGGCGTCCAGCGCGCGGGTGTGGCGGCGCTCATAGAGCATCCCCACCAGCAAGAACAAGCCGCCCGTGCTGATGCCGTGATTGACCATTTGCAGCGTCCCGCCCGTGATGCCCGCTTGGTTGAGCGCGAAAATCCCCAAAATCACAAAACCCAAGTGGCTGATGGAGGAATACGCGACCAGCTTCTTCACGTCGGTTTGGGCGTAGCTGACCCACGCGCCGTAGATAATGCCGATGACCGCCAAGACGCCAATCGCCGGGGCGAAGTACACGCTCGCTTGCGGGAATAGCGGCAAACAGAAGCGGACAATGCCGTAGGTTCCCATCTTGAGCAGCACACCTGCCAAGATCACCGAGCCAGCGGTCGGCGCTTGAACGTGGGCGTCTGGCAGCCAGCTATGCAGCGGCCACACGGGAACCTTGATGGCAAAGGCGATGAAGAAGCCCAAGAACAGAAGCCCTTGCACGCCGCCTAGCCCCGTTTGCGTCGCAGGGAAGCTAATCAGGCCGCTTTGCAGTTGTGCCAAGATGCCGCCTTCACCCGCTAAGGTGAACGTCCCTGCTTGGTTGCCGATGTACAGAATGGCAATCAGCATCAACAAAGAGCCGGCCATTGTGTACAAGAAGAACTTGATCGAAGCGTAACGGCGTTCGTCGCCGCCCCAAATCCCGATCAAGAAGTACATCGGCACCAGCGAGACTTCCCAGAAGACGTAAAACACAAACAGGTCTTGCGCCATGAACACGCCGAGCATTGCCCATTCCATGAGCAGCATGAACATGTAGTACAGCTTAGACCGCCCGCGCTCATGGATCACATGGGCGTCAAAGCTGCTCAAGACCGCCAACGGCATGATGAACGTACTGAGCAAGATCAAAATCAAGCTCAGGCCGTCTACGCCAACATAATAGTTGATCGTGAAGTCGCCGAATTGAATCCACGTCCACTGTTGCACCATCTGCAAGCCGGGGACGCTGTTGTCGAAGCCAGCCCAGACCAACAACGACACAAGGAACGTGGCGATGGTGAAGCCGAAGGCTGTCCATTTAATTTCGTTTTCCTGATCGTCGCGCATAAACAACAGCACGGTCATCCCGATGATGGGGAGGAACAGGGTAAGTGTCAAAATCGAGAAATCGTCAAACATTGCCGAATGGTCTCCTTCATGATTGCGATGGTAAGGGCGCAATCGTTTGCGCCCCTACGGAATGCGCGCTGCCCAATTACCCGCCGTTGGTGAACAACGGGATCAACAAGAAGATAATCACCAACACCGCGCCAGAAAACAGCACCAGCGCCGACGTGCGGACGTAACCGTTTTGAATCCCGCGCAGGCGGCCACCCGCCCAGAAGGGCAAGCGCCCAAGCCCGTTGACCAAACCGTCAATCAAGCCTTTGTCCACTGGCCGCGCCAACACGCGCCCAATCCACTGGAACAAGGCGACCAGCCCATTATGGAAGCCGTCATGCCACCATGCCCAATCCAGACGGTTGGCAAGGAACTTGCCCGCCGCAATGAACGGGTTGATGAACACGGCAAAGTAGAGGTTATCCCAATAAAGGCGGGCGTTGGCCGCTGCGAACGCGGGTGCAAATGCGCCTTTGTCTAGCGCGTCGTGGCCGTCTACGTAGCCCTTGTTGTTGCCGTAGATGCTGCGAGAAAGGATAATCGCGCCGATGCCGATGGTCAGCGCCAGCAACGCCAACAGCAGTTGGAACTCGCCCGCGTGGGCGTGCAACACACTGAATTGCAGCCATGTGGCAAATTGATGCGAGCCGGGCAGGTTCATCGCGCCGAGCGTGAGGCTAAAGAAGGCCAACACACCTAACGGGATCGTCATGGCCGGAACGCTTTCTGGGGCGTGCTTGGCGGCTTCACTGCGCGGCTTACCAAAGAACACCAACTCCATTTGCCGCCACATATAGAAGGCGGTGAAGCCTGCGCCGACCAGCAACAGCCCCAAGACGATGTAGCCGCCCAAACTTTGCAGCACGCCCTCACCGTTCAAGCCCGCCAGCCATGCGTCGGCCAAAATCTCGTCCTTGCTCCAGAAGCCCGCAAACGGGAAGATACCCGCCAGCGCCAGCGTTCCGAACAAGTAAGTGATAAAGGTGATCGGCATCTTGGCCGCCAGCCCGCCCATGTTCCGCATGTCTTGCGGATCAAACGGCGCTTCTTCGTGGGCGTGGTCGTCGTGATGCTCGTCATGACCGTGTGCATCATGGGCATGGTCGTCGTGATGGGCGTGCGCGTGATGGTGGCCGTGTTCTACACCGTGAATCACACTGCCGCTGCCCAAGAACAACAGCGCCTTAAAGAAGGCGTGCGTCACAAGGTGGAACATCGCTGGCACGTAGGCATGAAGCCCAACCGCCGCCACCATGAAGCCCAACTGACTGACGGTAGAGTAGGCCAACACACGCTTGATGTCCCATTGGCCGAGCGCGATAAAGCCCGCCATCACCGCCGTCGTCGCGCCGATGATTGCCACAATGAAAGAGGTCAAAGTGGCGTAGTCAAACAGCACGTTCGCACGCACCATCATGTAGACGCCCGCTGTGACCATCGTCGCGGCGTGGATCAAAGCCGAAACAGGCGTTGGGCCTGCCATCGCGTCTGGCAGCCAGACGAACAGCGGAATTTGGGCAGATTTACCCGTCGCGCCCAAGAGCATAAACAAGGTGATGATCGTCACCACCGTTTGCAAGCTATACTCAAACGGCCCAAACTGGATCATCAGCGGTTGGCCGTTGGATTCTTGTTGTTCCAGCAAGCGCTCAAAACGGCCAAAAATCCCCAATTGGTCGTAGGGAATATGGCTGTTGTCAGGGAAGACCAACGCTTCGGTGTCGCCATGCGCGGCAGCTTCGCCATGTGCGGCATCTTCACCATGCGGTTGTTCTTCAGTGTACATCCCGCCTGTGAGGACTAAGCCCGCGTGACCGTCTGCGGCTTCTTCGCCTTCAGCAGGGGCGGTTTCGCTGTGGTCGCCTTCGGTTGCGCCGTGTTCATCGGTTGCGCCGTGTTCGTCGGTTGCCCCCGTTGCGCCATGTTCGGCCTCTGCACCGCCGTGCGATTCTTCGCCGCCGTGTGCGCCACCATAGATGGCATACGCCGCGCCCGTTTGATGGCCGGGATTGACAATTTCGCCCGCCTTGAAGAAGTCCAGCGTGCCGAACGTCCAGAAGGTGAGGAACATCGCCATCAACAGGCCGAAGTCCCCGATACGGTTGGCGATGAAGGCTTTACGTGCGGCGTTGGCGTTGTTGTAGCCCACCCCATGCGCTTTGTCCCACCAGAAACCGATCAGCAGGTAAGAACACAGCCCCACGCCTTCCCAACCGACGAACAGCATCAGCAGGTTGTTGCCCGTGACCAAGATCAACATGAAGGCCAAGAACATATTCAAGTAGGCAAAAAAGCGCGAAAAGCGCGAATCCCCGTGCATATAGCCCAACGCATAGACATGGATCAACGAGCCAACGCCCGTAATCACCAGCATCATCGTTACGCTTAGGGTATCTACGCGCATCTGCCACGGGATGTTGATGCCCGCAGAGGGAATCAGCAGCCAACTATCCAAAAACGGGTTGATGATCGCCTCTTGGTAGTTGGTCGCCACCAAGTTGAAGTACAACAGCACCGCCACCAGAAATGCCCCGCTAGAGGCCAAAATCCCGATCAGTGCCGATTGCCGTTCGGTGAGCTTAGAGCCGTAAAAAATATTAACGAAGGCTCCAAACGCCGGCAGAAGAATAATCAACGGTACGATTTGCGCCATGTGACCTAACCTTCTAACTGGTGCAGTTCGTCAATGTCAATGCTCTGCTTGGTGCGGAAGATGGCAACAATCAACGCCAAGCCCACCGCTACTTCTGCCGCAGCCACCGTCATCACGAAAAACACGAACAAATGCCCATCCAAATTATCCCAGTGGCGCGCAAACGCCACCAATGCCAAGTTCCCCGCATTGAGCATCAACTCGACCGACATAAACACGAGGATCGCATTGCGGCGCAACAACACGCCCAACGTCCCCAACACAAATAAGATGCTGCTCAACACGATAAAGGCGGGTGTATCTACCATCCGTATCTGCCTTTCCCAAATTAGCGTCACACATTGTAGGGGCATGATATATCATGCCCCCACAGATAAATTTAATCCCCAGCGGGCAACTGCGGCGGCTCGGTGGGGTCGCTTTGTACCTGCGTTGCAATTACGCTGGAAAGCGGGCGGCTCACACGGCGGCGGGCAATCCGTTGGGCAGAACGATGGTACACATCCACATGCGCCAATTGCCCCTGTGCGATGACAATCACCCCAACCAACGCGGCCAACAACAACAGGCTGACCACCTCAAACGGCAACAGATAACCCGTAAAGAGCAATTGCCCAACGGCTTGCGGGCTGCCAAAGCTGAACTCAGTTTCGGCACTGACCACACGCAAATCGGCAAAGGTCGCGCCCGGCTGTTGGGTCAACACCGCCAAGAGGTTGGTGTTTTGGCTCACTTCAAGGCTACGGATGTTGAACAGCGGGTCAGCGTCGCGCTCTACAGCGGCTTGGCCTTCACGCACCAGCCGCAGCGAGTCTGCAATGCCGGCTGGCAATTCCAGCGGTTCGCTGGCCGCCCCCGCCGCAATAGAGGGGATCAACACTTGCAGGTCGCCGTCACGCTGCACAATCCCGACATCTTGCAGGGCAACTGCTTCACCATAGGCGTTAAACACGGTCAAGCGCCCCGTGCCGCTGCTCGTTGCGCCCGGCAGGTCATCCACCAGCGCAAACGCAGGCGTTTGATCTTCCCCCACACCGTAGACCACTGCCGTTTGCACGCTCCCCTGTGTAAGGGTCAGGGACGTTTCAAAAACGTGATCGCCCGTTTCTCGGTCAATCCCGTGCAGCAGATACTCGCCAGCGGGCAACGCGACATACTCGGTGGCCGAGCCGTAAGCCGCAGATTCTGCCAACACCGTTTCACCGATGACTAGCTCAACCTCGCGCCCAGTGTTGACGAACATCCCCACGCGCACGCGCGGCTGCCCCCCCCCATCGGTCACGTTGTCCCAGTCCACATTGAGGGCGGCTACAGCCACCGTCCCCAACAAGATGGCCGCCAACCCTAACGCCACCACCGGTTGATAGCGCGTGCCGGGCTTGGCAAGCATGGCGCTTGGCCCCTTGTCGGCGCGCTCCGTCCCCAAGAGCATGATGACGAACAGAAACAAGACCATGATCGCGCCCGCGTACACGGCAATTTGCACCATCGCCAAGAAGGGGGCTTCTAGCATCAGGTAGAAAAAGGCCACACAAGCAAAGTTCACAATCAGGAATAACGCGCTGTGGACGGGGGTTTCCGACAACAGCATCAGCACAGCGGCGGCAATTGCCACTGCACCAAAAATAATGAACAGCACTGTTTCAATCATTCAAAGTCCGCCCTTCGTCGCTTTCGATCCCACACGGAGAAAGCCTTTTTCGCTTACGTCAAGCGATTGTGAATAGTAACACAAGCCTATGGTTTGTTCAAACAAATGATGCCACCAAAAAAGATTCTAGCATCAAATTGGCATAGGGGGGATAATCACCCTCACCTGACCACGGAGGGGTATATGACAGTTATAGCGCATAAACGGCTTTATCGCTTGTCTCAAGTGTTTTTTCTGTTGTTGGCGGCCATCCCGCCGCTGTGGGTCGTGTTGATGATCCGCGCGTATTGGATGTCGCAGTTCCCTCACGGAGATGAGTGGCGGCTTGGTATTTATTGGGCGCAGGAGCTAAAGAGCGGCCAATTGGATTTCAACGATCTGTTTATCAGCTACAACGGACATCGTCACCCATGGTGGGGAGCATTGGTCGTAACGCAAATCGTGCTTGTTGACTGGGACTTCCGTGTAGGGGGGATGCTCAATGTAGCACTAGCTTTGCTCTATTGGGGGGGGATGATGCGTTGGGTGTGGCGCACTTACCCTGCTTTGCGTGGGGTGAGCGCCGCAGTGTTAAGCGTGTTGATCTTTGCCCCTGCCAGCGCCGAGCTGTGGATAGACGGCATCAACGGAATTTGGCTGTTGAGCCAAGCATGGTTAGTGGGGGGACTGTGGGCGCTCACGGCGCACGAGCGCACACCCATGAACTTCTGCTTGGCGTTGCTATGTGCCATTGGCCTAACCTTTAGCAATGCAGCCGGCATTGTCGGTTGGGGTATCTTGTTAGTGGTGATGTGGTTGGCTGGCTACCGTCATACGGGGTATGTGCTGGTGTGGGTTGTCACCGCGTTGGTTGTGGTTGGGCTGTACTTCGCTGCGCCCTTCTGGGCTACCTACACCTACACCCCACCAGAAAGCGTTTTAGGGGAGGGAAACGGCTTTACGGATTACCGCACAATGCCCCATCTTATTGTGCTGGGTTATGCGGTATTCCTCAGCGCACCAATTATCAAGCTGGGGCTTGTAGAAAATACGCTTATCACACTGTGGGGGATGGCCTTATTGGTTGTCAACAGTGTGCTTGTGTTGCGCGCAAAGCTCATCTTATGGCGGCACAGTCTGTTCTGGATGGGGTTGGCAGCATATGGGGGGGCGGCTGGTCTGTTGGTGATTGCCGTGCGTATTGGCATCTATCCACCTGACCAACTGATATATATCGCCGATCAAGGCCGCTATCATCCAATGGCGGCGGGCTTCTGGATGACAGTGCTGTTCATGACAACAGTGTGGGTTATACAACCACACACAGAACCTACTTGGAAGGGGCGTGTGTGGTTGTGGGTGAATGTTAGTTCGGTGGTACTAATTTTGACTACGTTGTGCTTGAACGCTTTGTGGTTCACCGGGCGTGTTATCCAAGCCTATCCGCAAGGGGTAACACTGGCGCCCTACCTTAATGCCTCCAGCGATGCTTGTTTTTACTCACTGGCTTTACATCTTGATGAAAGTTGCCTGCAACGTCAGTTTGATACCATTGCCCCCCCACCCGCAGAGTATGTATATCGTGCAACGCTTGTACAGGTAGGTGGCTTCCGCAACTTTGCACCTGCACTATTGTTGCCCAACGATTACCAACCGAACGAGCCGATAATCGTCCTGACAGATAATGCTTGGCTGGCGTTGGTGCTACGTGATTTTTACCTGCGTAATGTGCCTGCCGCAGAACAATGGCATTTTTCGCAGCCATCCCGCTTTTCTACACTAGATGGCCTTTCACTAGACCGTCTTTATATAGATGGCACATTCGCAGATGTCCGGCCTGCTCTTGAGGGCGCTCCAATCATTTGGGTACTGGTGCAACCCGAAGCGGCAACCGTCGCTGATGGGGTGCTACAAGGCTTGGCCGATGAAGGCTATAGCGCCCAGCCGTTTGCACTGGCTGCGCCTTACACGGATGCCCGTTACGACCTTTACCAATTGCGCCGTTAGCCATGCGCGTTGTTATAACTCAGGTTACGCACACAACCGCGCATTTTGTAGATTTCCGTTGAAAATCGTGTAGGGGCGAGGTAGGCCTCGCCCCTACACGATCGGTTCCTAGGATAGTAGGGACGACACCTGTGTCATCCGTTCGGTTTAGGGCATCAATGGACGCTGCGCCTATCGCGAAATTATTCCGAATAATGTCTAATTTCATCAAAAGAACGATCGCCCTTTTGTTTTTCCTCCGCCAACAAAAACTTGACCACTTCTCGGTTAAATAGGCTCGGGCGCTCTCGGTTGACCCAATGCCCCGCCAACGGGATCATCACCAGTTGCCCGTTGGGGAGCCTGTCTGCCGCCTGTTGGCCCCACACTAGCGGGATGGAAGGGTCAAATTGGCCGTGAATCAGTAGCGTCGGGGTGTGGAGGGTGGGCAATTGGTCGCTGTAGTCGGTGAGGCATCCCTCTGGGCGCACTTCCCCCGCCAGCCAAGCATAGAATAAATCAAGGTGGATGCTTTCGGCGGCGTCTGCTAACGTTTGTGCGTCCAGCGCCAAGCGGTTGAAGTAGATCGCCGCCAAGCCAGACCACAACATCGGGCGTGATTGGGCAATTTGCGCCCACGTCCAGCGGGTGATGGGCTGCGGCAGGCGTAAGGCCATCACCGATAGTGGATGCAGCGGCGCGTGACGTTGCAGGCCGTAGCTATCCACCAAGATCAAGCGCGTGACTTGTTCGGGATGCTCTAGCGTATAGCCCAGTGCGGTTGCCCCACCCATCGAAAGGCCAAGCAGCGCACATGCCCCGATGCCCAAGCCTGCGATGAAGCCGCGCACGGTGTCTATCAACAGCCGCGTGGTATACGGCGCGTTGGGCGGGCTGCTTTCGCCATAGCCGGGCAAGTCTGGCGCGTATACGCGATGCGTGCGTGCCAACACAGGGGTCAAGTGCCGCCATGCGACCTTTGCCGAATCAATCCCGCCGCCATGCAACAAGATGACCGTCGGCGCGGTGGGGTCGCCCGCCACATAATAGTGAATGTCTAGGCCATTCACCTCAAGAAAGTGACTTTCGGCATCTAGCGGATTCATCAAAACCTCCCTGCGTGTGCATCCGTTTAGAGGATTAAACACCCCGCCCCGATTAACGGTGCATCTACGCCAAGCATTGCCCGCCGCAAGATCAACCCGCGCGCCGCTGGCATGATCCCAACCTGACAGGCCGCTGCAAACGGTTCCCACCACAGCGCGCCGATTTCGACCACGCCCCCGCCGACAATCACCACTTGCGGATCAAACACGTTCAACAGCCCGTTGATGCACAGCCCCAGCACGCGCGCACCCTCTTGCACGACTTCGCGGGCGATCACGTCGCCCTCATGGGCGCGTTGTACGACTTCTGGCAACGGGATCATCTGAGACACCCCCACCCGTGCGGCATAGTCGGCGGCAATCGCTGGGCCGCTGGCGTAGGCTTCAAGGTGACCGTTCAACCCACAGGTACACGCCCGCCCGCCGCGATAGTCCACCAACACATGGCCGACTTCCCCCGCCGAAAAGTGCGCGCCGTGTTCCACTTGCCCATTGGCGATCAACGCCCCGCCGACGCCTGTCCCCACCGCCACACACAACACCCGATCAAAGCCGCGCGCCGCCCCAAAGCGTTGTTCAGCCAGCGCCAACGCATTGACATCATTTTCAACCGCCAACGGGAACGGGAACTCGAGCGCCAGCGCCGCACGGATGTTTGCCCCTGTCCAGCCGGGGAGTGTGTCTACCGCGTGCGTGATGATCCCTGTTGCGGGGTCAACCTGCCCGGCGGTAGCCACCCCAATCCCGACAATCTCAGGGGTCATGAGTTCACGACACAGCGCCGCCACCGCTGGCAGAATATCGGCAGTGTGCGGCGTCGGCAGTAGCCGCTTCTGGCTGACCGTGCCGTATTCATCCACCCATGCGGCGGCGACCTTCGTCCCACCGATGTCTACTGCAATGGCCGTGCGCGTCATGCCGTGTACACCGTTCGCCCGTTGACAACCGTCCGATAAACGTTGATCGCGTCGTCCACGATGACCATATCAGCGTCTTTGCCCACCTCAAGGCTCCCCTTGCGATCTGCCAAACCAATTGCCCGCGCCGGATTCAAGCTGGCGGTCTTCCAGAGGATACTCAACGGCTGGCCTGTGACCGTGAGCAAGTTCCGCAAGCCAACGTTAAGGGTGAGCGCGCTCCCGGCTAGTGTGCCATCGGGCAAGCGTACCGCCCCGTCGCGCAAGATTACGGTGCGTTCGTCAAACGGATATTCACCGTCGGGCATCCCCGTTGGGCGCACCGCATCAGTAATCAGCATCAGACCATCCGCCCCCTTGCACAGCCACGCCACCTTAACCGCGATGAAATCTACATGCACGCCATCCGCAATGATCTCGCAGGCCACTTGTGGCGATGTCAGTACCGCGCCGACGATCCCCGGCTGGCGGTGAAGCAGCGGCGTTTGCGCGTTGAAAGTGTGCGTGGAGTGGGTAATGCCGCGTTGGATGGCGTCTAGCGTCTGTTGCGCTGTGGCTGACGAGTGCGCGATAGACACCGTAATCCCGCGCGGTTGGGCTTCTTCTAGCACCACATCGTTTTCAGGGAACTCTGGCGCAATGTCAATCAGACGCACACCGCCCACATTGAACAGCGCAAGCACTTCATCACGGGTTGCCAACCGAATATAGCCGGGGTTCTGCGCGCCGGCTTTTTCCACATTGAGGTATGGCCCTTCGATGTGTGCGCCCAACACCGCCGCGCCGCCGCCGATAGGGTGATCCATACACGCTTTGATGTTGTGCAGCGCGGCCATCAATGCGTCATGGTGGTGGGTGAGCGTCGTCGGCAAAAATCCGGTGACGCCGTGCTTGGCACAAAACAGGGCAATCTGTTCAATGGCCGTCGGGGTGGCGTCCATCACATCATGGCCGAGCGCGCCGTGAATGTGCAAGTCAATGAAGCCGGGCAACACATTGCGCCCGCCTGCATCTATCCTATCGCTGTCGGCAGGCGGCGTGCCATTGCCGATTGCCGTAATCTGACCGTCGGCATAGGTCAGCCACTCGTAGGTTGTATCGGGCGCAATCACCCGCGCGTTAGTAATGAGGGTCATCGCATCCCCTTAAGGCTGGAATTCGTGTTCAAGCATGGCATAGATGTATTCATCATTCCACTCGCCTTTCACCCACACATTCTGGAGCATGTGCGCTTCACGGCGCATCCCAAGCCGCTCGGCCAAGCGAACCGAAGCAGTGTTTCGCACATCCATTATCGCAAAGACACGGTGCGCCCCCAACGAAAAAACCAGTTGCAGCAGGCCATGCACGGCCTCGCGTGCGTACCCCTGCCGTTGATGGCCTGTGGCAATGCGATACCCCACCTCAAAGGATCGGTTTTCGCTATCGTCGTAATGAAAGCTCACACCACCGATGACCCGCCGCGTGTCGCGTGTCACCACAGCATACTCATTCCAGACCCCCGGCGTGTTGATCGGCAATGCCCCTGCCCGCAACACATCTTCGCGTGTTTCTTCATAATCATAGGGCGGGTAAAGTTCATAGCGTGCGACTTCTGGGTCGCTCATCCACACAAAGCAATCGTCAACGTCGTTGGCCTCAAAAGCCCGCACAAGCGTTCGTGGCGTTTCATAGATGACTGTCATACAAAATCCTTTCGCTGGCAACATAACGAAACCACATACAGGTGTTGTAGGGGAATGACAGTTCATTCCCCTATTGTTTTGTATTTGCCGTAGCCACTTTCCCTGCCATTACTTATCCCTGCTTTTCCTCAGAGCGTATTTTATAACAGTAGTGTCGTGAAATATTAGGAGTGCGGCTGCCCACTACAGAGTGGGTTGTCGGTTTTACGGGCGCCACAGGTGGCGCCCCTACAGGCACATTGGATTGTAGGGGCGTGGCCTGCCACGTCCGCCAGAGCTTTTATACCCCTATATTTCTGATCTTGAACACGTTCTCATCCCTGCCCTGCATCGTTCGCAACGGACGCCACAGGTGGCGTCCCTACAGTTCTTCCTCGTTCCTCATCCCTTGTCACTGCCCTTCCTCATCACTGTCTTTCCTGCTTTTCAGACCGTATTCGTCACCTTCGTTAACCCAATCGGTGCGTCGAGCGAGTTGCCGCGCGCGTCTGCCAAATACATCGCTAACAGTTGACCGGGGATCACCGCCGCAATCGGGCTGAGCGATTCGGGCAAGCTAGACGGAATCGGCATGGTATGGCGCGCATACTCCTTGACGCTTTCATCGTTGCTAATCACCAAACACTCGGCGCGCTTGTCGTAGAGCTTGTGTAACAAGTCGCTCATCACGCCGAAGGTTGCTCCCTGTGGGGCGACCAACACAATCGGGTAGCCGGGCTGGATCACGGCAATCGGGCCATGACGGAAATCTGCTTCGCTGTATTCTTCACCTGTGAGTGAACACAGTTCTTTGATCTTCAAGCTGATCTCATAGGCGGTACAGTAATTATAGCCGCGCCCGATCACCGCGTAACGCTCCATGTAGCGGTAACGTTCTACCCAATTCGGCAGGCCATCACTCATTTCAAGCGTGTGCTGCACAGCTTGCGGCAACTTCTGCACGGCGGCGCTGAACTCGTCATCGTCCACCAGCGCGGCGGTGAGCATAGCGACGGCTGCCAATTCGGTGGTATAGGTCTTGGTCGCAGCAACCGCGTTTTCTGCGCCTGCCTCTAGCGGAATGTGAAATTGTGCCAGTTGCGCCAGCGGGGAGGCGGGGTTATTGGTGATGCTGAGGGTCAATGCCCCCTGTGCGCGGGCGTCACTGACCACTTGGCGGACATCCTGCGATTGCCCGCTCTGCGAAATGCCAATCACCAACGCACGCGACAAATCCGGTTGCGCGCCGTACAGCGTATGGACGGACGGCGCAGCTAAGGCCGTCATCCAGCGCAGATGCGTGCCAAACAAGTATTGGGCATAGCGGGCGGCGTTGTCTGACGTGCCGCGTGCGGCGATACACACGAACGTCGGC
>JBMOFU010000065.1:0-15172 GCA_049318725.1 Phototrophicaceae bacterium | reverse complement strand
GAAGCGACGGTTGAAACCATCAGCGTCCCCGCCACAGAGGTGCTGCCCACTGGCACACTCCCGCCGACCGCCACCGTTGGCATTGATCCTGCCGCCGAAGCCATTCGCCGCGAACGGGTCTTGGCAACGTCACAAGCCATCCTGACCAATCGGCTAGACGCACGCGCCACCGCTCAGGCGGGTATACTGGCAACTGCCCAAGCTGACCTCGCCACCGCTCAAGCCCTGCCGACCGGAACAGGCGCGCCCGACCTACAACCGACCATTGACGCGCTGAACGCCCAAATCGCCGCGCTACAGGCCATGCCTACCGCTGCCCCCGTCACCAGTGACCTGCAACCGACGGTTGACGCGCTGAATAGCCAAATCGCAACCTTACAGGCCGCGACCCCTGCCGCTGGAAACACTATTGTGACTACCGTTGTGGCTGTTGGCATCTCTACTGAGCAATATGGCCTGCAACAAGAACGGATCAGCGCGCTACAGGCGGAAGTAGACCTGTTGACCAGCCGCTTACAAAACGCCCACGTCACCGCCACCGCCGCCGCACAGAACAACGCTACGGCCAATCAAACCAGTGAGCTAGCGGCCTTACAGGCCACTGCGGAAGCCCAAGCAGACATCATCGCCACGCAAGGCGCACAACTCCAAGCCATTCAAGATGCGATTGGCGCCAGCGGGAATTAACGTTTTCGGGGGGGATGGGGCGCAATCCTGCGTCCCCCTCATACGCTCCACAGTCGGCGGGGCAAGTGGCCGATTTCGTTGTGCGTCACCAGTTTGACCTGCCCATCTTCGCGCACCAACAGCCGCGTGATCCCGCCGTTGTAGATGTCCATTTGCGTCCACAAATCAATCGGGGCGTTCATTGCCCGCACCACAAAGTAGCGGATGATATTGCCGTGCGCAACCAACACATCATGTTCGTCGGTTTGGGTGCTGGCCGCGACGACATAGGTTTGATAGGCGTGCGCCACCCGAATTCGTTGGGCGGTGATGGCCTCTGAACCTAAGTCTTTGAACTGGGCGAAGTAGGCTTCATCTTTGGGCGGGATGTGGAACACGGCTTCGCACAGGTTTTCATCCTGAGAAAAGCCCACCTTGTGCTGGGCAATGGCGATGATGTGCGCGGTAGAAATTGCCCGCCGCAGCGTGCTGCTGTAGATGGCCGTCACCGGATATTGCTCGACCAGTGCCTGCGCTACTCGCTCGGCCTGCTCAATGCCCGTCGGGGTGAGGTCGCCGCCGCCGATGTCCGTTGCAGATTTATCATAGTCGCCGTGCCGAATGAGGGTGATGTGGCGCTCTGCCATAGCGGGTCATTTCTGTGTGAGGAAGGCAAGCATAGGTAAGAGCATTCTATGGAACGACCCTACAGGATAACATGATATTACACCGCTCACGGCAAAATACTATATCCCTTTATGTTTGTTTATAATTCGCCTGCAAGTAGGGAATTAACCCCCCCGCCGCAACAATCTGCTGTACGGATTCGGGCATCGTTGCCATACTGAACACCCCCGCCGCACAAGTAATTTGGGCGGTGGCGATGTCTAGGCCAATTTGCTCGCCCGCTTGAATGGCGGCGGCGGCCTGTGGCGCAACGATCACCAACAGGCCGCTGTTGATGGCGTTGCGGTAGTAAATCCGCGCAAACGAATGGGCAATCACCGCACGGATGCCCAGTTCTACCAACGCGATCACGGCCTGTTCACGACTGCTGCCGTTGCCCCAATTGCGCCCGGCCACGATCACATCGCCGGGGCGTGCGTTGCTGGCAAAGGTCGGGTCTAGGTCTTGCAGCGCGTATTGCGCCATCTCTGCGCGTTCGGTCACGGTATAGGTGTACTTGCCGGGGAAGATCACATCGGTGTTGACATGATCGCCGTACTTCCAGACGCGGTGTAAGGTCATGCGAAAGGTCTCCGTAAAATGACATTGCCCATTCGGGGTTTGAGGGTTGAACGCTCAACCCCTCCCTAAATCCCTCCCCCGTTGGGAGAGGGACTTTTCGCCTTCGTGAATTGCCCTGCTCCCTTTCTCCTGTGGGGGAAAGGGTTGGGGATAGGGGTATGGTTACACATCCGCCGGGTGGGTGATCTTGCCTGTGAGGGCGCTGGCGGCGACCACTGCCGCGCTTGCCAAGTAGATTTCGGCGTCGGGTTCGCCCATCCGCCCCTTGAAGTTGCGGCTGCCGCTGCTGATGCAGACTTCACCGGGGGCGAGTACGCCCATATGGTTGCCCATGCACGGGCCACAGCCCGGCGTGCTGAAGGTCGCCCCCGCCGCAATCAAATCTGCCAGATAGCCGAGCCGTGCGGCCTGTTCCATCACTTGCGACGACGACGGAATAATCAACAGGCGCGCTTTGACGTGCTTGCCGCGCAATACCTCTGCGGCAGCGGCGATGTCTTCTAGGCGGCCATTGGTGCAGGTGCCGATGAAGCCCATATCCACCTGCGTGCCAGCCACTGAGGAAAGCGGCGCGGCGGCGTCTACGCGGTGCGGGCGGGCAATCGTCGGCTCAATGGCGCTCAAGTCAAAGGTGAGCGTCGCGGCATAGGCCGCGTCAGCGTCGGGATACAGCGCTTCGGCCTGCATTGCTGTTATGCGCTCGTGGGTTTCGGCTTCACTGTATTTACGCCGCAGTTGGGTTTCGATCCAGCCCCATGTGACGGCATCAGGGGCGATGTAAGCGTTCTTGGCGCCCATTTCTGCCATGATGTTGCACAGGCTCATGCGCGCCTCTGCCGATAATGTAGCGATGCCTGCGCCGTCAAACTCAACGGCCATGTAATTAGCGCCGTCTGCCCCCTGTTGGCCGATCAAGTGCAGGCTGAAGTCCTTCATCGTCACGCCCGCAAGGAATTGGCCTGTGAGCGTGATCCGTAGCGTTTCTGGCACGCGCATCCATAGTGCGCCCGTTGCCCAAACCGCCGCGACCTCTGTACGGCCAATCCCGGCGCCGAACGCGCCGAGCCAGCCGTAATGCGTGCTGTGGCTGTCTGCCCCAACTAGCACCTTGCCGGGCGTCATGATCGTTTCTTCGCACAGCACTTGATGGCAAATGCCGCGCCCGATCTCGAAGAAGTTCGTAATCCCCTGCGCGGCAACAAATTGGCGCACGACCTGATGATTTTGGGCGTGCTTGGGCGTGGGCGCTGGGGCGGCGTGATCCAGCGTGATTGCCAGCCGTTCAGGATGTTTGACGCGGCCATGCGGCAGTTCCGCGAATATCTTGCTGATGGCAGCGGTATTATCGTGGCTCAACACCACATCTGGCGTTACGTCTAGGATGTCGCCTGCGCGGGCAGTCGGGACGCTTGCCGCACGGGCTAGAATTTTCTCGGTGAAGGTGAACGGCATCGCGTATCCTTTTATGTAGATGATAGCCTTACTGCAACCCCTCCCTAAATCCCTCCCCCTACGGGAGAGGGACTTTTGCCTGCTCCCCCTCTCCGGCATGGGGAAGGGTGACTTGCTACGCTTGCCGTTGCCCCACAGAAAACACCCCAACCGCAATGAGGCCGATCACCAAGACCGTCATCCCCAACAAGATTAAAATGTCGCTGACCGTGTTATCGTAGACCGTAACGCTATCCAGCGTGAAGGGCGCGGCGCTTTCGATCTGTAGGGGATGGTCTTCGGCAAACCACCCCAAGCGCACCCGTAGCTCCATCCAGCCATTTTGCTCAACCAGCGCGTCGCCGCTTTCAATCGTGCTGAGGATTCGCCCATCGCGGTAAACCGTGATCGGCGAGTTCCCTTGCCAGCGCAGCGTGACTTCGGTGCCGTGCGCGATGAAGTCGGCGCGGGGGGTCTGGATGGCGTCGCTGAACTGCGCGCCTGCGGCTTGGATCACCTGTGCTTCGGCGGGGAAGGTCAACGCCCAATGATCCTCTTGGTGGGTACCAGCATACAGCGTGGGCGTCTGCGTGGTGATATAGTCGCGCAGCGCGTCATACACCGGCAATGGGGTGAAATCTGGCTCCACCATGCGGAAGTAGTAAAAACTCTGGTTCTGCTCGTAGTCTGCCGGGCGCTTGAAGAACCAATAGAACATCACCCCAGACCAGTTCCATTCCCGTTGCATCCGTGCGTAGCCTTCCACCATATAGCGCGCCGCTTGTTCTTCGCTCACTTGGCCGAAGTTGTAGCGTGCGTCAATGTTGGGGACTTCTTCTGGCTCTGGCACGGGGTTCCATGCCGCTTCACTGATCCAAATGGGCTTTTCGGGGTGGCCGTTGCGTACCAACAGGTCACGGATGTAGATCGGGCGGGCAAAGGTGACCGTTTGCGGGCGCATTCTGCGGTCACTGGGGGCGCTGTTCAGGCCGTAGCCCTGCATCGAAAGCACATCAAAGCAGTCTGCCGCGCCTGCGTCGAGCATCCGCTGCAAGAAGATGAAGTCGTTGAGGTCTGCGCCACCCATCGCATTGGTGGGGGCTAACGCGCCGCTAATCACCACAATTTCAGGGTCTACCGCCTTGAGCGCGTCGTAGGTTTGGCACAACATCTGCGTATAGGCTTCGGGGTTGGCGTCTTGGTTGCCCCACTCTGGATAGATGTTCGGCTCATTCCAGATTTGATAGTGGGTGATGCGTCCTGCATAGCGTTGGGCAACGGTGCGAGCGTAGTTGACGTAATCTTGGATGTCGTCTGGCGGGGCAAAGGTGCCAAGCGCAGGGTCAGCGTGCGTCCATGACGGCGGGTTAGACAGGCGCACCTGTAGGCGCATGTCGTACTGTTCGGCAAGGTCTACGATGTTGTCGTATTTTGCCCATGCAGAAACGCAGTCTAGGCTATCTCGCGTGCCGTCACCGTTCAGGTCGTTGCGGCAATCGTCAAAATCCCCGCGCCCGCTGATTTCGATGTCTTCCCACGGGAATTCTTGGCGCAACCACACGAAGCCAGCATCCGACAGCATTTGTAAGATGCGCTCACGCTTGGCGACTTCGACCTCTTGCTCTAAAAACACATTCGCGCCGAACGGCACTTCCCCCACATGATCCATGGGGGTGAGCGGGGCAGTTTGCGGTTGGGCGCGGAACCAGCGCCCAGACCATTGCAACACGCCAATCAGTTGGGCGGCAGGCGTTTCTTCGCCCGTGAGGGCATAAAATAAGCGCCACACTTGCCCGCGATTGCTTAAATCCAGCAGTAGACCCACGCCCAACGCCGCCAAGATCACAAGGGCGATGAGCGCATTACGAAGGCGTGGCGTCATGACAAGAAGGTAAGGTCAGCGCGGTGACGTTCGCCGACGGTGCGCGTTTCGTTGGGGAGTGTGCTGGTATTGCTGGCGCGCAAGGCTTGCAACGCCCGCCAGACCGCCCCGTGATAGATCAAGTCTAGGACAAGGCCAACCCCTAAGCCCAAGATCACCAGCAAGGCCAACGCTGCCAGCCCAGTGATTTGTCGTTCTTGTTGTGGGTTCATGTGTCTAAACGTCCTTTCTTGCAAACGGATGCTGTACCAACCTCTGTAGGGGCGCAATGAATTGCGCCCCTACGCCTACGTTATTTTAAGGGTTACGCCGCCGCCGTGCAACCGAAAGTATAATCACGATAATCACCAACACTAGCAATATCCCGCCCAAGATCAACGCCCACGGCGGAATGCTGCCAAGTGCGCCGCCACTGGACGGCGGAATTTCGGTGATGCTTGCGCCGGGCGTCGCTGACGGGACGTTACGCGGGCCGCCGGTGGGGGAAGCAGTCGGTGCAGCATTGAGGGTTGCCTCTTGGAGCGTGGCTTCGGCATTGATGGTGGCGTTGGCCGCCACACTATCCGCCACCACTGTAGATGTGAGGGCGACGGCAGTGGCTTCCGCTTCAGCGGTGGCAGTGGCTTGGGCGTTGCGCGTGGCCTCCAAGATGGCCGCTGCGGTGGCCGTCTGTTGGGCAGATTGTGTTTGTTCGGCGCTAAGGGTTAGTGCTAGGGCGGTCTGTTCAGCGCTGAGGGAGGCAAACGCGGCGGCGGTCTGTTCAGCGGATGCCGTCTGTTCGGCGCTAACCGTCGCTTGGGCGGCGGCGATCTGCTCGGCGCTGATGGCCTGTGCGGTTTCAGTTAGGCTATCGCGGCGGGCGCTGATATTGGCATTGGCCGCGTCTACAGTGGCTTGACGGGCGGCAAGCGTGGCGGGGGCAACATCGGCGGCACGGGTAGCAGCATCGGCAGCACTGGTGGCCGCTTGCGCTAGTTCGGTGGCTTGCTGTTCGATCCCGGCGGCTAAGGTCATTTGAAGGCTAAGGTCGTTCGCGGCGCTGGCGGTTGCACTACTGGCTAAGGCGGCGGTTTGTTCCAGCGCGGCGGTGGCGGTCAGGTCAAGCGTTGGGGCTTCTGTCGGTGTAACTGTGAAGGTAGCGGTTGCCGTTGGGCTTGGCGTCACCGTCAATGTAGCCGTTGGCGTAAAGGTAGCGGTTGGGGTGGCCGTCGGTGTGAAGGTGGCGGTAGGCGTGGACGTCGCGGTGGGGATCGCCAACGGATTCACCGTAAAGGGGATTTCTGTAATGCTGGTGTCGCCCTTGTCGTCGGCAACCGCAACGGTGATGCGGTGATCGCCCGCGCCCAACGCAATCACGTCTAACGTGAGGGCTTGATCGGCGGGGATGGTCACTGTGTCGCTATCGTCAATGGTCACGGTGATCTGTGGATTCGCCGCGCCTGCTTGGGTTTCAAGGTCGCTCACTTGTACGCTGGCGTTGCCAAGCAGATCATCGCCTGCCTCCAGCCCGCTGACAGTGTAGCGCGGGGGGAGCGCCGCAACAGTAAACGGCGCGCTGACCTGCCCATTGTCGCCGTTTTCGTCCACTGCGCTGACCGATAGCGTATGTTCACCGGGCGCAAGCATGAACGGGTCTATTGCAAGCGTCGGGTTGGTTGTGGCCTCTAGCGGCGCCTCGGGAGCATCATCCACGCGGAAGCTGACGCCCGTCAACGGGTCATCGGCGCTGACTTCGACACTGACAGTGGTCACGTCGCTGATTTCATCGGTTGGTAGCTCGCCTAAACGCACAATCGGCACAGGGATCGGTGCGCGGAACTCGGCACTGTCGCTGGCGGTAGCGCCTTCTGCGGTCACTTCAACCCCTAGCGCGTAGGTCGTGCCGTCCAGCGGCACGGGAACATCCAGCGTGAGGATGTATTGGCTGCGGAACAGTTGCGCCAGTTCAGTGTAGATCGTCGTCAGTTCGTCGGGCGTAGGGGACTCATAAAAGCGGGCGTTGGTGCCTTCTGCGAGCGATTGCAAGTAGCTGCGGTCGGTGCCGTAGCCTAGCCCAATCGTGTAGACTGGGACGCCCCGCGCCTGTGCCAATGTAAGCGCTGCGCCCCGTGCCGAACCGCTAGACACGCCAGAAGTGCCGCTGCCGTACTCTGCACCGTCGCTCAATAACACCACCACACGGCGCGGATTTTCAGTGTCCGCTGCATTAGAGACGCCGCTCACGCCCGCGTCGTAGAGCGCGGTTTCGCCGCCATAGCTCAAGGTGTTAATCGCATTGAGGATCACGGCTTTATCGGGGGTATAGTCTACAATCACGCGGGTATCTGTGGCAAACGTCACGAGCGCAACTTCATCTTCGGCGGCCAGTTGTTCCACAAAGGCGCTGGCGGCGGCCTGTGCTTGCTGGATCGGCCTGCCAGACATGCTAGAGCTAACATCAATCACCAGCGTGATTGCCAGCGGCAAATCGTCTTGGGTGATGCTTTCTACGCTAACCACGCGGGCATTTTGTGCTACGTCCCCTGTGAGGGTGATCTGTTCGGCGGTGAGGTCACGCAGGCTTTGCCCAAAACGGTCTTGGGCGACCAAACTCAAGGTGACTTGCGGTAGGTCAGTCGGGTTGACCCCAGTGATGTCTACCGTGAGCGGAGCAGGCTGATTTTGCAGCGCAAACGCCCACGTCAACGGGAGCGTCACCAACACAGCGATCACAGACAGCACAATCCAGCGGCGCATGGGCGTTGTCCTTTAAGACGGAAAGAAACAGTAAAATCAAGTAATGAATAACTACAGTGATGAGTATTTCAGTAACTACACTAATGAGTATTTCAGTGATGAGTGCTTCAGTAACTACGGTAACTACAGTAACGAGTAACTACAGTGATGAGTGCTTCAGTAACTACGATAACTACGGTAATGAGTGCTTTTACTCATCACTTTTTTTACTGCCCTTACTGCTTTTACTCATCACTCATCACTTTTTTTACTGCCTTTACTGCCTTTACTGCCCTTATTGCTTTTACTGCCCTTATTTATACCCTATTTATCCCAAGTTGTCATTGTATTGGCAGGGCATATATCCCAAAATTATCCCAAATAGCACTTTCAAGGGGGCTTTATGCAGCGGATTTGTTTATTGTTCACAGGTGGAACCATTGCAATGACCCAAACCGAAGGCGGATTACGACCTCCGGACGCGCCGTTGAACTTTCGTGAGGCCATGCCAGAACTTGAAAAGCTCTACCTGTACTTTGATGAGCAGCCGCAATTGGCCGGCTATGACGTGCTGTTCAATATAGACAGCAGCAATATGACGCCTGCCCACTGGCAACAGATCGCCCGTGCGGTGTATGCCCGCCTGCCAGAGTATGACGGCTTTGTGATTACACACGGCACCGATACCATGCCCTACACAGCGGCGGCACTGGCGTTTATGTTGCGCGGCTTGAATAAGCCCGTCGTGCTGACTGGTTCGCAGTCTCCGTTAACGGGGTCAGTGGTGATTGATGCCCGCAACAACCTCATCAATGCGTTTCGGGCGGCGGCATTGGGGGCAGAGCGCCATCTGCCAGAGGTCGTGGTGATGTTCGGCAGCCAACTGTTGCGCGGCGTGCGGGCGGCCAAGATGAGCGTCTTTGACTTTGAAGCGTTTGCGTCCTTCAATGCGCCGCCGTTGGGCAAAGTGGGGTTGCGCTTTCAACTCCATGAGCGCGATTTTTTGCCGATGCCCACCCAGCCGCCCACGTTGGCCGACGCGCTGGATGAGAACGTCGCGCTGGTGAAGATCACGCCGGGGATGTCCCCGCGTGTGCTAGATGCCGTCATTGATACGGGCATACACGGGCTGGTGATTGAGGCGTTCGGCGCGGGCAACTTGCCCAACGATGGCGCGGGATCGCTCTTGCCGAGTGTGGAGCGGGCGCAGGCGGCGGGCGTGGTCGTGGTGATCTGCACGCAGGCGCAAATCGGCGCAGCAGATTTGTACTACCTCACGGGCGTGGACTTCATCCGTGCCGGAGCGATTTCTGCCTATGATATGACGCCAAGCGCGGCGTTGGTCAAGCTGATGTGGCTGTTGGGGCAACATCCCGCGAATATAGAGGCTGTGCGGCGCGGCTTCCGTACCGATTATGCAGGTGAAGTAGATATACGGCTGATTGGGGATTAAACGATGACAGTGGGTGTACATCCCACTGTGCGATTTTATCTTGTGACCCTCTCATTTGTCACCTGCTTGCAGATGGGTTATCATGCGGCAATATATAAATGGGGCAAACTGCCCGCATGAGAATCGCCATGCCCATTGAAGATGCCATTCGACAGTTAGCACAAACCTACGCGAAAACCCTACAAAGCAAAATCACCGACCGTGATTTAGCCCTTCAACATGAACCGACTGACCACTACTTGATTTATCGGGTGTTAGGGATTCCACTGGCAGAGGGGCAAAGGGTAGATCGCTACCAGAATATGGGGCGCTTTGTATACCGCTATGCGGGTTCCTTATTAGAGCAGGCAACGGTATTGTGCTTTCAAACCAAGTTCCCCAACGCAACATCCCTCAAAATTGCGAATAGCGCCGGGCAACGCCCTAAAACCTTTGAGGTTGATTTAGTGTTGGGGTCAAGCGCCTATGAAATCAAATGGCGGGATGCAACCACTGACGGCGATCACATCCTCAAGGAACATGCCCGTGTGCGGGCAATAGCGGCGGCGGGCTATACTCCCATTCGGCTGATGTTCTACTATCCTACCCGCGCCCAAGCCATCAAGATTCAAGACGCCCTGCAAGACTTATATCGGGCAAATCAAGGGCTTTACCTGCATAGTCAGGCCGCCTGGGATCATGTCTATGAGCAAACAGGCATCCCCCTATATACGATCTTAACCGCCATCGCAGACGAGAACGTGCCATGAGCCAAGTCTTATTGGGGGATTGTCGTGATGTGCTTGCGACCTTATCAACGGCTTCAGTTGGGCTGGTGTATCTTGACCCGCCATTTTTCACCCAAAAAACACACACCTTGAAATCTCGTGATTTACACGAATACGAATTTGAGGACGCATGGGATAGTGTGGCGGCTTATATAGACTATATGGGCGTTCGGCTAGAAGCCATCCGCCGTGTCATGACAGATACTGCCAGCATCTTCTTGCATTGTGACCGCCATGCCTCCCACCATTTACGGGTGCTGTTGGATGCCGTTTTTGGCGCAGACCGCTTTCTTGCTGAAATTATTTGGGCGTATCGCCGCTGGTCAAATCCGCAGAAAACGCTTTTGCCGGCACACCAAACCATTTTTATGTATAGCAAGACTGCAACCTATACCTTCAATTCTCAATTTCAACCCTATTCACCGACCACCAACTTAGACCAAATCTTGCAACAGCGCGAACGCAACCCGCAGGGCAAAAGCGTCTATGCCCGTGACGACGACGGGGATGTCATTTTGAATGGCCCCAAAAAGGGGGTTCCCCTCTCTGATGTGTGGGAAATCCCCTACTTAAACCCAAAGGCCAAAGAGCGCACGGGCTACCCCACGCAAAAACCCTTATTGCTTTTAGAGCGCATTATTGCGTTGGGTTCAAACGCGGGGGATGTGGTCTTAGACCCATTTTGCGGCAGTGGCACAACCTTAGTGGCCGCAGCGCGTTTAGGGCGGCAAGCGATAGGGATTGACCTCCTGCCAAGCGCTGTTAGCCTTAGCCAAGCGCGGCTCAGTAACCCCATCAAATCAGAGTCGCGGGTGCTTCATCAAGGGCGGGAATCTTATGAGAACCTGCCAGCCGATGTACAAGCGATCTTTGCGGGGCTACCTGTAAAGGTCGTTCAACGCAATAAAGGGATAGATGCGATCTTCGATCAATTTATTGATGGGCGTCCCGTGCTATTGCGGGTACAACGGGTCGGTGAACCGATTTATCAAGCGGCACAAGCGTTGATCCAAGCCGGTGAAAAAAAGGGGGCTGCCCGCTTAATTCTGATCCGCACTCAAGCGCTTCCGGAGCTAATGCCCGTAGAAACCCAGTTCCCTAGCCATTTTGTCTTACTAGATGCGCTCAGTTACCAATTGCAGCAGCACATTCAAGCGGTCTTAAATCCAGCGGAGTAACTATGCCCACCCCCGAAGCACCGATTTTGCTCCATCACTACTACGCCTGTAGTTGGGTCATCAACCATCACGGGCTGAACCAACTTCAAGCGCTGGCCGACCTTGCCGATGAGCTAGATGTCGGCTTAGGCGTGCGCCAAATGTTCACCGATCCCAACGGATTTCTGATTTATCCCTTTTGCGTGCGCGTGCGCGACCTTGACCACCTCAAAGGCTTCATCGGCGCGGTGGCCGCCGGGATCGGTATGGATGACTGGTACATCGTCAACATCCACTACTATGAACAGGCCATCCCCTTTGCTGATAACCTGCGGAAGGTTTTGGTGCAGATGCCGCTATGGGAAAGCCAAATGCGCCGCTACGCCGACCATAACCGCGACCTGCACACCCAACGGCAAGCCAACCCCCAAGTGCCTGATACAGAGGCATGATGCACATCGGCCTTAACGCCCATTTGCTCTCGCCGCGTGCGGGATACCGTGCGGCAGGCATTCACGGCTATATGTTCAATACGTTGGTACGCCTGCCCGCCGCCGCCCCCGCCGATTGGCGCTTTACGGTGATGGTCGGCGCGTCGAACCCGCTAGAATTGCCGCCGATGCAGGTGCGCCGCGCAGGGATGAATACCGAAAGCCCGTTGCGGCGGGTGATCTGGGAACAGATGATCCAGCCGTTTGTCGTGCGCGACTTTGACCTGTTGCACGCGCTGGCGTTTGTCGCACCCGTGTTGCCTGTGCCGCCCTACGTGGTGACGATCTACGATTTGAGCTTTATCCACTATCCGTCAGTGCTGTCGGCGTCGCGTCGGGCATATTTACGCGCCTTCACCGCCCACACTTGCCGCCACGCCACGCGGGTGATCGCCATCAGCCAAAGCACGGCGCGGGATGTCATCGCCACCTTTGATATTGACCCCGCACGGGTGGATGTCGCCCCCGGCGGCACAGACTTTTCTGTATTTCGTCCGTTGCCCGCTGAACAGGTTTCGGCGTTCCGTTTGGCGCAAGGCTTACCGGATGTCTTTTGGCTGTTCATCGGCACACTGGAGCCGCGCAAGAACTTGCCTACGTTGCTGCGCGCCTACGCCACACTCCCCCCCACCGAGCGTCCGCCGTTGGTGATTGGCGGAGGCAAAGGCTGGGACTACGCGGAAATCTTCCAGACGGTAGCGGCGTACAACCTTACGAACGATGTGCGCTTCGTCGGTTTCATCCCTACAGAAGATTTAGCGCTTTGGTACAATAGCGCTTCTACGTTCGTCTATCCATCGGTGTATGAGGGCTTCGGCCTGCCCGTGCTAGAGGCGATGGCCTGCGGAACGCCCGTGATTGCAGCGGATACGTCCTCCCTGCCAGAAGTGGTCGGTGGGTCGGTGGGGATGTTGGTCGCCCCGCACGATGTTGAAGCGTGGGCGGCGGCGCTCATCCGTGCGCGGGATGACGCCGCATGGCGGCAACAGGCGCGCAATAGTGGTTTAATTGCGGCACAGCGTTATACTTGGGAAAATACAGCACAACAAACAGTCAACAGTTATAAAAACAGTCAATTACAGTAAAAACAGTGATGAGTAAAGACAGTAAGGGCAGTAAAGACAGTGAAAAAAAGCGATGAGTAAAGACAGTAAAGATAGGGATGCCTAACGAGTGTTTTTCACTCATCACTCGTCACTGCCCTTGCTCATCACTGTAGTCACTCGTTACTCGCCACTGTAGTTACCCACGGATAAAGGTTTTTTTATGGCAACCGTTCCCGATCAACTGCAAGTCCCCCCGAATACCCCGCCCATCACCCGCATGACCGTTGATGAACCCGCATGGTTGATGCCCGCGCTGGATGTGCTATTCGGCCTATTTGCGGTGTGGTTGGCGTATCTGGCGCGCTATGAATTGCAGTTGTTCCGTGCGGTAGAGCCGCTGTTCCTTGTGCCGTTTGCCAACTACACGCTGTATGCGCTGGTATTCGTCGGCTGGTTGCTGGTCAACTTCGCCAGCACGGGGCTGTACCGCCGCACCCGTGTGCGCTCGATTTATGAGGAAATCACCACCATCACCAATGCCGCCGCCACTGGCATTGTGGTGATTATGGCAATGAGCTTTGCCCTCCAAGCGCGCGGATTCAGCCGATTGATGTTGTTGTATGTGGCGGTCATCACCATTGTGCTGTTGGTGAGCTTGCGTTGGGGGCGGGCGTGGTACTACGCCTATCTACGTGCCAAACGCGGGATCGGGATTCGGCGGGTGTTGGTGGTCGGGGCGCAAGAGGTCGGTCAGGCCGTCTTGCGGGTGATGTTGGCGCGCCGTGACTTGGGCTACCGTCCGGTCGGGTATTTAGACGATGATCCGTTGCTCGGCAACGTGGACTTAGGCCGCCTGCGTGGGCTGGGCAAAATTGATAACCTTGCGACAGCCATCCATGCCGAATCGGTAGATTTGGTCGTGATCGCCTTGCCTTCTAGCGCGCAACCGCGTGTCAGCCAACTGGTAGACCTGTGCCGCCAAAACGGGGCAGAAGTGCGGCTCGTGCCAGATTTGTTCCAGTTCAATTTGCGGCAGGTACACCTCGAAAACTTGGACGGCATCCCCTTATTGAGCCTGCAAGAAGGGCGCATCTCGCCGGGCAACCGCTTGCTTAAGCGACTGCTTGACCTTGCGCTGGTGACGTTGGGCGCGCCGCTTTGGGTGCCGCTATTTGGGCTGGTCGCTTTAGCCATCAAGCTAGACGGCACAGGCGGAAATGTGCTGTATCGCCAAGAACGGGTTGGCGAAAATGGCAAGCCGTTTTCAATCTTCAAGTTCCGCAGCATGATCCCCGACGCCGACAAATACCGCGCCGAACTGGTCAAGCAGTACAACCAAGACCCACGCTTCCCCAAGATCAAAGATGACCCGCGCATTACGGAAATCGGCAAGTTCATCCGCCGCACCAGCCTAGACGAACTGCCCAACCTGCTCAACGTCATTCGCGGAGAAATGAGCCTTGTCGGAACGCGCCCGCCGACCCCCGATGAGGTGGCGCTGTATGATGCGTGGCACTTTCAACGCCTAAAGACCGTGCCGGGGATCACCGGCATGTGGCAGGTCAGCGGGCGCAGCGAAATCCCCTTTGATGAGGTGGTGCTGCTAGACATCTACTACATTGAGAACTGGTCAATTCGGCTGGACATCGAAATTCTGTTGCGGACGATCCCGCGAGTGTTGCTACGTGAGGGGGCATACTAACCGATGACGCACGATGAACTGGTGAACCTAATTCGCGCTGGAGTACGCTCTACAGGCGGCACATGGGCAGATTTCGGCGCAGGCGACGGCAACTTTACCCGCGCCCTGCGCGAATTGGTGGGGGATGCGGCAACGCTCTATGCCTTAGATAAAGACCGTCACGCCCTCAACGGTCAGCCCCGCGATGTCAAAACTGTGGTAGCCGACTTCACCCAAGCCCTGCCCGCGCTCCCCCTATTCGATGGGCTGCTGGTGGCGAACGCGCTGCACTTCGTCCGCTGGAACCAAGCGGAAGCCTTTGCCCGCATTGCTAAAACGCTCACGGCGGGCGGCACCTTCTTGATTGTGGAGTATGAAACCTCCAGCGGCCACCCGGTTTGGGTGCCGAACCCGATTCCGTTTGCCAAGTTCAGCCATATGGCCGCGCAACTGGGCTGGACGGAAATTGAGCAGGTCGGCGTTCGAGAATCGCCGCGTGACGGCCACAAGATGTACGCAGCGCGGGCGGTGGTGGGGTAATTATATCAAGGTAGGGCGAACACATCGGTTCTCCCCCATACAAAATCGGGGGTCATGCCTGCACAAACAGGGTGTTAATCTTTCCGAGGGGGATC
>JBMOFU010000064.1:0-15348 GCA_049318725.1 Phototrophicaceae bacterium | reverse complement strand
TATATTGCGCCCCTACCCTAAAATCGCACATTTTTGGAGAACGCGATTGCCCTGTCACATACGCCTTTCTCAACAGCCACCTGCATTTATTGTGGCATCTTTAGCGTTTGCGCTTGCCGCCTGTGTAATTCCATGCGGTGATGAGCGCTTTCAGGTCATCGTAGGCGACATCCGGCTGGATATCGCTTTCGATCAAGTCGTTATGGTGTGTGACCCCGCTGAACAGCAACGCCGTCCGAATCCCTAGTATAGCCGCCCCTGCGATGTCGGTATCCAGCCGATCCCCAATCATCAACGTGTCGGCGGGCGTTGTGCCTAAATGCCCAAGCGCGGCGTGGAACATCGGCGCGTGCGGCTTGCCGATAAACTCTGGCGGGATGTCGCTGGCGCTGACCAGTGCCGCAACAATGCTCCCGTTGCCGGGCTGAAGCCCACGTTCGCCGGGGAAGGTTTTGTCGCTGTTGGTGCCGATCAATCGCACATTCGGCTTGGCGCGCAGGTTAAAGGTTGCTTCCATCAAGGTGCGGTAGGTCATGTCTTTGTCTAGGCCAACGATCACCGCATCTGCCCCCTCTGCAACGATCTGGAAGCCTGCTTCGGCCAACATCGCCTTGAGCGATGGGCTACCGACCACATGCAACGCCACCCCGTGTGGGTAAGCCTGCTGCAAAT
This sequence comes from Phototrophicaceae bacterium, assembly GCA_049318725.1. Classification (GTDB taxonomy): domain Bacteria; phylum Chloroflexota; class Anaerolineae; order Aggregatilineales; family Phototrophicaceae; genus CAIRDJ01. The sequence continues at coordinate 14,676 of JBMOFU010000064.1, read as the reverse complement.
AGTCGCGGGTGGCCGTGCCGCTGGTGATGATCTGTTCGGGCGTGACCGTGACGCCAAAGCCTGCCAAGCGTTCGACGTACTCTGTGGGGGTTTTGCTGCTGTTGTTGGTCGCCAACATGAAGGGCAGGTCAGCGTCGTGGAGCAGGTCAAAGAAGGCGGCAAAGCCGTTGAGCAGGGTATTGCCGCGCCACAGCACGCCGTCCATATCGCAAATGATGCCGCGCACATCGTCAAATTTCATGGTTTGCCTCTGTCAAAATGGCGTTTTCGGTTTTTCGGCGTTTTGCGGACGCGCCAGTGGCACGTCCCTATAGGTCACAACGGTTATGTAGGGATGACCCACCGGGGCGTCCACATTTTACGGACAAAAATGATGCTTAGGTTGGTGCAATATATGGTGCTATTACGTCAAATAGCGCGAGCGCAAGGCATCATGCACGCGCGTCACCACGCGCAACACTGCGTCGGGATGGTGTGCGCCTACAACACCGCCTTCTTCGATGTAGGCGTCACGCAAAATCTGCCCCCAGTTGCCCGTACTCCGCAGTTTAGGGTCAGCGATGTACTGCTCTACCGTTTGGGCGCGTTTGCCACCTAGTGGGTCGAGCATCCGCCCTAAGCTGGTGTATACGTCGTCAATGCTGCGGGCGGTGACGTTTGGCACATCCGCCAGCGCACGGTGCATAAAGCGCCGTTTGCGCTCATAGAACTCTGGTAAGCTCATCTCTACGCCAGTGGCAACCCGTAGCGTGAAGTCCGTGCCTTCTAGGTCTGAACGGCGGTGCATCTCTTGATAGTCGTTGCCGGGCAGCGGCCCCATCATCGCCCACATTTCGGCGTTTGCCATCATTGGCTCAAGGTCAGTGCCGTACATCCGGTAGTAATGCTCCATGAGCAAGTGACTGAACTCGAAGTCGGCCAAGACCGCCGCCATGCGCGCCGCGCTGATGTTAGTCGGCATCCCTGTGCTTTCAATGGTGCAGATGCGGTCTTTGTTGCCTAAATCTGGGCGGATGCGACCAAGCGGATTGTGCATAGCGCTAACGGGGGAGCCGTTATTGTCGTCAATCAGGTGGGCGCGGGCAACAGCGTTTACACGCGGCGAATTGAGCAGGTTGGCGTAGGTGTCAAAGCCGTCATCGCTGTAGTGCGGGCTGGTCGGGATGGTGATGTAGTTGCCCGTGATGGTCGTGTGGCGCAGGTACTCGCGGGTGCAAAGCAGTTCTGCATCACAGGTTCCGTTGACAAACGGCCCCCCCTTGAGGACGGCGGCACTGGCGGCGGCGCTGGCGCTACGCAACATGGTATAAAACGTGAACAGCCCTAGCGCCTCACTGCGCCCGGCAATGTCTAGGTGGATGTGGCAGCCTTGATTGCGGAACATCTCTACATGGTGGGCGGGCGGCGTGACGTGATAGCGGGCGTTGGCGTCGGCCAAGCGTTGACCAAATTCGGGAAACTCGCCGTTGAGCGCCAACATCAGGTCTACCGCGCTCTGGACTTTGGGGTCAGGACTCATGCGGAAGTCGGAGCGCGTGGGGTACGACGAGAGGATGGCGGTAATCAGGCCGGTTTCTTCACTGGTGGCAACCAACGCCTGCATGATGCCGTCTAGCGAGTGGCGCGTGCGGTGATAACCCACACTGGGGGCAACGTGCGTTTCAATCTGATATTGGCAGGCTTCATGATCTACTTGCGGGGTGATCCCTAAGCGGCGAGCATGAACGCTATAACGCCCAATGTAGTGTTCCACTTCTTCAATCGAAGGGCCGCTGCCGTCTCGGTGCAGCAAGCCAAGCTCTAGCTCTGCGCCAAGCGCCTGCATCCGTGTGGCGGGGTTGGCGGTTTCTGCTAGGTTCAAGTGATGTACAGACGGGTTGAGGTTATACGGCACTAGCGCGCCCATCACCGACTTGCCGCGCCGATAGCGCTGGTTTACATAGCTCCCCAACACGGCGCGGTGGCCGTCTACCTCCATAAAGAGGACGTTGGCGCTGTCTAGGTCGGTGGGGTCAAAGGCCGCCTGCACGGTGATCCCGGTACGCTTCGAGAGCGTATCTAACGGTAGCGTATTCTGTGTGGCGGGGTCGTTGGCAAGGTCTTTTACAGCTTGGTTAAAAGCGCGCTTGTAGTGTTCAAGGTCTTTCCAGCCAATCGCTTGGCTGTAGGCAATCAAAGATTCATTCGACGGTAACGGCGATTCCATAACAAGTAGCCTTCTCTAGCGGGTCGTTTTGTCGGCAAACGACTGTCTATTGTCAGCCATCACGCGCCTTCTGGCAAGTTGTGAGTTCGCAACGGGGCAGGATTGTGGCGAGAATTCCATCAAAATCAGTGAATCACAGGCTTGCCGTGCGGATTTGATCCCCGTCCCTTCTCCCACAACGGGCGAAGGAGGACGAATTAAGGCTTTCGCACTCTGGGAGAGGGATTTAGGGTGAGGGCAAGCGAAGTCGTTACACGGGGATGGAACGATCGGGCGCCATACCCTTATAAATACGTGCGCTAGGGTTCTACGTCGCGCTTGTTCGGCTCGGTGTTTGCGGGCAATTGCGCTTGATCTGGCCTGCCCCATAATTTACTGGGGTCAATGCCGTAATAGCGCAAGGTACTGAGCAAGATCAGCACGGCAGTGGCTTCATCAAGGTTGCCAATCAGCGGCACGGCGTCTGGGATCAACTCCAAAAATCCGGCAGTGGGGTTTGCTAAGTAGATCACCGCAATGATCCCCAACAAGATAATGACGACTTCCTTCAAAAAGCGGCGCATGATCGCTTACACCCCAACTTGTGTGTTGATATGTTGTTTGATCGCTTGCAGCAATTCCACAGGCATACAGGGCTTCTTGATGGCCGCGTTCGCACCGATTTTCTTGATGAACTCTGGGTTTTGGGTGCGGGCGCTGCCGCTGTACATTAACACGGGGATTTGCTCAGTGGTGGGTTCTTGCTTGAGGGCAACACACAGGTCGCCGCCCATCAGGTCGGGCATTTCATCGTCTAAGATGATGAGGTCGGGTTGATGTTTGCTGGCAAGCGCCAAGCCTTCCAGCGGGTTATCGGTCAACAGCGCTTTATAGCCTGCTTTGGTCAAAAGGATTTGCAAAATTCGCAGGAATCCCTTTTCGTCGTCCACCACGAGAATTGTGCCGAGTGACATAGCGTTCCAATGTCCTTTGAAACAAGCATTAATGATAGTAATCCTATCATAACCTGTAGCATGTGGGCATAAATAACCTGCTAAAAAGCCCATTACAGTTTCGCAACGTGTGTCATAGGATAGAAAAGCGTTTGAAGCACTGCGGGTAATGGTGTCAAAGGCACAAGGGGGATGACACGCCATGTCCTACATGCCCGCCCGCACATCATCCCGCGTTGTCAGTCCCGCGTTTGATCGGCTTGCCCCCCACTTTCAACACTTGTCAGCCTGCCCCTGCAAGGATTAGACTTAACCGCCTAACTTGCCACCCGCGCAAGACTTTTGTATTGGTAATTCAAGGAAGAAGGCAGCCATGCCCCATACCCTAGTGGTGTTGCCCACCTATAATGAACGCGAAAACCTGCCGAAGATGTTAGATGCGCTGATGGCGCTGGACGTTCCCGGGCGTTTAACCGTGCTGGTAGCCGATGACAATTCGCCAGACGGCACCGGGCAGATTGCCGATGAATACGCTGCCCGTTACCCAGAACGCATTAGCGTCTTACATCGCCCGGGCAAGAGTGGGCTAGGGCGGGCGTATATCGCCAGCTTTGAACACGCCATCCTCAACACCGACGCGGACTATGTGCTGCAAATGGATAGCGATTTTTCCCACCAGCCGAAATACATCCCCCAACTGATTACCGAAATTGAAAAGGGCTATGATATTGTCATTGGCTCGCGCTACATACAGGGCGGTAGCGTGGATGAAACATGGAGCCTGTTTCGTAAGCTGTTGAGTTGGTTTGCCAACCGCATCTACATTTTTGTGCTGTTGAACTTGCCGATCAAAGACGCGACAGGCGGCTTCCGCATTTGGCGCATCCAAACGCTCATCGGCATGGACTTGCGCCGCATTCAATCCAACGGCTATATCTTCCAAACCGAAATGGCCTATGTCGCGCATAAGTTGGGCTACACCACCAGCGAAATCCCCATCCACTTTCCAGATCGGCGTGAAGGAACTTCTAAAATGGGGCTAAAGATTCAGGTAGAAGCCGCGTTGCGCGTGTTCCAAGTGCGCTATAACCACCACAACCTGAAGCCGTCTATGCGCCTGACCGAGTTCAGCGGCGTAAGGGCCTAGCCGCCCATGTGGATTGCCACGCCGCAGGCGCGGCCTAACGCCGCACTACGGTTAATCGCCTTCCCGTACGCCGGGGCGGGTGCGCTGGCGTTTCGGGAATGGGCAACGGCCTTACCCGACGCCCTAGAGTTAGTGACCGTCCAACTGCCCGGCAGAGAAAACCGCCTCAAAGAAGCGCCCTTCCGTGCCTTAGCCCCGTTGATGGCGGCGTTAGTCCCTGCCCTTGCGCCGACCTTGCAAGGTAAGCCCTACGCCCTCTATGGGCATAGTATGGGCGCACGGATCGCCTTTGCGCTGGCGCGTGCTGCTCATGCCGACCCCAATTTGCCCAACCCGACGGCGCTATTCGTTTCTGGGCGGGTTGCGCCGCACCTGCCCGACCCGCTGCCGCCAATTCATGCGTTGCCCGAAGCCGAACTGCTGGATGAGATGGTGCGGCGCTATGCCGGAATCCCCGACGCGCTGCGGCAAAACGCCGAACTGCGCGCCTTGTTCGTCCCCCTATTGCGCGCCGACCTTGCTGTGATCGAAACGGCCCCGCCAAGCGATGTATTGGCGTTGCCCTTCCCGATCAGCGCATTTGCGGGGTTGCAAGACGCCAGCGTTGCCCCTAAGCAGGTGAATGCGTGGGGCGCCCACACCCGCGCCGAATTCCGCTTCCGCACTTTTGAGGGCGACCACTTTTTCATCCATCCCCAGCGTAACGCGCTACAGGCCGCTATACTCCACGATTTAGGGCGATAACCGACCTTTAGCACATCACGCCGATTAAGGCTGATACAGCGTGGGTGCAATATATTGCGCCCCTACCCCTATACGCTCACTCGCTCTGTACCCAACCGCGTGAACGTTCTACTGCACGTTTCCAATCTGCATACAGGGCTTCGCGCTGATCTTCAGACATGCTCGGTGTGAAGGTGCGGTCAAGTTTCCATTGCCCGGCAATCTGCTCTAAAGAATCCCAATAGCCGACTGCCAAGCCCGCTAGATAGGCCGCCCCAAGCGCAGTCGTTTCGGTGACTTGCGGGCGCTCTACGGGGACGCCTAGAATATCCGCTTGGAACTGCATCAAAAAGTCATTGCGAACCGCGCCGCCGTCCACCCGTAAGGCGGTCAAATCTAGCCCGCCGTCGGCCAACATCGCGTCTACCACATCGCGCGTTTGATAGGCCATACTTTCCAGCGTTGCCCGTACCAGATGGGCGCGCCCCGTGCCGCGTGTGAGGCCGACTATCGTCCCGCGTGCGTATTGATCCCAATAAGGCGCGCCTAGCCCGGCAAACGCGGGAACCATATACACGCCTTCGGTGCTAGGGATGCTGCTGGCAATCGCTTGGGTTTCGGCGCTGTTTTCGATCAATTGCAGCGCATCGCGCAGCCATTGCACGGCGGCTCCAGCGATGAATACGCTGCCTTCCAGCGCATATTGGGTTACCCCGCCGACCTGCCATGCAATGGTCGTCAGCAGTTGATGGCTAGACATCACCGGACGTTCACCCGTGTTCAGCAGCAAAAAGCTGCCAGTGCCGTAGGTGTTTTTTGCCATCCCCTCACGGAAGGCGGCCTGCCCAAAGGTTGCCGCCTGTTGATCGCCCGCGATGCCAGCAATCGTCACTGGGGCTTTGAACAGGGTCGCTTCGGTTTCGCCTACTTTGCCGCTGCTGGGGACGACATCGGGCAACAACGCGGCGGGGATGTTCAAGCGTTCCAAGATGGGGGTCGCCCATGTGAGTTGGTGAATGTCGTAGAGCATCGTGCGGCAGGCGTTGGAGAAGTCGGTGACGTGCAGCTTGCCGCCCGTTAAGTTCCAAACGAGCCAACTATCCACCGTGCCAAAGGCCAATTCGCCACGTTCGGCGCGCGCCCGCACGCCGGGGACGTTATCCAGAATCCACGCGACCTTTGTCCCGCTGAAGTAGGCGTCGGTGACCAGCCCAGTCAAGTTTTGGATCGTGGTCGAAAACCCCTCCGCGCGCAGTTGATCGGCCAACGGCGCAGTGCGGCGGTCTTGCCAGACTATCGCGTTATAGACCGGCTCGCCCGTTGCCCGATCCCACACGATGGTCGTTTCGCGCTGGTTGGTGATGCCAATGGCGGCGATGTCGCTGCCGTCCAGTTGCGCGAACTTGAGCGCGGCCTGTGCCACCTTGAGCTGCGTCTGCCAAATTTGGCGCGGGTCATGTTCTACCCAACCCGCTTGGGGATAGTGCTGGGTAAATTCCTCTTGGCTGGTGGCGACAATCCGCCCGTCGCGGTCAAAGACGATGGCGCGGGAACTGGTCGTGCCTTGGTCAAGTGCCAGAATGAATGAGGCCATTTTTACAAAGAACCCTTTCAGGTCATGAATTAGATAAAAATTTTCTTTGGGCGCGGCGCAACACGGACGCGCCGTTGCGCGTCCCATAGGCACCCACTTAAGGATTGAGGGACATCGTTTTTTGCCGGTAAAACGCGGACGCCCCGGAGGGTCGTCCCTACACAACCGTTGTGACTCGTAGGGACGTGCCACTGGCGCGTCCGCATGACCCCCAACAAACCGAACTGTGTGCCTTGATCGTGACCCGTAGCGGCATAAACTGTCATGCCCAATGTTCCCGATTATAACATTTTTCACGCTATAATAACCACACATACCGCGCACGGACTCTGTAGGGGCAGACGATGAACGACCAAAACCAGTATCAGATGCAGGATTTCAACAGCACGTTTGGCAATGTCGGCGGCAACATGAGCTTTGAAAATGTGCATATTCACTATGCCCAACCCACCGACCACTACCGCATTGGCGCGTCTGCCGCGACGCTGGTCAAACAGGCCGATGAAGTGCCGGGGCTGGCACGGCGCTATATCGGGCGCGCCAACGAACGAAGCCAGTTAGCCGAGTGCATCGCACAGGGCGAAGTCGTGCTGATTCAGGGCTTCGGCGGCGAAGGAAAAACGGCGCTGGCCGCGCAAGCCGCCTACGAATGGATGGAGGGTCACAGCGGGGTTGCGCTGCACCTGCACATGGGGGAAAGCGCCCGCGACAAAATCCTAGAGGCGTTGGCGCACCCCTTCGGTAAGGCGTTTGAGGTGGCTGGCGCGGTGGGCGAAGCCAAAGCGAACATCGTGCGCGGCCTGCTCAAAGATCAAGGCGTCAAGCTGGTGATCTTTGACGACGCATGGAATGGCGGCGCGCTGAATGCGGTCATCAAAACCATGCCGCGCGGGATGCCAGTTATTGCCACCGCCCGCCAGCGCTACCCGCTGGATGCAATTGTGTCGCTCAGTGGGCTAGACCCAACAGACGCGCTGGCCTTGCTCAAGGCGAATGCGGGCAGGGAAGACTTGACCGGCGCAGAGGCGTTGCTGAAGCTGCTCAGGTATCAGGCATTCAGCATTGAGGTGGCTGGAATGCAGATGAAAACCAAGTCCCTGAGTGTGCGCGACCTGCTGGCAAAGATGACCAGCCCGTACCAGTTGACTGTGCCGCACGACTACGCCCAAGAGGGGCGCGAATCGCTGGCAATGCTCATCAAGACCAGCCTAGACGCGCTTTCTGGGGATGCACAACGGGCATTCAGTGCGCTAGGCGCGTTTTGGGATGGCGTGGTAACGCCTGAACTGCTGACGCTGTACTTTGCACAGGGCGGCCAACCCCAAGAGGCCACCCCTGCCCTAGAGGAACTTCACATGCAAGGATTGGTGACGGTGATAGACGCCGACGCCGAGAACATCCGCCACTATCGGGCGCACGACCTTGCCCACGAGTACGCCCAAGCGCAAGCGACCGACGCCGAACGCGGTCACGCGCTGGCAGCCTGCCTTGCCGTGATTAAGGCGCACAACACGCCGAGCATCCCGAACTTCAACGCGCTGATGCCGCTGCTGGATCAGTTCGACGGCGCGCAGGCGTGGGCTGCCGCGCACGGGCGTTGGGCGGAGGTTGAGGAATTTGGCTGGGATTTGTACCTAGCAGCTAGAACAGGCATTATCCAATATCGGGGACTGTACCTGCGCGGGATTGTGTGCTTAGGGCGGGCGGTGGCGGCGGCGCAAGCCAGCGGGAACTCGTATAACGAGGCATCACAGCTCATCATGCGTGCGGGGTGTTATGAGAAAACCGCGCAGTACGACGCGGCACTGGCGGATTATGACAAGGCATTAGGCATGTATGAGGCGTTGAACAATAAACAGCATGTCGCCATCACGCTCGGGAACATGGGGGGCGTCTACCGCCGTCAAGGGCGCTACGACGACGCGATCCGCACCTACGAGCGGGCGTTGGCGATTGATCGTGAATTGGGACGCAAGTCTGGCATGGCGGCCAATCTTGGCAACCTAGCGATTGTCTACATGATGCAGTCCGACTACGCCCGTGCAGTGGACGGCTACACCGAGGCAATCGCGCTCTATCGTGAACTGAAGGATGAACGCAATGCCACGCTCCATCTCGGCAATCTCGGCGAGTGCTACCGTGCAATGGGGCGCACCGACGACGCCCGTGCCGCGCTCAACGACGCGCTGGCGATCAATACCCGACTGGGGGATACCGACGGCATCGGCTACAACCAGCAGTATCTCGGAGCATTGGAGGAAGATTTACGCAATCTCCCTGCCGCGCTAGACCACTACCAGCAGGCGCTGGTCATCCGCCGCAAAATCGGCAACCCTGTAGACATCCAATGGACAGAGCGAGCCATCGCCCGCGTGGGGGGGAAATAACGGCAACCCCTATAGAACCGTTCCCGTAGGGGCATGGCGCGCCATGCCCCTACAAAACCGTTATCCGGTGTGGGGGCGGCCAACCCCTCCCTAAATCCCTCCCCCTGCGGGAGAGGGACTTTCTGCCTATGTGACTTGCCCCGCTCCCTTTCTCCCGACGGGGGAAAGGGCCGGGGATAGGGGTAAACCGCACAATGGGTCGCCCCTACAAATATCTGCGTGATCCGCACGCGCGGCCAACCGTCCGCCGTTGACATTCATCGGCGGGGGAATGAATACCACAATCGTGACCGTCCGTAGGGGTGCAATATATTGCGCCCCTACAAACCGTTATCCGGTGTGGGGGCAACCCCTCCCTAAATCGTGGCCGCCCGTAGGGGTGACCCGCCGAGTCGCCCCTACAAATATGCGCGTGATTCGCCCACCCTGCAACGTTGCGGGCTGCGTTTGCGTATAGAATAGCAAAGCACAACGACATTTTAGAGGAGATTTGACCCATGACTGAGAACGACAAAACCAAGAATAGTGACCCGATCAAGACCGTCAGCGAGCAAATCGAAGTGGCGGGGAATGAGTTAGTCGACCGCGTGAAGCAATTGGTTGCAGAAGGCAATGTACGCCGTTTGGTGTTCCGTGCGCCAGATGACAAGGTGATGCTTGAAATGTCGCTCACCACCAGCGCCGTTGTGGGTGGCGTGATGGCATTGGCGGCCCCGTGGCTGGCTGCGCTAGGGGCAATCGCCGCGCTTGTGACGCGGATGCGGATTGAAATCGTCCGTGAGGTGGAAAAGCCAGAGGTCGTGCAGGGGACTGCCCGCCCTGTCGAAGAACGTAATGCAGAACCAACGACTGGCACGCATAAGGTCAAGGTCGAAATTCAAGACTAGGCCTGCTTCAACACAAGGGCGCGGCATCCCGCGCCCTAAGTTTTTTCTTTAACCGGCTGTAACGGCAGGTACATCTTGAAGGTGCTGCCTTGATTAATTTGGCTGGTGACTTCTACGCGCCCGCCGTGAACAAGGGTGATGCCTTTGACAATCGCTAGGCCGCTGCCTGCCCCTTGATCCTCGTAAAGCGAGCGGTTCACTTGATAGAAACTTTCCCAAATGCGGTCTTGTTCGGCTGGTGGGATGCCACGCCCATAGTCCCGCACCCAGATACAAATCTCATCAAAGCCTGTCTTTTCTACGCCGATTTCAACGGTTTGGCTGACTTCACAAAACTTGAAAGCGTTATCCACCAGTTGATGCACTGCGGAGGTTAAGTATTCTACATCCCCGACAAGGGTGGGCAATTCTGGTTCGATGAATATCACATAGCGCCGTGATCCTGTACGTTTAAGCGCACGTTGAACGCCCTCTTGAATCAGCGGGGCAATGTTAGGGATGGCTCTGCGCCGAAAGTGATACATCCGCTCCGCATTACCGGTTTGAATCTCAATCAACAACATGAAGTTTTCCACCAAGCGTCTTAGGCGGTCTGCCCCACCGCGTACCCCCTCCAAAAAGGAGAGCATCTCTTGATTTGCCATGGGGGTATCTGAGCTAGGGATTTCGCCAAGCATGTCCGCATAGGCCACAACAAAGGTGAGTGGGGTACGGAACTCATGGTTCAGAATATCCATGATTTTGCGCTTGAGCTGTTCTTGATCTTGGTTGTGGGCTTCACGCACCGCACGCAACCGATCTACCCGTGACCGCACAGCGACCACAAGGTCTTCGGGATTAAACGGCTTGAGCAGATAATCATCCACGCCCAGTTCTTTGGCGCGCTGAATCTCTTGCCGCTCGCTTAGCGCAGTGAGAAAGATGAACGGAACGGCGATGAGCCAATTTTCTTGGCGTACCGCTTGAAGAAACTCGATGCCGTTCATTTGTGGCATCATAATGTCAGAAAGGATTAAATCAGGTGGGGAAGTCAAACTTTTGAGGACGGTTAACGCTTCTACGCCGTTTAGCGCCATCATAACGTCATAGCCTTCAAGATGTAGAATATCCCGTATGCCCCGCAATAACTGTTCATCATCTTCTACTGCCAAGATCAGTTCAACCATATGATCTTCCTGACGATCTATATTCTTTTCATAACCATAGACCATTGTAACACTACCGCAATCCTAACCTGCTAGGATCAGTCAAATTTTGATGACATTTTATGAATTGTCAGTAAGTCGCTTAATACACCGAAGGCGGTTTCACGCCGACCTGCCCCAGCACCGATTAAGGTAATATCCCCTAGCAGGTCAGTCGTCAGGGTGATGGCGTTGGTTGCGCCGCTAACATTCGCCAGCGGATGTGCTACAGGGAGGCGGGTTGGGCGCACGCTACCCCCTTGTGGGGTGACTTCGACAATCAGCCGCCAACGCTCGCCCGCGTCAGTTGCCGCTTGAATGTCTGAAGGGGTGAGTGAGGCAATGCCTTCTACCTGTAAGTCAGTAAAGCGCAGGGTTTGACCAAACAACGCCGCTGCAAGAATCAAGCCTTTGCCTGCGGCGTCCCAACCGTCTACATCTGCGGTGGGGTCGCTTTCGGCATAGCCAAGTGCTTGCGCCTGTGCCAGTGCATCAGCGTAGGGTAGTCCAGCGGCCATATTCGTCAGCATGTAGTTGGTCGTGCCGTTGAGGATGCCACGCGCACGGGTGATCGTGCAGCCGCGCAGGGCTTCCAGCGCCAAGCGTAGGGTAGGCGTCCCGGCCATCACCGTTGCCTCGTAGTACAGCGCCCGTTGTTGCTGGCGTGCCAGCGCTTGGAGTTCTAATAAAGCCAGCGCCACGGGGCCTTTGTTTGCCAACACAACATGCTTGTGATGGTTCAACGCGGCGCGCACATAGTCTAGGGCGGGTTGTGCTGTCTCTAGGTTAGAGGGGGAAACTTCAACAATGACATCGGCGTTAGACTGAGTGATGATTTGTTCAACGGTCAGGTCACGGACAAGACCGTCAGCGTCAGGGTAGTTTTGTAGCGATGTGTTCCCAATGGCGCGCAGGGCAGCAAGGTCTAACCCGTTGGGCTGGTAGAGCGTCCCGCGTGAGCGTGTGGCAACGGCCACAATCTGTGGGTGAAAGCCTTCACGGGCGGCCAGATCAGCCGCTTTTTCGTGCAGAATTTCTACTAAGCCCTGACCTACTGTGCCGTAGCCGATGATGGCAATATTCATAGCCTTACTTTCCCCCAAAGGTGCTGTACAAAGATTGGCGAGCCGCATCCACGCCAAGCCATAATGCGGCGGCTCCATTGGCGGCAAAGATGTCCGCAGGTTTGCCGGGCAACGCCCTGAGCATATCGTGTTCTTGCTGAATCGGCAATGACACCCGCTCGACAGATTCCCAACTGGTGATGCTTGCGGCCAACTGATCTTGCCAGCCTAAATCATGGATCAGCAAAAGCATACACACCGACACATGCGTGGTCTGCAAGTTAAGCGTCATCCCCGTCAGTTGTAGTTCTGCGCCGCCGCTGGCGAGTAAGGCGTCTAATACCTGTACAGCAGGGTGGGTGTCTAGGTCGGTGCCGCCTTCTTCAAGTTCGGTTGCGCCAAACAGTTCTTCGGCATATTCACGCCGCACTTGGTCACGCAAGTTCCAGCCCTGCGACGGATGTTCGGGGCTTGTCGGTTGGAAGGCAAACGCAGGGATAACATGAAATGTCCCCGGCTTGTGGGCGGTTTGCATAGAACGGCGCGTGACCAATGCCTGATAGCCGCTAGGGGTGTTGTAGACAATCAAGACGTTGACGCCGATCACCGCACAGCGCCCGACCCCGCTATAGAATAGGTCGTGCGGGGGGGTATGGGCGTGAAGTGCTTCACGGTGCGGCCACTCGTCGCGCTGGAGTTCGGCCTCTAGCGCGACGCAGGTGGCAATGTGGTCATAGTAGTAGCCCACGCGGGCGTGCATCCGCAACGGATTTAGGGTGAGGCGGTCAAAGGCATAACATACCCCGTTGTACAAGCGCGCGCCATTTGCCCGAACCTGTTCGATATGGTCGGCGTCGTAAAACGCGAGGTATTCAGGCGTTACCCAGTCAGTAGGGGCGCTACCCAGCAAGGTCTCTGGGGTGTCGGTGGGGCTGGCGGCGATCACGAGAAACGGGTAAGTTTCATCATTGCGGCTGTAGGGGATAATCCCCTGCGCGCGATAGTGTGCAAGTAGGTTCGGCATAGTTCCTCAACGGGCAACCCGTGACGGGGGTGGGGAATCATGACACCCCACCCCGCAAACAATAAATTCAGTAAATCAACGAATTGCCAAAACCAAAATGCGTTACAGGCAGGATAATGGTGTTTTCTCAGAATCCCGTGATGATGTCCGTAGGGGCGAGACATGTCTCGCCCCTACCCTAAAATTTCCGCATAGCGCGAATAAGCCCCATCATGCGCCATTCAGCGATAAAATGAACCTGACCCTCTGCTGTGGTTAAGGGTTTGCCCGGCTCAACCCCCAGTTTGGCAAGTTCATGCTCTGGAACGCCGATCACAAAGGCAACCCCACTCAACGCAGGCGTCAGCCGCTTGCCAAAGGTGCGGGCATGGGCGCTAATCCCCGCAGGGAATGCGCCAGTGGCTTTAGAGAAGTCAATCAACACGTCAACACTCTGGGGCGGTTGGGCGCTGACATTGAGCGACACCACCCGCGCCACGACGTGATAATCCTTCCACGACCAGCCGTCTAGCGCAGTGAGCCGAATCACATCTCGGCGGGTGGGGTCGTCCCATTTGTACTCAAACCGAATGCTTGCCACATCACACCTTTAACGCCGTAACATGGCGTCTTCGCCTTCGCCCACTGGCTCTTTGGTGGTCGTGATGCTCGTCCACTCTGGGTGGTCACCGCGTAGGTGGGCGTAAATCGGCTTTTCATTCCGCAACGTATCAATGAAGAACGACAGATCGCTAAACGGCACGAACATATAGCCCTTCTTCTCGTCGGGGAGGTAGACCGGCATGGGGTAGTCACTGTCTGGCGCAAGGCCGTAAACATCTAGGGAGTATTCATCCCCAAGACAGCGTACCATCCCCTTCAATTTGAGGTTGCCCCCCGCAAAATTAGGGATAAATTCCAATTGGCGTAAGACGATCATATATTCTTTAACTTCAAATACGACTGCATCTGCCATGAGTGGCCTCCGGTGGGGTGGATGAGCAAGAATGTCCGTTTATCATACCGCAAGGGGAACAGATCGGCCAACACTCGGCTTGTTTTACACAGCCTGTCCTTATAGATTAGACAAACATGATAATGCCGAACGCAAAAAATAAGGATTTGTGAATAGATGGTATGGTTTTGATATGCCTTTACAATTTTGCTGTTTTTTGTATTACAATAAAAGTTATCTCTTTAAGTTTGTCTAAGGACACCCGTTATGTTTAAGCCCGTCCACGCCATAGGCATGGTGGCCGCCACAGTACAAATCACTGCCACTTGTCCCAGTTGTGCTGCGCGTGGCGTCTTCGATTGCGCGGGGGTGCAAGCCGTCCCGCCAAAGGTTGCGGCGGTACTGGGGCTTACGGCCATTGCCCTCTGGCACTGCACCAATTGCCATACCACCATCAGCGAACCCGAATTGCAAGACATCACCCCCAGCCAGTAGGGAGTAGGGGCAACAAATTGCCCCTAACGGTTAACGTGCGGTAATCTCGTAGCGCCCACCGGAACCAAAGGCACTCACGACCACCCGATACGTCCCGGT
>JBMOFU010000063.1:0-15366 GCA_049318725.1 Phototrophicaceae bacterium | reverse complement strand
GCCTCTACCCACTCGTCCCAGTTGACGGCATCCAGCGCGCCCATGGGGCCATAAACGCCTGCGTTGGTGACGAGAATCTGCACTTGGCCGAAGGCGTCAATCGCCGCCTGTACGAGCGATTCGACCTGTGCGGCGTCGGCTACGTCGCACGGCTGGGCGATGATCCGCCGTTGAGGGAAGCTGGCCTGTAGTTCAGCGCGGGCGACTTCGAGCTTTTCAGCGTTGCGGGCGCAGATGGCAATGTCTGCACCAGCGGCCAAATACGCCTGCGCGACGGCGTAGCCAAAGCCTTGACTCGCCCCCGTGATGAGCGCGCTACGGTTGGCTAGGGAGTAGGGTTGTTCCATGTGGGCGACCTTGTGGTGGATTAAACAAATTCGGCGGTTACTATACTACCAAATGGTGATGAGACCATAGTCGAATTGGCGGAATTTGTCATCGTTTGTCAGCAACGGCATCTGCTCTGCAACGCTTTGCGCTGCCAATATACGGTCATAGGGGTCTACATGATCCATGTAAAACGGCAAAGTAGCAAATTGCTTACGATGCAATCGCAGCACAGGGAGAAGGTGCAAGTTATTGCGATCCATTTCACGATAAACTGTTGCCATTAAGCCATCTCTAAACACAAGATGCCCAGCCTTGACTTTCCCTCGCAGTTCCCAAATGCTGGCATAGCTTAAGAAGATAGCATTATCTTCATCCTCTAAAATTTCCAGCACATTTGCCGATAATTTTAGCGGATCAAGATGTGCCCAAACAAATGTATGGCTATCCAATAGATAACTCACGGCACATCACCATCTTCATCGTATGATATAGATATGGGTGTCCAATAGTCATTTGGCCTCAGCGGTGCCATAAGGTCACCCGCTATAATGCGAGACCCTTCAGCCTTCCCTAGCCCCCATTTGCGCTTCTTGGATGTGCTTTTGGGTTCGCCACTGGCAAAACGCCCATTGGCACGCTGTTGTTCTAAAGCATCGCGTAGCAACGCCAGAATACGACTTTCAGAAAGTAGTCCATACTCGGCGGCATCTTGGGCAACGTCATCGGGAATGGTGATTGTGATTTGCATGGTAGCACTCCATCATTGGCGTTTCTCATTTTTTTGGGTGGGCGACACAGGCCGCCCCCTACAATTGCTGGCTTGCCCCACATCATGCCATGCGGTGTGGACTTCAGGCCGCCCGTGCTTGATCGCCAGCAGCAGCGCGTCTTGATCTACGGGAATGCTGAAAATCCGCACGCCAGTACTATTTTTCAGGTTCGAGGACGGAAAAGTTCATTCACATCGTGCTTGACGAAACCCCATGAATTTCGCTGCCTTTACTCCATTTTTGGAGAATGCGATTGACCCGCAATCACATCAGGAAGGGGGAATTGTTAGTGGGTTTCAGAGTGCTATGCTGGGCGCATCGCTACCGTACACACACTGAGATGAATCACAAGGTCGTTGCTTTAGTCTGCTGACGAGAGGCTAGGGTTTCCCCGCCGTAGGTTTGATCCCGTCAGACATTGCCGAAATAACCCCCTCAAACACGCGATCAAGGTGTAAGCAAGTCTCGTCAGCGGCGGCCACACCATCCCGCGCAAGGCACGCCGCGTAAATCCGTCGGTGGTCGTCCCATGCCGCGCGTTTTTGGCCGATGCCGTCTAAATATAGGCGGTTGTAGGGCGCAACTTTATTCCGCATTTGTTGGATATGCTCAACAAGGTACGGTTGATGGTAAGCGCTGTAAATGCTGGAGTGGAACATATTATTAAGATGTAGCACGCGCTTCACATCGTCAGATTGCTCGGCTTCCTCAATGATGTTTGCAAGGTTTTGTAACTGTGCGTCAGTCATGATTGGGGCAGCCCGACGGGCAGCAGCGCCTTCTAACAATTTGCGGATGAACAACAGTTCCTCTAGCTCTGTCACGGAACGTTCTTTCACCACCGTGCCACGATGCGGGTAATGGGTCACTAAATCTTCAGCGGTAAGGATACTGAGCGCTTCGCGCACTGGGCTACGGCTGACGTTTAGCTCTTGGGCAAGGTCGGTTTGGTCTAGCTTATCACCGGGACGGAACTTGCCCTGCAAAATGGCTAAGCGGATGGCATCTGTGACCAATGCCTGCCGCGTTTTCATGTGATCTCTATCAATGTCTAAGGTTGGGGTACTCATCATAACGCTTTCTTCGACCATGCCAACAGTAGGATAGGGTGTAGCATATCACCAATCCGCACAATCAAAAACATGAGAATTGCGCTTATCTGCTTGACAAAAAAACACTACCTTTGGTATTGTATCCAATATCCAGCATCCAATATCCACTATATAGCGGTGCAGCGTAGATGGCAAATAGAAATTTTTGACGAATGCATCCTGCTTTATGGGTGGAACAACCGCAAGCTTAAATAATTTTCAATGCCGCACGGGGAACCCTAAGGCACAAAGATTTGTTTTTGAGGAGACGTTCATTATGGTATTGATCGAAACCGATGTCTTGATTGTTGGAAGCGGCCCCGCAGGTGGAACTGCGGCCTTAGCCCTTGCAACCTATGGCATTGACCACCTTTTGGTGACCCAGTGGGGGCGTTTGGTACGTACCCCACGGGCCCACATCACCAACCAGCGGGCGATGGAAATTTTGCGTGACTTTGGCATTGAAGAAGAAGCCCTCCAGTACGCAACCCCGCAAGCGTTGATGGGCAACAATGTGTTCTGTGAAAGCCTTGCAGGGGAAGAACTGGGGCGCTTGTACTCGTGGGGGAACCACCCGCAGCGCATGGCCGATTATACGCTTGCCAGCCCAACCAAAATCTGCGACATTCCGCAGAATTTCATGGAGCCGGTATTGATCGGCAATGCCACCCAACGCGGCACAACCGTCTTGTATAACACCAAGTACATTTCGATGGTGCAGGATGCCGACGGGGTAACGGTCACAGTAGAAGACCGCATCACCAAGCACACCTATCAAATCCGTGCCAAGTACCTCATCGGCGCCGATGGCGGTAACTCACAAGTGGCGGTGGACGCTGATTTGCCGTTCGGTGGCAAGATGGGCGTGGCGGGTTCGATGAACATTGTCTTTGAGGCTGACCTTTCGCGCTATGTGGCTTACCGCCCAAGCGTGCTGTATTGGGTGCTACAGCCCGGCGCAGACATCGGCGGGATTGGGATGGGCTTGGTGCGGATGGTACGCCCGTGGAACAAGTGGCTGATTGTGTGGGGCTACGACATTAACGCGGGTACGCCAGAGATGACCGACGAGATGGCAATCCAGATTGTTCACAATCTTGTCGGTGACCAAAGCATTGACGTAAAGATTGACTCGACATCAGTGTGGACGGTCAATCACTGCTATGCCGAAGATAACATGCGCGGGCGGGTGTTCATCGTTGGCGACGCTGCCCACCGTCATCCCCCGTCTAACGGACTAGGTTCTAACACCTCTATGCAAGATTCGTACAACCTTGCATGGAAGTTAGCGCACGTCTTGCGCGGCCATGCCGCCCCCTCTTTGCTAGAAAGCTACCGCGACGAACGCTTACCGATTGCTAAACAAGTCGTTGACCGTGCCAATCAATCCATTGACGAGTTTGGCCCAATCTTTGAGGCGTTAGGGTTGCTTTCTACCACAGACCCCGACCAGATGAAGGCCAACATGGTCAAGCGCAAAGAAAATACCCCAGAGGCCGCCAAACAGCGCGAAGCATTGCGCCAAGCGATTCACTTCAAGTCCTATGAGTTTAATTGTCACGGCGTAGAGATGAACCAACGCTATCAATCGCAGGCGGTTGTTCCAGATGGTACGCCGATGCCCGCCTATGCGCGTGACGCCGAACTGTACTATCAACCGACCACTTGGCCGGGCGCACATCTGCCGCATACGTGGCTGCGCCGTGAAGGGCATGGCGACCAGATTGTTTCTACGCTTGATCTGTGTGGCAAAGGCCGCTTTACCCTGTTGACGGGTATCGGCGGTGAGGCGTGGGTGGATGCCGCTAAACACATCACCGCCCAAACGGGCTTAGAGATTGCGGTTTACGTCATTGGGCCGGGGCGCGACTATCAAGACATCTATGGCGAATGGCCGGATTTGCGGCAAGTTGAGGAAGCGGGATGCTTGCTCGTGCGCCCTGATCTGTATGTGGGATGGCGTCACAGCAGCGCTGCCGACAATGCGCTTGATCTGTTGGCGGGGGCGCTTGGTCAACTGTTGGGCAAGCCGCTACCGCTTGCAATGGCACACGCCTAACGTACTTATGAATATTCAGGGCGGTATTGGCCGCCCTGCTTAAACACTTACTTGCAATTTCAAAGGAAAAAATAATGCCTAAAAAGATGTTGTCGGTTGTCGTTGTTCTGCTGGCGCTGATGGGCGTAACGCTCGTGCAGGCGCAAGATGTGATCCGCATTGGGTATGTTTCTCCGCAAACAGGCCCCTTAGCCCCGTTTGGCGCAGCAGATGCCTTTATCGTTGCCGGTGTAGAAGCCGCCATCGCTGACGGGCTAGAAATCAACGGGACGACGTATAGCGTAGAAATCCTTGTGCGCGATACGCAATCTGACCCGAACCGTGCCGCAGAAGTCGCTGCGGATTTGATCCTTGTAGACGGCGTAGACATGATCTTGGTCGCTGCCACCCCAGAAACCACCAACCCGGTGTCTGACCAGTGCGAAGTCTTCCAAATTCCGTGCGTGTCTACCATCTCCCCTTGGCAGGCATGGTACTTCCGCAGTCCAGAATCACTTCAGCCCGATTTTGCAGGCTATGAGTACACCTATCATTACTTCTGGGGCTTAGAAGATGTGATTAGCGTGTTCACCAGCATCTGGTCGTCTGCCGATACCAACATGGTCGTCGGCGCAATGTGGCCCAACGACGGCGACGGCATCGCATGGAGTGACCCGGTATTGGGATTCCCGCCAGCCCTAGAAGCCGCTGGCTTCACGGTGGTTGATCCGGGCCGTTACGAAAACCTCAAGGATGATTTCTCTGCTGAAATTGCGCTGTTCAAAGAAAATAACGTGCAAATCGTCACCGGCGTGATGCTCCCCCCAGACTTAGGGACGTTCCTCACCCAAGCCAGTCAACAAGGCTTTAACCCCATCATGGTGACCGTTGCCAAAGCCGCCTTGTTCCCCACTGTGGTAGAAACCATCAGTGATGGGCTTGGCGAAAACATCACCACTGAAATATGGTGGACGCCAGACCACCCGTATAGCTCATCGTTGTTGGGGCTGACCAGTGCCGAACTCGGCGCAGCCTATACAGAAGCCACTGGTAACCAAGAAACCCAACCGATTGGTTATGTTCATTCGCTGTTTGAAGTGGGCATTGATGTGCTGCGTACTGCTGAAGACCCCAAAGACGCACAATCTTTGTTAGCTTCCATTGCCGACACTGACCTTGAAACCATCGTCGGGCGGGTGGCATGGGATATGGAAGGCGTACCGCCACACGTCACCAAGACGCCGCTGGTGGGCGGCCAATGGATAACCGGCGAAAACTACCCGTTTGAACTTTCGATCATCGTCAACCCAGACGAATCCAACGGAATCCCGGTTGGGGGTGAGTTGGCATTGATGGACTGGAACTAACCCTATACATCAAGGGGGCGGCCTAGCGGTTGTCCCCCACTTAAAACCCTTTATCGGATACAGAAGATTTTTCTTTAGGCCAAATGATGAACTTTATTTTGCAAGTTGACCGAGCGGTGAAAGATTTTGGCGCTTTGCGGGTGTGCAACGAAATCTCGTTTGCCCTCGAAAAAGGCACCGCGTTAGGGATTCTTGGCCCCAACGGGGCGGGCAAAACCACGCTCTTAAACTTGATCGCGGGGGATTTGCCCCTGTCTTCCGGCAAAATCTTCTTTGAGGGCAAAGACGTGAGCAAGCTCCCGGCCAACCGCCGCTGCATGATGGGCATTGGTCGCACCTCACAAATCCCGCGCCCGTTTACGGGGATGACCGTTTACGAAAACGTCCTCATTGGGGCGATGTACGGTCACAATAAAAGCGAAGCCCACAGCTATGAAGTGTGCAAAGAGGTGCTAGAACTCACCGGACTCTTGCCACAGTGGAACATCTTGGCGGGCAACTTGCGTCTGCTGGATCGTAAGCGGCTAGAACTGGCGCGTGCCTTAGCCACTCAACCCACACTACTGCTGTTGGATGAAATTGCCGGGGGCTTAACCGAGCATGAAGTGCATGATCTGTTGACGATTATCCGTGAAATTTGCGCGCAAGGCGTGACAATCATCTGGATTGAACACATCGTCCATGCGTTGGTGTCTACAGTAGACCGCATCATGGCGATTGACTTTGGCAATAAGCTGATCGAAGGCACGCCGCAAGAAGTGCTGAGTAGCGAAACCTTCCGTGAGGTTTATTTTGGGCTAGATGCCGAGTTGGAGCCAACCCGATGAGCGCGGTATTGGCCGTTGAAAATATCGAGTCGTTTTACGGCGAGTTTCAGGCGTTATTCGGCGTGAGCCTTGCCATTGAAGAAGGGCAAACCCTAGCCATCATCGGGGCGAATGGGGCAGGCAAATCTACGTTGATGAAGGCCATCTGTGGTGTACATCCCCCGCGCAAGGGCAGCATTACCTATCGCGGTAAGCCGATTGCAGGCCGATCAGCCTATCAACTGGTGGCCGAAGGCGTGGTGATGGTTCCTGAAGGGCGGCGCATCTTCCCTAGCTTAAGTGTGGAAGAAAACCTGCTAATCGGCGCGTATACCGAGCGTAAAGGCATGTGGACGCTGGATAAAGTCTATGACTTGTTTCCGATCCTCAAAGACCGACGCAAACAGGGCGGTACCGATATGTCTGGCGGGCAACAACAGATGATTGCCATTGGGCGCGCCTTGATGGGCAACCCAGACTTAATCCTGATGGATGAAGTCTCGCTGGGGTTAGCGCCGATCATCGTCAACGAAATTTACGAGGTTGTGCGGAAGATTGCCGCGCTTGGCACTACGATCTTGATTGTGGAGCAAGACGTGAATCGGGGGCTACGTGAGGCCGATTACGTCTATTGCCTGCTGGAAGGACGGGTGAGCTTAGAGGGCAAACCCAACCAGCTAGATAAAGAAAAAATTGCGAGTGCTTATTTTGGCGTTTAGGCGGCTTTTTCCATGACGATTATGACGATACTCAATATTTTGATTCAAGGCGTGTTGCTCGGTGGGCTATACGTGCTATATGGTACGGGGTTGTCGCTCATCTTTGGGGTGATGCGCTTGGTCAACCTCGCGCATGGGGATTTTATCATCCTCTCGGCCTATCTATCGCTGCTGTTGATGGGGTTTGGGGTGCATCCCTTGCTGAGTGTCTTGGTCGTCGCGCCGGTGATGTTTGCGATTGGCTGGCCGCTACAGCGCTACATCCTCAACAGCACACTGGGGCGCGGGATCATGCCGCCGCTACTGATTACCTTTGGGCTGTCGGTCATCCTGCAAAATGCGCTGCAACTGGGCTTTTCTGCGGACTCGCAAGGCTTGGACGCGGGCGCACTGGAAACCGCCACGATCAACCTACCGGGCGACCTTTCTATTGGTGTGATGCCGCTGATTACCTTTATCGTTTCGATTTTGGTGCTGGTTGGGCTGCAACTGTTCTTTGAGCGCACTAAGTTGGGGCGCGCCTTTCGTGCAACCTCCGATGACCCGCAAGCCGCAGAGATGATGGGCATCAACAGCCGCAACATCTATGCTGTGGCGATGGGGATTTCACTGGCGATTGTCGCGGTTGCTGGAATCCTGTTGGGGGTGCGGACGAACTTCACCCCGACCATTGGCCCGGCACGCCTGCTGTTGGCGTTTGAAACGGTCATTATAGGCGGCTTAGGCAGCCTCTGGGGGACGTTGGCGGGGGGGATCATCCTTGGGCTTGCCCAAACGATTGGCGCACAAATTGACCCGACCTTCTTTCAGCTTGCCGGTCACTTGGTCACGTTGCTGGTGTTGGTGTTCCGCCCAACGGGGTTGTTCGCCGTCACCCGTGACCGCTAACCGCTGCATCCTTGCCTATATCTATAGAGGATAGCCGATCATCTTATGTCTGCCCAAAGCACCCCCCAAACGCAGAACATCCCGGTTGTAAACTCGCTCAACCGCGAATATCGCTTGATTGCGGTGGGCGTGGTGGCACTGTTGGCGGTGATTGCCGTGCCGCAATTCGGCCAAACGGGGCTACAGCGCCAACTCAGTGATTTATTCGTATTTATTGCCATTGCTACCCTATGGAACCTTCTGGCAGGCTATGCGGGCATGGTTTCGGTAGGGCAACAGGCGTGGGTCGGGCTAGGGAGCTACGCCACAGTGGTGATTGCCGACGACCTCGGCGCGCCGATCTTCGTTGCTGTCTTTTTGGCCGGGCTGGTTACCGCCTTGATTTCGATCCCTACTGCGTGGCTCGTCTTTCGGTTGCGGGCGGGTTACTTCGCCATCGGGACGTGGGTTGTGGCCGAAGTTTTTCGCTTGCTGGTGAGCAGTCAAACCGAATGGTTAGGCGGCGGCGCGGGGCGTTCGCTCGCCTCCATCCGTGACTTTGTGCGCGGTACGTCCCCGCAAACCTTCACCTTGACGACCTATTATGTTGCCGCTGGCATTGCTGCCCTGTCCATCATCGTTGTGTACACGTTGATGCGCTCACGGGTTGGGCTTGGCCTGATGGCAACCCGTGATTCTGAAAGCGGGGCAATTAGCCTCGGCATCAACACCTACCGCCAAAAGTTGATCGCCTACATCATCGCCGCTGCGCTGACTGGGGTGGCCGGGGGCATCATCGCGGTGATGACCATTAACGTGCGGCCAGACGCGGCGTTTTCGGTCAATTGGACGGCGTTTATGATCTTCATTACTGTGATTGGCGGCATCGGCACGATTGAAGGGCCAATCATCGGCGCAGTGATCTTCTACCTCATCCGCGATCAGCTTTCCAACTTTGGCGAATGGTCGCTGATTGTATTGGGGAGCGTGGCGGTGGTGATGATGTTGGTTGCGCCGCAAGGGGTGTGGGGCTTAATCCGCCAGCGCACCCAACTCGAAATCTTTCCCATTCGGCGTTTAATGCCCATGCGCTTGTTGGTTGCGCGCCAGCCATCTTCTGGAGAAGCCTCATGAAGTCGTTTGAATATGTCTTGCAGGCGCAAAAGATTGTGTTTGCAGTGGGTGCGCTGGCGCAATTGCCTGCTGAACTGCAAACCTTTGGCCTGCAACGGGTGATGCTCATCACCACGCCGCACCTGACGCAAAATGGGCATGTGGCGCGCGTGCAGGGATTACTAGGCGAACGGCTGGTGGCCGTCTACGATCAAGTGGAGCCGCACGTACCGGACTATCAACTTGAAGAATGCCTAAAGATTGCCAGCGCCAAGCAAATAGACGGCGTGATTGGGCTAGGCGGCGGCAGCCCGATTGGCATGATGAAGGCGCTCTCGTTGGGGTTAGAGGCAGTCCGTAGCGGGGTTGAGCAGGCCACCGCCAAGCACAGCTACGACCAGCCCTTAGTGCCAACGATTGCCATCCCCACCACCTATGCAGGCTCAGAGATGACGCCGGTTTACGGGGTAACGCGCATCCAAGAGGACGGCTCTACGCGCAAAGTCACCGTGCAGGACTACAAGATCACGCCCAAGCTCACGCTCTACGACCCAGAGTTAACGCTCAACCTGCCGGGGGCGCTCACGGCCTCTACGGGGATTAACGCCCTAGCCCACTGCATCGAGTCGGTGTATTCCGCGACACGGAACCCGCTTTCTACCGCCGCCGCGCTGTTGGGGATTCGCAACATCACCCGTTCATTGCTCACCTGCTATCAAGAGCCAAATAACCTTGACGCCCGCATTGAGATGTTCATCGGCTCGCACATGGGCGGGACGTGCCTTTCTACAGTGGTGATGGGGGTGCATCACGGCACATGCCACGTCCTCGGCGGGACGGCAGGGGTACCGCACGGTGTGGCGAACAGCATCATCTTGCCGCACGCGATCCGCTTCAACAGCGATCAACTGGGCGGATTAATCGCTATGGCCGGGGAACAAATGGGCATCGCCCGTGATGGCAAAACCGACACGCAAATGGCCGAAGCCACCGCCGACGCAGTGTATACGCTTGTCAGTCAGTTGCATTTACCGCAACGCCTGCGCGACGCCGACGTTCCAGAATCTTTGTTGCCCAAGCTGGCCGAAACCATGCTCAAGAGCAAAGCCGTTGCCAGCAACCCCAAACCTGTTTCTACCTTTGATGAAGCCATGAGCATCCTACAGGCGGCATGGTAGGGTGACCCTACAACTTATCCATTTCAGCATAAAGGAGCAAACGCTGTGCGCGAATTTAACGAAACCACCATCACGCAGGCCGTGATTGAGCAGTTCAACGCCCAAGACCCGCGCCTGCAAAGCATTTTAGCCAGCTTGGTGACCCATTTGCACGACTTCATCCGCGAGGTTGAACCCACTGAGGAAGAATGGTTCAAGGGCATCATGTTCTTGACGCAGGTCGGGCAAATGTGCGACGACAACCGCCAAGAGTTTATTCTGCTGTCAGACACGCTTGGCGTTTCTATCCTTGTGGATGCAGTCAATCATCGTGTGGGCGAAGGCACTACAGAAACCACCGTGTTGGGGCCGTTCCATACCGACCACGCTAAACCGATGGAACTAGGTGCACAGATCGCCAGCACAACGGAGTTAGCCAAAGGCCAGCCGACGGTAGTGCACGGCCAGATCACCGACCCCAGCGGCCAACCGATCGCAGGCGCAAAGGTGGATGTCTGGCAGGCGTCCTCTGAGGGCTTCTATGATGTGCAAATGGGGCATGGCGAAAGCGACTTGCGCGGCATCTTCATCACCGACGCTGAGGGCAAATTCTGGTTCAAGAGCATTAAGCCTGTTGCCTATCCCATCCCGCACGATGGGCCAGTGGGCAAGATGTTACGCGCCACCGGACGCCACCCCTACCGTCCGGCACACATCCACTACATGATTTCGGCGGAAGGCTATGAAACGCTCATCACACATGTGTTCGTTTCTGGTGACGAATACTTAGATTCTGATGCAGTGTTCGCCGTCAAGAACTCGCTGGTTGCAGACTTCATCGAAAATAATGATCCGCAGGCGGCGGCATCGCTTGGATACAGTGCGCCGTTTTATGAACTGACGTTCAACTTTGGGTTAAAGCCGCAGGCGCAATAACCCTGCAAACCGCATTGCAGGGTGTTGCCAACAGTTTCTGGGGGGAACACCTTGTCAGTGATAATGAAATTACCTTAGCGCGTGACCTATTGCTGCCCATCTTTGGGGAATACACTGTCTACACCTACCCATGATATAGGCTATCTACCCTGATTATGAAGAAGATTCAAACGCAAGGCGTCCATCACATCACGTTAATTGGCGCCAATCGCCAGACCAGCATTGACTTTTGGGAGGGCGTGCTAGGGATGCCCTTCATCTTTGAGCAACCTAACCTAGACGTTCCCGAAGAAAGCCACCTCTATTTTGACCCGGGCGATGGTCGCCTCATTACTGTCTTTACGAATGAAACCCGCGTTCCAGACCCCACTCGTAACCCAGAAGGCATTGGCAACCTGCATCATATTGCCTTTACGGTGTCCCGTGCGACCTATAAACAGGTTGCCCAACGGCTAGACGAGCGCGGCATTAGTAACACCGGGGAGGTAGACCGTGGGTTTATGGATTCGATCTACTTTCGTGACCCGCTAGGGCAGTTGATTGAATGCGCGTGTTACAAGTTCGAGCCGCCTGCTGGGGCAACTCACGCCCAAGTGTTGCTTGAGGCGCACAAACTGCGCGTGGCACGCGGCGATTACAACATCACTGACGAGCATCTAACGGATGCTATTGCGCTACTGGTGGAACGGCTCCAGCCGAGCCTATCCGCAGACCGCACCCCCAAAGACCCGTACACTGAAAAACCGCCCGTTTGGGACTAATTGCACTCAAAGAGAAGGAACCTATCATGACAGACGTTGTCATTGTCAGCGCAGCACGAACTGCTGTCGGCAAAATTCGCGGGGCGCTGACGGAAGTCCGCCCAGATGATATGGCCGCACTGGTGATCCAAGAGGCGGTCAAGCGTGCAGGGATAGACCCCACAATCATTGAAGAAGTGTATCTGGGCAACCACAATCAAGCGGGGGAAGATAATCGCAATGTGGCGCGGATGGCGCTATTGCTGGCGGGCTTGCCAGATCGCGTGGCGGGGATGACGATTAACCGCCTGTGCGCCAGCGGACTCAACGCCGTGAATCAGGCGGCACGGGCGATCAAATGCGGTGAGGGCGATGTTTATGTGGCGGGTGGCGTAGAGAGCATGACCCGCGCACCGTATGCCTTCCCTAAGAACAGCGCCCCATTTGGGCCTTCCGGCAACATCACCGGTTGGGATACAACCTTCGGCTGGCGCTTCCCTAACCCCAAAATGGAGGCGATGTTCCCGCTAGAATCTATGGGGGAAACCGCCGAAAACATCTATGAGATGAGTTGTAACGGCCAACTGGCAGGCGGCGAGATCACCCGCACGGAACAAGACCGCTTCGCGCTTCAGAGCCATCAACGCGCAGTAGATGCCATCAATCACGGCTGGTTCAAGCAAGAAATCGTTCCGGTCAGCATTCCGCAACGCAAAGGTGACCCCATCGTTGTAGATGTAGACGAACCGCCGTTTTACACCAAAACTGCCAACGGCTACGAGATCGCCACTTCGATGGAAAAGCTCGGCAAGCTACGCCCGGTATTCCGTGAAGGCGGCACTGTCACCGCGGGTAACTCCAGTGGGCTGAATGACGGCGCGTGCGCGCTAGTCTTGATGTCTGCCGACAAAGCAAAAGCGCTGGGCATCCAACCCTTAGCGCGCTGGATCGGCTCTGCGGTGACAGGCTTAGACCCGCGCATCATGGGGTTAGGCCCAGTAGAAGCGACCCATAAGCTGCTCAACCGTCACGGCCTAACGATAGACGACATTGACCTTGTAGAACTGAACGAAGCGTTTGCTGTGCAATCGTTGGCGGTCATCCGTGCGCTTGGCCTGCACGAAGAAACGACCAATGTTCACGGCGGCGCGATTGCGCTCGGTCATCCGTTGGGGATGTCTGGCGCACGACTGTTGACCACGCTGACCTATGCCATGCATCGGCTGGCAGGCACCGGCCAAAAGATGCGTTATGGCCTAGCGACCTTGTGCGTGGGCGTTGGGCAAGGGGAATCTACCTTAATTGAATTGATCCGCTAGGAGCGTTCGTCATGAAACAAGTGCCACAAATTAGCGCCCAACAAGCCGCCGCCTTTGTCAAAGATGGCGATGTCCTCATGGCGGGAGGATTCGGGATGACGGGCAACCCCATTCACCTGTTGAATGCGCTGGCCGAAACCCCCACTAAACACCTAACGTACATCGGCAACAACGTGGGTGAGCCGGGGTTAGGCGGGGGGCGTTTGCTGCGTAATGGGCAAATCAAGAAGGCTATCGGCTCATTTTTCACCAGCAACCCTGAAGCGGTAGAAGCCGCCCAAACGGGAGCGATTGAGGTGCAACTGTTGCCGCAAGGCTCGCTCGGTGAAGCCATCCGTGCGGGGGGGGCGGGCATCGGCGGGTTTTTCACCCCAACCGCCTACGGAACGGTCATCGCCCAAGACAGTGAAACGCGCGTCATCAACGGCAAGCCGTACGTCTTTGTGCCGGGCTTGCGCGCAAATGTCGCCTTCATCCGCGCATGGAAGGCGGACACTGCCGGAAACCTTGTCTACCGCATGACCGAGCAGAACTTCAATAAGGCGATGGCAACCGCAGCCGATCTTGTTATTGCTGAGGTCGAACATCTTGTCGGTGTCGGTGAGCTTGACCCCAACGAAATTCATACCCCCGGCAACTATGTAGATTATCTGGTGCAGGCACATACCACGCTCGAAGAACTGGGGTCTTCTGCCTCTGTGGAGGGGAGCGCCAAAAAGGTCAGTCAATCCAGAATGAATATGGTAGAGCGCGCGCTGGCCGAACTCAAACGCGGCGATGTAGTCAACTTAGGCATTGGCATCCCTACATTGGTGGCAGACCTGATTACCCCTGAACATGGGATCATCCTACACACTGAAAACGGCATGTTGGGCGTTGGGCCTTCGCCAAAGGACGGCGGCGCAATGGATTACCCGGTCAACGCCGGCAAAATCCCAGTGACTGCACTGCCCGGCAGCAGCTACTTTGACAGTGCAGACTCGTTCGCCATGATTCGTGGCGGGCATGTAGACGTAGCGATTATGGGCGGCTTGCAAGTGGATGAACACGCGAACTTGGCAAATTGGGCAGTCCCCGGCAAGCCGTTGTTAGGGGTGGGCGGCGCAATGGATTTAGCGTCTGGTGCTAAACGGCTCATCATCACTATGACCCACACCAGCCCAGACGGAACCGCAAAAATTGTACCCGCCTGCACGCTCCCGTTGACCGCCACCCACGCCGTAGATTTAGTCATCACCGATTTGGCGGTGTTCGCCTATCCCGAAGGGCGTTTGACGCTCTGCGAGCTAATGCCCGGCGTCACACTTGATGAAGTCCGCGCAAAAACGGCTGCTGCGTTTGTAGAGGCACTGTAGCGGTTTTGGTCAAATGATGGGAAAAAGAGGCAAACGGACGCTAAGAGGCCACCCAGAATATCTCCGCCTGTTGAAAAATACATTGCGTCGAATTACAAAGTACCGTGATGGCTAGTGACAGATTTTAACGACACAGGTGTCGTCCCTACAAAACCATCGCAATGCGACCCCATCGTGTAGGGACAAGGCCTGTGTTGTCCGCAAAACAGGCCAAAAACATGAACTAGCAATCACCGTAACATTGCCTTGATCCTCTAAAAGTGCAAGCAGCTTTATGGATAGTTTTAGCGGATCAAGATGCGCCCAAACAAATGTAAGGCTATCTAACAGGTAATTCACGGTATATCACTATTTTCATCATCAGACGACGGCTCTAGCGCTGATAGCCAATAGTCGTTTGGCATGAGCGGCTCCATAAGGTCATCTTCTATGATGGCTGCCCCTTCAGACTTCCCTAACCCCCATTGGCACGACGCGCTTCTAAGGATTCCCGCAGCAACGCCAGAATTTAACTTTCAGAAAGTAGCCCATACTCGGCGGCATCTTGAGCAACGTCATCCGGAATGGTGATTTGCATGGTAGCCCTCCATCATGGGTTATATCTATCATATCCCACCGATGGCGGATTGAAATATCCTACCGACGGCGGATTGAGCTTCATATCCATTTGAAATACAGTGAAAGCGTACTTCTACAAAGTGTTTTATATCACAGAGGCTAATGGCGATCCATCATGAAAACTGATAATGACCTACAGC
>JBMOFU010000062.1:0-15470 GCA_049318725.1 Phototrophicaceae bacterium | reverse complement strand
GCGGCGGCGCGGTGCATCCCCTCAGTTGGGCGTGGATAACCGATTGCCCCTAGCTTCAGTGTATAGCGTTGGCGGTCTTCATCGTGCGGGAAAACCGCAAAGCTAACGTGTTGTTCAATCGTCGGCTCTTTGACGTAAACCTCAAATAGCAGGCCGTCGCGCCCCTCATAAATTGCCATCACATTGACATGAATATCGTCGGCGTAAGACATACTTACCCGTTCGGTGTATTGCTTGGCAAGCGGCGTGAGCGGCAGCGCCGTCTTAAAGACGATATTGGGCATCTCAACCTCATACATGACTGGGATGGCTGGCGCGGGCAAATCATTGCGCCGATAGGTGAAATATTTGTTGGTGCGGCCTTCAGCCAGCGCTTTGGCCTCATACTTGGTGACGATGGGATGCGGGCGCACATCCCCCCACGCCGTTGACAGTTGATTGGTCAGCGTCGGCGTGGCGATGAGGTGTTCATGCACCATCTCGGCATATTCGGTGATGTCGGTGGCAAGGTAAAACATCCCATTAGGCTTGAGGCGGTTCACCAGCGCGTCGAGTGTGTCTCTTTGGATGACGCGCCGTTGGGCGTGGGCGGCCTTGAACCACGGATCGGGAAAGTTGATGTGAAATTCGTCCACGCTGGCGGGCTGCAACACATGATGCAGCAGCGTTTCGGCGTAGCCGTGAATCACGCGCACATTGACGAACTTACGGCGGAACAAGCGCCGTTCCACCGTTTCTTGGGGTTTGCTGGCAACTTCTACCCCAACGATAAACGCCTCTGGGCGCGTTTCGGCCAAGTGAAAGAGCATATGCCCATAGCCAAAGCCGATTTCGACAATCAGCGGGCGCGGTGCAGGGGTGCCGAACAGCGTCGGCCAGTCTGTCGGCCAAGCCAGTGAATGTGTACTGAATAAACGATCTTGTAGCATCATTCGGGGCGATACTCGTGGTTTAAGATCGTCGCAGCCAACAGACCGCGATAGATCAGCGCGCTGTAGTATTGGAATGCTTGCACACCTAGCGCGGCAAAAGGGTTGATGCTGGCTTGATCCATGATGCCGCCGCAACCGATGACATCAATGAACGGGTCGGTTTGCTCGGCTTGAATCGCTTGCACGGCGGCTAATGCCGCACGATGCAGCCCGCCGCCGCCTAAACCCGCCATTCCGTCACCAGTGGGGGTGGGGGTTGCCACCGTATTGGTGGCGATCACCCCGCGCACCCGCGCCTCACGGAAGGCGCTCATCAGTGCAGCGTATTGTTCGCGGGCAAGGTTCGGGCTGACCTTCACCCAAACCGGAATTTCTGCCATTTCTCGCACCATGATCTTGCACAGGCGCGTGGCTTTTTCTTCGGTTTGATGTCCGGCGGGGTCGTCTTCCGTGTTCGGGCAACTGATATTGAGCGTCACCCAAGACGGCGCGATATTGGCCGACGAAATGATCTCTGTCGCCTGTTGTACCTCACGGGCTTCTTGGTCAGCGTCCTCTAGGCCGGGCGTGACAGCAATATTGATCCCATAGACGGCGGGCAACTGTTTGCGATGGCGGATCAAAAACGCGATAGCCGCTTCAATCCCCGGATTACGCAGCCCGACGCGGTTTTGCGTAGAGCGCGTTTTCCCGTCTCGCCACAAGACGCGCCCCGCGTTGCCAAGACGTGGATAGCGCGTGAAGCTACCAAATTCCACAGCGCCCGCCAGCGCGGGCATCGTGCGCCAGCCGGGGATGATGTTACGCCCAGCCTGCACTGCATCCATTGCCGCGCCTTCATCAGCAAAGCCATCGCCCTTGACCAAGCCTGCCGCAAGGATAAATGGCGATGGCAAGACCACCCCGCCGACTTCCAGCGGGCGGTTGGGCTGTAAGGCGCCCCAAAACGGCGGCACGGCATCGGCAAGGCGCAAGGCAGCGATAAAACTGCTGTGGGCAACTTGCGCATCAGTTCGGTTGACCATCGGAACCATAGCACGGTAAAGCTGATCTGCTACTGAAATCCAGCGCGACATCTTGCCCCCTAACCGGTAAGGATGCTGCGGAAGCCAATCGCCACTAGCATCCCAAAGCCCCACAGATAGCTACCCATCGCCGGGCGCTTTTCGGCGGTTCTTTCAATAAAGGCGAAGAACGGTAAAGCGACGGCGGTGCCGAAGCCGTAAATCCAGTGGGCTTCCGCCTGCGGGCGTACCCCCACGCCATACCACAGATAGAGGCCAATCAGCGCTTGAGCGACCATCGTCGCCGCGATGAAGTAAACCGTGCGGCGGAACAACCGCGTGACATCACGCTTTTGCACTACCCCGATGTACAGCCCCACCCCGAAAAACGCTAACCCAACGTAAACCCCAGTCCATGCCAGCGTATAGTGAAGGCCACGTAGCCACAGGTAGAGCATGGCCTAGCGCCTTTCGATCACGGGGGCGTTAGTGCGCCGTACCCCCTCGCTATTGCCGAACGGCTCTAAAAACTCGGTGATGGCTACCCCTAAATAGGCCAACGCCGCCAATGCCAAGTAAGGCGCAGCAGGCGAACGTAGCTCTACTGCCAGCCAAGTTCCTAATGCCGCATACAGCCCTAAGACCAGTTCCGCCAACAGCATTCCATCAAAGGGTAGCGTATAGGCGCCTGCGCGATGTTGCCCATACTTTGGCGTGCGCTGGAAGGTACCATGTTGTGGGCTGAAAGCCATCAACACCGCAATGGTATTGCTCAACGTGATGCCTGTACCATAGATGATTAACGGCGGGAAGGACAGCAATTGCCACAATCCCTTGAAAAAACCGTACTGGCGGATGCTGCTCACGGTGTACAACACAGGCGAGGACAGCCCCACCAACGCCAGTACGCGCAAATCGAGGGTTGCCAAGCGTCCGGTCAGCAACATGGGGGGGGTCAGCAATAAGAACAG
Source organism: Phototrophicaceae bacterium (assembly GCA_049318725.1). Classification (GTDB taxonomy): domain Bacteria; phylum Chloroflexota; class Anaerolineae; order Aggregatilineales; family Phototrophicaceae; genus CAIRDJ01. Next base: position 12,563 of record JBMOFU010000062.1, on the reverse strand, counting down.
CAATACCAGCGGATAAATCAGGTATTGCGCCAGATGATAGGTTCCCATGATCCGTTGAAAGAGGCTCATGCGCGAGCGCCATAACGGGAAGAACAAGCGCCGTAAGCATTGTGTACTACCACGCGCCCATCGTGCCTGTTGTTGACGGAAGGCGCTCATCTGCGCGGGGAGTTCACCCGCAATCACCAAATCCGGTAAGGTGAGCATTTGCCAGCCGGCCAACTGTGCGCGGTAGCTGAGGTCAAAATCTTCTGTCAGCGTGCTGGATTGCCAGCCCCCCGACGCTTCGATACACTCGCGCCGCCAAACCCCACCCGTGCCATTGAAGCTCGTCGGCAGGTGATGTTCGCTGCGGCTGGTCTGTTCGATCAAGAAGTGCGCGTCAATTGCCAAGACCTGCCCTGCGGTCAGCGGATTTTGGTCAGGGTTGAGGTGTCCCCAACGGCCTTGTACCATCCCCAACTTCGGGTCGGCCAGCAAATACGGTAACGTGCGATGCAAGAAATCGGGCGGTGGGATGAAATCTGCGTCGAAGATGGCGAATAGCGGTGTATTGCTTAGTGTCATCCCATAGGCCAGCGCACCCGCTTTGAATCCTTCACGGTTGGGGCGCTGAATGTGCTGGATGTTTAGCCCTTGTGCCTGAAGCGCGGTCACTGCTTGGGCGCACACTTGGCGCGTAGCGTCGGTAGAATCGTCCAACACCTGAATGCATAATTTTTCGTGGGGGTAGTCCAGCTTGGCAACGGCATCTAACAAGCGCCCAACGACAAACTGTTCATTGTACAGTGGCAATTGTACAGTCACAGGCGGCAAATCCGTGAGCGGTGGAGGGGTTGGGGAGCGTTTGCGCCACAGAGAAAGCGCGATCAACAGCCACGCACCAAGCAAATAGAGGGTAATCCCCCACGCAATACCAACATATAAACCTGTGAGCCACATGGTTGGGTTGTCCTAACTCAGCGGGAAAGCAGTGTGTAAGCAAGGGTGTTCTGTGGTGTACTAAAGCGTCATAGATTCTAGTCTGCTTAATGCGCCATGAAAAGGGATGGCCTCACTCAGGCACATAGTACAGCCAATATTGTAGGTCTGCTGGCACGTTATAGGGGCTAGGGACGGGGGCGATGTTGCCATAGCGCTGCTGGAGCTTGTTGAGCAAGGCCGTTTGATCGGGCGAGAGGAACACGGCAATCGGCGGTTCGGTTTGCATAGAACGGATAGAGGCTGCTGCAAGGTTTTCAGGCGGGATGAGGCTAATCACATGGTCAGCGGCACCTAACAGGCGTAGGGTGGTGACGATGTTCGCATTCCATACGGCACGGTCAACCACCAGCAAAATGGCCGTTTCTGGCGGGAGCGCCGCCGCACGGATGGCAACATCGTCGTAATCTCTGAAAAGGCGTGCGCTGCGCTGATAAGAGGGCATATGCACCCCATAAAAGTAAACCGCTTGGGTCAAGGCCAACCCTATCCCTAGCGTTGCCAAAACGCCCAATTGTACCCGCCGCCTGTTGGGGATCAACAAGGACGGCAAAGCAGATAGCCCTGCGGCTGCCAGCACCGCCACCACAGGGAAGGCAACCACATAGCGCGGTGACCAAACGTTGGTGCCGATTAAGCTGTTGCCGAACAACGTCCCAAAGAAGATCAACAAGAGCGCGCCCGCCCCGTGCCGCCCGCCAAACCACGCCCACAGTGTTGCCCCCATCCCCAAAAAGAACAGCGGCACCAGCAACGGCAAAATCAGCGGGTCGTTGGCGTTGTAGTAAAACCCGTTGGAATCTGGATTATGGACGAACAACAACAAGGCTGGCCCAAGGCGTTCATTGAGGTAGCGCTCTAAGAAAAAGGTTGAATTGCGCGAAAGCAGCAGGTTCGTCCAATAGCGCCCAAGCAGAAAATTGTCTGCTAGGCGCGGTGAAGCCGACCCACTGTTGACCGTCAGCCCGGTCACAATCGGCGCGGCGATAAGTAAGGCGGCCACTGCGGTCACGGTCAGCTTGCGGGTGTAGCGCCAAGTGGGGAACCACAGCACAATCAGCACAAAGACGGCGGTGAACACCAAGCGCCCGCCCTCATAAAAGTAGTGGACGAAGCCTAATGCCACCCCTGCCCACGCAAAATAGCTTCGGCGGCCTGTGTGTGCGCCCCACAAGACCAACGCTAACGCCCACATCCCAAAGGTGGGGTCGGCAATGTTATTGAGCGCCGTTCGGCTAAAGTGAATGTGGGGGGGGTAACAGGCCAAGAGTAAGGCGGCCAAAATCGCGGTGGGGCGGTCAAAGATTGCACGGGCAACACAATATACTGCCGGGATCGCCAAGGTTCCCCAAATAATGCTTGGCAAACGTACCGCAGTAAAGCCGCCGCCAAAGACCAATGTGCCTAAATACCCCACGTAGGACTGTACACCGCTGAATGTGGCAATATAGTTCAGCGGTTCTAGCAAGTCAAAGCGTTCACCGTCCATCATCTTGGTGATTGGCTCTACAAAATGGATTTCGTCTACGAAACCATGAAATAGGCCGGGGTTCCAGCCGCGCAAGGCCAACCCCGCCAGCGTGATTAACCCCAGCGGAAGCAAGCCATCCCAACGGAGCCATGCACGGGCGGGCGGCAACGGCAACCGCTCACCAGACAAGCCCCACCCCACAGCCCCTAAGCCCCCAAACAACAGTAGCGCCTGTAGGTGCAGGGGAATATCGTCCACGCCCAGATCACGGCCAAAGCGCAGTTCGGGCAATGTTAGGATGATGAGGCATATCACCCCCACGCACGCGATCAGCGCATGACGGCGCTGATACGGCGATGATGGGGAGGGCATGGGCGCCAGCGCCAAAGCGTAGCTAGGGCGCAGTACCAACGCACGCCAAAGGGTCAAGGCGGCTAACAGCCAGCACACTAGCCCGCCGTTGAGGGTGAGGTCATAGCGTAGCCCAACGCTTGGATGCAAGGTGAACAGCCAAGCGCCACCAATAGCAAAGGATAACGCCAACATTGCCCACAAACGTGCGGATTTGAAACGGTGAACAACCTCAGACAATGGGGGGGAATCCTTTGGGCAAGGGTGAATAAGGGGGCAAGGTTGCGCCCCCTAGTATAGAGGGGTTTAGGCCATACCGTCTTCGGCCAGTAGTGCCTGTGACGCATTTGCCAAAAACGCTACATGCTCAACCGTGCATGAGGTAGAAAGGTATTCAAATTGATTGTCTGAAATCAACGAGACATACAAGATGCCTTCACGGGTGAGCGTAAAGAGCAAGATGCCCTTCGTCCACGGAACGGTGGCGCTAGCGAGTTTTTTGGTAAATACGTTGTGGAGGTCAACCAAGAAGTTTGCCCCAATGACGACTTCATATTGCTTGGCGACTAGCCGATACACACCGGGGTTCTCTAGGGTGTGGCGCATGATATTTACGGCATTTTCTTGCATGGTCGTATACTCCTGAGGGGTGCAAAAATAGTTAAACTGGCATCTATAGGATAACTGAAATCCGCCCTAAATACGAACATTGTCTGGCATCACCCATCACCGCCCTGCACAGATTGCCAACCCACGCTATACTAACCAAGTGATCTTCACGCATCCGGTAGAGGAAGTGCTGTTATGCGAAAATGGGCGCTGTTGGCGGTACTGATACTCGCTGCGTTGTGGGGCAACACAGTTGCTGCCCAACAAGCACGGATCGTCGTCAACCGAGATAACGTCAACATCCGGCGGGTTCCGTCCTTTGCCGGACAAATTTTAGCCACTGCCAACGCAGGAACCACGTTCGACGCCACAGGGCGCACCGTTGATAACCAATGGGTGCGCGTGCAGTTTGGCGCTGAAGAAGCGTGGGTCAGCGCAGTCGTGGCGACCTTTTTAGAGGGCAACATCGGCGCTTTAGCCGTCGGTGACCCTAGTGCAATCCCCTATGGCGGGCAAGGCAGCCCGCGTGCAGGCGCTACAGAGGCCACCAGCGGCCTGCGGGGGCGCTTCCCTGACAACGGGGTACACTTGCGGGCAGGCCCAAACACCGGCTACTTTATCTTTGCCGAAATCCCGCGCTTTGCAGAAGTCCCCTTGCTTGGGCGCACGATAGATAATGCGTGGACGCAAGTCAACTATCAGGGGAATTTGGGCTGGGTGGCAACCCGTTACCTTCAAGTGTTAGACAACGGCAATTTTTCAGAACTGCCTGTAGACGGGATTGTTGCCAGCGCCGCACCTGAAAACTTTGAGGCGCAGGTGGTGCTATTTGAAGTCTTACGTGGTCTGCGGGAGCGCCTAGACCTCGCGCAGCCGTCGCTTGACCAACAGCGCCAAGTGTGGGTAGATGCTGCGTTAGGCCAAGCGCCGTTCTGTGGGGCATACCCGGCCAGCCCAACCGACTTCACCATTCGGCGCGATGTCTACGCCTTGTACTTTGACAGTATTGACCCGCTGCTGCGCGAGTTCAATGAGGCGATGCAGTCCATTCGCTTGAGCATTGAGCTTCAGCAAGTGGTGTGTGGCCGCCCTGCCAGCGATGTCGTGTTGGTGAGCGTGCCAGTGGTGACCGGTGGTCTAGAGTTCGTCAACGTAGCCGATGCAAAAATGGCCGACCTACGCCGCCGTATTGACGCGCTTTTGCCAGAGTACGGGCCAGAAGATTGCATCTTCCAGTTTGGTGGGCGGGTAGACATCTTGCCGTTTGCCCCCACTTATGCCGATGGGCGCATTGGCTTGGGGCAATTCACGCCAGATTCGCCGCGTTCGGTTGGGGTATGCTTCTACGCCACGCCCGCGCAAATCTACCGCGTGGAGTTCATCCGCCCAAGTGCCAACTATAAGGTGACGCTGGCAGTCTCCCCCATAGATAACCCAACCAACTTCATTGCTGCTGCCTCTGGCGGCCCCAGTGATGAGGTGAACGGGATCGTCATTGACCCGATTGAGTTCACCCAAGAAGGGCTTTACCTGCTTTTGATCTATGTGGAGCCAGAGCCGGCCACTGAAATCCCAGTAGGGGAATATGCTTACCTACTCATTGATGTGACAGGCGGCACACCACCGAGTAACCTGTTAGTGTATAACAGTGCAAGCGGCGACTTCACGATAGATACCAGCGTTACGACAGCAGCGACCGAGGTGCCTGCTAACCAAACCGGGCAACAAACGGCAACCGCCGGAACCACCGCAACGGTGATCGGCTTTCAAAACGTGAGCGTTTATGCGTCTCCGTCCACCACGACAACGGTGATCGGCCAATTGCTCCCCGGTGAACGGGTGACGGTCTTGGCAACCCAACCGGGTTGGGTACAGGTGCAACAGTCCAACGGTACGCCGGGCTGGGTGCAAGATACACTGGTTAGCGTTTCCACCAGTTAGCTTGCCGAAGCATTGACCTTACACGCAGACCGTTAACAAGGGGATGTTCAACACTTTTTAGCGGGGGACGCCTGAGTTGTTACCTTACTTGGCCTGTTTTGCGGACAAGGCAGGCATTGTCCCTACAGGATGGGGTATTGCAACGGTTTTGTAGGGACGACACCTGTGTCGTCCGTCTTTGTAGCGTTAAAATCGGTCACTAGCAATCAGGGTTACATTTTGTAGGGGCGCAATAGTTTGCGCCCCATAGGCACCCACGCCTTAGCCGATAGCGGCCTCTAGGCACAACGCGCCATTGGCGCCGATAACGCTACTGTGGCGGATTTTGGCAGGGATGTCTATCCGTTCGCCAGCGCGCAATTTGATGCTTTGGTTGTTGTCTGGCAGGGTAATTTCGACCGTGCCATCAATCACATACAAGATTTTGGTGTACCCGTGGCTTCGGATGGGGTGGCGTTGGTTGGGCGCGGCTTGCCATTTGTAGGGGCGTAACCCTTGTTGGTGCATCAAGCGGGTCACGTTGGAGAGTGTGGGATGTTGGCTACCTTGCCAGCTTGTGATTTTGACCAATGCCTGTTCAGTTGTCATGGGTTGCCTCTTACTTACAAACGGAAATGTGTGTGTTGGGCGTTACGATTATAACGTGACACAAGGGCGCTATTCTAACGGGTCATTAGAATTTTTTCCAGTATCCAACAAGGCTCTTTCACAACATGCACTTGCCCAACATGGTCGGTATAACTCCATTCGCCGGGGTCATCGCGCAGGATGCGGTAATGCAACCGTTGATACAGCCGTAGCGCGCCGTGATTTTCTTGGGCTACTGCAATAATCACCCGCTGATAGTGGCGCGCCTGCAAAATGGTTTCGGCATAGTTCACCATCGCGCTACCAATGCCCTGCCCGCGAAACAACGAATGCACGAAAAACGAGTATAGGTAGGCGCGGGTATGTCCGTCGGCCATGTTGGGGTCTTGGCTTTTGAACAACACAAACAGCCGTCCAACGGGCATATGGTTGCAATCGGCCACAATCAGCAAACGCCGTCCGGCCAGTTGATCGCGGTAGCTACGCCGAAACATCGGGCGGAAGTGGGTAAACTGCCCATCCATTTCTAATTTGGGGATGTCCTCAACGGTGGACGGGCGAATGGTCACCGCCAGCGTCATGTTGAGGGTCATTGGGGCAAGCTGTGTGGTTGTCATGTTAGGGTTGGGTTGTAAGTTGCGCCAAAAGCGCCAGTTCTTGTTCATCGCTCTGGACTTCGCCATTGATCCGTGCAGCACGGAGTTGAGTTAAGATCACACGGTATTGCGGGCTAGGCGGTAGCCCTAGCGCCTTGAGGGTTTCCCCGTCGGTGTGGATGCGGATATAGCGCCAAACCGTGAGGTAGCGCATAAGCATAGCGCGGGAATGCGATTCTGGCAAAAAGGCTTGGGCAACGGCCACCGCTTCTAGCGGGAATGCCTCTAACCAAAAGGTGATTTCACTCGGGCGGCGCTCAAAGGCGCTGGCCGGGCTTGCCATCAGTTGCGCGGTGGCAAGCATGGCGTTGCTATATTTGTTGTCAAAGAGCAACCGCTGGGTCAGTTCAGGGAAGATGTCTGGCGGGAGTGTGGCCGCCAAGATCAACCAAGATTTCGGCATAAAGGTACCACCCACAAAAACAATGTCTTTTTGTTGGGCGAAATACCCTTCTAGGTGTTCGTTGGGGGCAAAGCGTGGATGGATGCCCGCGAAGACACCCATTGCCTGTAGTTTGCGAATCCCCTGCGCGGGATGTTGTTCACTCAGCATCAACGTGATTTCGTTGCGTAGGCGTTCGCCAGTGGTGTGTGCCAGTTGTGGCAGCGCATTGTGGAGGTACGCGGCGGTGTGGGCTTCAATCTCAAACCCTAGCCGATGGGCATAGCGTACTGCACGGAAGATTCGGGTGGGGTCGTCTACAAAGCTCAAGGGATGCAACGCCCGAATGCGCTTATCTTGGATGTCTTGTAGGCCGTTAAACCGATCTATCAGTGTGCCGCTATTGCCGTCGGTTGCCAGCGATAACGCCAACGTGTTGATGGTGAAATCGCGGCGGCGCAGGTCAAGGGCAATCCCGCTGGTGTAAACGTTGGGTAGCACGGCGGGGGATTGATAAAACTCATGGCGGGCGCTAATCAAATCCACTGATTCAGGCACATCTGCCAGCAAACACCCAATGCTGGCGGCGCAGCGCTCGTCAAGGCTCCATTTAGCAGTGCCGAAGGCACTGTGTATCTGAAGGTCGCCGCCAAACTGGATTTGTAAGGCTTGGCCGAACTGGATAGCATCGCCTTCAATGACGAAATCAAAATCGCTGCTAGGGCGCTGGAGCATCAAATCACGCACCGTTCCGCCCACCAGATACACCCATACATCTTGTCGAGCCGCTTGTTGTGCAATAAATTGAATCAGTTGGGCGGCGGCTTCCCCCAAACCAGCGACGATTTCGGCACGGGTCACGCGGCGCGGCGCAGGCGTTTGTGATTCCTGTTGGGCATAGTAACGGATCACATCCGTGCGCGTGACAATCCCTATCACTTGCCCGTTAGCCATCACCGGGATTTGCCCCCAGCCGCTTAGGGTCATCCGTTGGAGCAGTTCGCCTAGCGGGGTGGTAGGCAAGACAAATACCTCGCCGTGCTGCATGACGGCGCGCACCGTCCATTCACTCAGGCCATGCTCGGCGGCGCGGTTCATGTCACGGGCGGTGAGCAAGCCGACGACCTGTCCATTTTCCACAACAGGGTAACCCTCATGACCGATGCGCCGCAAGCGCCTAATTAGGCTGGATAGTGGCAAGTCTGGCGTTACGGTCAAGACGCTGAAAGACATGATCTGCTGGACTGTGGTCATGGGCATCACCTCGAAACAATCAGCCAGCCGTCGGCAGTGAAGGCCGTTTGTAGCCCCTCTCGCACACGATAGCTGATCGGCAACGTATATAAATCCAGCGGGCGGTAGGGTGCAGGGAGGGTAGTAGCATTGGGAATGGCTTGTACAAGCCGTAGATGGGGCTGCCATGTGCTATCCACAGTCACCCATACTATTTCGATTCCAGCCGCTTTGAGCAGACTATCGGCATTTTCAGCGCCGGGGAAGGCCGTGCGCGCCCCGTAGAGCGTGATTCCGTCCGGATAGCCGACGTTCGCCAGCGCGGTTTTGAGGGCATCTGCTGTGCGGTTCGGCTGATGTAAGGCTTGCCCGCCGGGGATTCCGAGCGGATTCAACATCTGCATCGCGTCAAAAGCGTCAGTGAGTAGCGCCTGCATCGCTGGATCATCCAGCGGGGCAAGGGTGGGGTTGATCCACAATTGTATCACGGGCGTAATGGGGGCAAGGCTCCAGTCTGCATAGACCCCATAGCCGCTGATGGCATCATAGTCGTCTAGCGTGGTTGGGGCAAGGTCTGGCACAATACTAACTGCCACACCCTCACTGCCAAGCGCCGTTAGCGGGGCGTAGTCGGCAGCATTCGGCAACAGTCCGTAGCGGATGGGCGGGCTGGTCGCTTCGGGGCGGGGTTGTGCCTGCGGCGTAGGCGACACCATCGGGACGACGGCGTAAGGGGTGGGCGTTGCGGCACAGGCCACTAGCCCAAGCAGCACGCCCCACGTTAGGCTATGGGGAGCCATGTCACCAGCCCGCGTGATTGGATGCTCAAGCCCACAAACAGGTTGAACACCGCCAGCAACGCAAACGCCAGCGCCGCCGAGCTATCATCACGCCCGCGTAGTTGGGCAAACATGCCCGGCATGATAATCACCAGCCACGCCATGTACAAAAAGTAGACGTTATTCCGCAGTTCAACCACGTTGTAGCCGCGCAGCGCCAAAATCACCCCGATGAGCGTGGTAATGGCAGCAAGGCCAGTGAGCAGCGCCACTGCGCCCCAAAAGCCGCCGCTGATCCCTCGGTTACGGGCAGAGGTCACGATGCCCCACACAGCCAAAAACCCAGAAAACCATAGAATGGCGTTGAAGAAAATCTCGTGTACCGTTGTCAAGAATTGCATGGTTGTGCTTCGGCCTGTTCAAGTGGAATAGAATGGCTTCATTATCCTCTTGGGTAGGGGGATTTTGCCAGTACAATATCGGCGTGAATCATGACGATTGCATTAACCCCGCGTTTGATCCAATCGCCCTGCAATGGGGTTTGCGTGCGCTTGCCGACCTGTGCGAAAATAGGGATCAGTTTTTATCCCTTGACCGTGAGCGCAATTGGGGGCAACAACCATGCGGCATAGCATCATCCTCTATAATCCGGTGAGTACATCGCCGGGCAAGCAACGACTGCCACTGTCTTTGTTGGCGGTGGCCGCCCCCATTGCCAACGACTATGACACCATCTTCATAGACGGCAACCTGATTGCAGACCCCGCCGCCGCCATCATCGAAGCCGCCCAACGCACAAACGCCAAACTCTTGGCCGTGACCGTGATGCCGGGGCCACAACTGCGCCAAGCCGTTCCCGTGTGTAAGGCGGTCAAAGCCGCTTGCCCAGACATCAAGATTGTGTGGGGCGGATACTTTGCCAGCAATCACACCGAAACCGTCGCCAACAGCGGGATTGTGGACTACGCCATTGTCGGGCAGGGAGAAGCGCCCTTCAGCAAATTGGTAGACACGCTGCACTATGGCGGCGCGCTGGCGGATGTCCCCTCTATGAGCTATTGCGAAGGCGGCACACTCCATCAAACAGCGCGTGCGCCCTACCTGCCGCTTGACCGCATCCCGACGTACCCTTATGAGCGTATAGACGTAGCGCGCTACGTGGGCAAGAGCTACTTAGGCCAGCGCGTACTTTCTCACAACAGCAGTTTTGGCTGCCCCTTCGATTGCAACTTTTGTGCAGTCGTTGCGCTGGCAAAAAAGCGCTGGCTGGCAGAAAGCGCCGCCCGCGTGGGCGATATTGCCACAGAGATGAAGAAACGCTGGAACATTGACGGCCTAGAGTTCCACGATATGGATTTTTTCGTGCATGAAGCCCGCACTGCCGAAATTGCCGAACGGTTTAAGCCGCTCAACATCCATTGGTGGGGGCTAGGCCGCGTGGATACGTTGATGGGCTACAGTGATGACACCTTTCACAAATTGGCCGACAGCGGCTGTAAGATGATCTTCATGGGCGCAGAAAGCGGCAGCGATGAAACGCTCAAGCGAATGAACAAGGGCGGGCGTTCCAGCACCAGCCTAACGCTGCAATTGGTTGAGCGGATGAAGCATTTTGGGATTATCCCCGAACTGTCGTTTGTGATGGGCAACCCCCCCGACCCGCTAGAAGATATTGACATCACCATTGGCTTTATCCGCCAGATTAAAGAAATCAACCCAGACACCGAGCTAATCCTCTATATCTATACGCCTGTGCCGCAAGAGGGCAGCATCATGATGGAAGAAGCCACCCGCTTAGGCTTCGCATTCCCCGCCACGCTAGAGGCATGGGCAAGCGATGAGTGGGCGCATAAATCCATGCGGCGCGACCCCGGCACCCCGTGGTTTACCGACAACATCCGCCGCCGTGTGCGCGACTTTGAAACCGTCGTCAACGCCTACTATCCCACTGTGACCGATACACGCCTGCGCGGGAATGTGCGCCATGTGTTGCGCGTGTTAAGCGGCTGGCGCTACCACACCCAACTGTATGCAGTGCCTTACGAACTCAAGGCGCTGCAACGGGTGATTCATTACCGCCGACCAGAAACGACAGGCTTTTAGGGTATGCAACCCACAGCCGAACAATACGCCGCCATTCACACCCATGACCGCAATCTGGTGGTGGTCGCGGGGGCGGGGTCGGGCAAGACGCGCGTGCTGGTAGAGCGTTACCTTGCCCTGCTAGAAGCCAACCCCACATGGGAACTTAACGCGCTGGTGGCGGTCACATTCACCCAAAAGGCCGCCCAAGAAATGCGCGACCGTGTGCGCCAAGCGCTACAGGCGCGGCTGTTCGCGGCCACCTCTGTAACCGATCAAAGCCGCTGGGCGCGCTTACTCGCCACTATGGATACCGCCCGCATAGATACCATCCATGCGCTGTGCGGGGCATTGCTGCGCGCCAACGCTGCCGAAGCCGGCTTAGACCCGCGCTTTCAAATCTTGGACGAGATCAACAGCCGCTTGTTGGCTGAAGATGTTGTAGAGCGCACCTTAGCCGCCCTACTCAATGACAGTGGTACGGTTGACCCCACCGTTAGGCTATTCACTGTTTACGATGCGAAGCAAATCCGCAAAACGCTGGTGGAGTTCGTCAATACGCCCTTGCCCGAATTGCCCGCCGACAGCGACGCTGTGTTGGCGGGCTGGCAAGCCCACTGGGAACAGCAAACCAAACGCTTTGTGCTGTTGGCGTTACGATCTTCTGAATTTGAATCCACCGCCCAATGGTTAGCAGAAACGCCCTTCCCCGTTGGCGATAAATTGGCCGACCAAGCCCGCGACGTTCAAGCGGCAATGGATCGGCTATTGTTGTTACAGCCTAACGACCCGCTAGATCGCTTTGTCAACAGCGTGCAGCACTTCCCCAACCCGAACCTGAAAGTGGGTTCGGCAACGGCTTGGGGAAACAGCGAAGTCCTCAAGGAAGCAAAACGCCGCCTCAAGACTGCCCGTGAGTGGGCAATCACGCTCAAGGGGTTGATTGGTGAAGCGCTCAACGACCTTGACCATCAAGCCGCCGCGTGGTTGCCGCTGTGGGCGCGCTTGATTGAACAGGCACAGGGGGCCTACCGACAGGCCAAAATCCACAATGACCTATTAGACTTTGACGACCTTGAAATTTACACGGCCAACCTGTTGGCGCGTTACCCGCATGTACGTGCGCGCTACTTAGGTGCAGAGTTCCGTCATGTGCTGGTGGACGAGTTCCAAGACACCAACGCCCTGCAATGGGCGATCATCCAAGCGCTGACCGCCCCCGATCAACCGACTGAGCGCGGCCAAGTGGCGCGGCTGTTCGTCGTTGGCGACCCGAAACAGAGCATTTACGCCTTTCGTGGGGCAGATGTCAGCGTGTTTGAGCAAACCCGTGCGCTGTTGCAGCACGAAATCCCGCTGGTGCAGTCGTTCCGCGCCCATGAGCGGCTGGTGAGCCTGTTCAATCATGTGTTTGGGCAACTGCTGGCAAAATCGCCAGATAGCCCAGTGATCCACTATGAAGTCGAATATGGCCTGCCGATGAGCGCCCC
>JBMOFU010000061.1:0-15620 GCA_049318725.1 Phototrophicaceae bacterium | reverse complement strand
TAGTGGATAATCCCATTTGGGTGACGATGTCAAATAGTAAAACCCAGATATTTTGACGAATACATTGTCATATGCTGCTGTCAAAAGCACCTGTTCTAGTTCTTCTGGCTTAGTTTTTTTCACCAGACGGACGCGCCAGTGGCATGTCCCTACAGGTCACAAGGGTTGTGTAGGGACGACCCACCGGGGCGTCCATTGTTTGGGGTTTAATTCGGTTCTCCATTAGCATATGTACCACCTGATCGGTGCGGACAAATGTCGGTGCGGTAACGCCCCAGAGGGGTAAGGGCAGGCGCAAGGCGCTGTGCGCCCGATACCCGTTGTAGCCCCCTCAGCGCCCACCCGCCGAGCTGGTGTTGATTTATCATGCGCATAGCTTATCCGCCTTTTACACTCAGCGAAAGTCCTGAATCCATACATTTTATCAAGGGCATAGCACAAACTTTGTTTCAGCTATTGTGGCACACAGGGGGTATGCCATCAATAAAGTGGACACAGTTAGCCATGGCAATTGCATCAAATCTGGGGTTGACAAAGCAAATTGCATACAGAGATATGTGTAGGGGCATGATGCATCATGCCCCTAAGGACGATAACGATATTGTAGGGGCGCAATATATTGCGCCCCTACAGGGATAACACTGTTGTTTGCAAGAAAAACAAGGTGTTTGACCTTTTGTTGCCCGTGATGAACTGATAAATTTTGATGCGATTGCCCTCCTCGCTCATCTGTTCAGTGTCTGGTGGCTATGAAATTAGCACTTGCACAGCCACCCCCGAATACCGGGGGGGCTTGCTGCCAGTCTATCTGATCTGCATGTACGATATAGTGGTTCATCGGCTAATTGTAGAGCGATTCAATACTAACTGGCATACCGTCTTGTGCCGCGGAACGATAAGCGGCGTCCAATAGTTCAACCGTGTACAAACCCTCTGGGTAGCCGGGATGCAGGTTCGGTGCACCGTCTAGCAGCATCTTTACAAACTGCTCGGTCGATTTTTCTGCTGGATAGCCGGGTGTCGCCGTGATGCGGTGAACTTCGGTACCATCATGCAAGCGCATGTATAATTCCCCCTTGATGGCTTCGGCATACAGGCGCCCCTTACTCCCGTGGAGGTGTACCTCCACTAAGCCACTATCCCCTTTGCCGATGTTACCTGTACTCCCGACCGTTGCTACCGCACCATTGTTCATCCGCACGGCGAACGCATCGACAATATCGACTTGGGCATCTAGGTTATTCATGAACGCCGTAACACGCTCGGCCCGTAACCCGTGTGCAAGGTGGAACATCATCTCTACCGAGTGGGTGATTTGTAATTGTGCCTGCCCACCCCCAGCGGTATGGGGGTCAGCGTAGGTTTGTGCAGTAGGGCCTGTGACGGGGTAGTTAAAAACACCAGCGTATTCCTCCGGTTTACCCCGCAGAAACTCAACCGTCATAGAGGACATAGAGCAAGTGATATACTCTACCTCACCGATTCTGCCTTCATCCATGTAGCGTTTGGCTTCTACCATGGTGTCAATGTAGGGGAAGATATACCCAATCATGATTTCGAGATGCTGTTTAGCGGCGATATCCACCAGTTCCTTTGCTTCTCTAGCCCAGAGCGTCATGGGTTTTTCCAACATGATGTGCAGGCCGCTTTCCAGCGCTTCTTTAGCGACAGCATAATGTGCATGATGCGGTACGGATACGACCGCACCCCGGAGGTCGTGGTGGTCGTTTAGGGCATCTGCTAGGCTGGTGTAAGTATGTTCAAGGTGATAAGTGTCGGCGGCGGCTTTTAGCGCTTGTGGATTTTTGTCGATCAAGACAAAATCTACACGCTCATTGGCAATCAACGCAGGGATGTGAAATTGCGTGCCCCACCAGCCTGCGCCAATCATCGCTAGTTTGATCTCTGCCATAAAAAATCCTCTTGTTCTCTCTAAATTTAGCTAAACGGCAGCATTTGCACCGCAGTTGGCAAATGACCACATTTTGTTATACTTTGTTGAAAGGTATCACTTTCAGCAAAAAATGTCAAAGAGGGCATGTATCCATTTCGGTTGATTTTCAGATCCATTTTGGGTGGAACATACACAAGCGGCTTCATTCCCGTTGTTTCAACCCTTTTTGATACACTCCCCCCAAATAATGACCTAGCCTTAAAAAAGAGAGAAAACACATGAACTTTCAGCGACCCGGCTCACTCACGGTAGAAAAGGTAGAAACGGATGCCATCCGTGTACCGTTAAACCAAGTCTATCGGGGTAGCAAATATGCGATGCGTAATCGCTGTACCATCATCACGCGGGTTTACACCCATCAGGGTATCGTCGGGGAGATTTATACGGGGGATACCGACGACGAACAGGCAATGATCCGTAAGATTATCCACGAGGAACTAGCCCCTGCACTTGTTGGCATGGATGTATTCAATATCGCCGGCTGTTGGGAGGCAATGAAGCCGGCAACCTACGATATTTTGCGAGATCGTAATCTCGTGATGCAGGCGATTTCCGCTGTGGACGCGGCACTGTGGGATACGCTCGGCAAAGCACTCGAAATGCCGTTATACCGCCTCTGGGGTGGCTACACCCATCAATTACCGATCATTGCGATTGGGGGTTATTATGGTCAAACGGATGCTGAACTTGCCCGTGAAATTGAGGATTATCGTCGCTACGACGTTGTGGGGATGAAGTTCAAAATCGGCGGGGCAACACCCGCCGAAGACCTAAGACGGCTACAAATCGGGGTAGAGGCGGCTGGCGAAGGCTTTCGCTTCATGGTAGATGCCAACCAAGGCTATGATCTTTGGCAGGCCATCGAGTTCGTCCGGCTAGCGCGTGATGCAGGGATTCACCTGCACTGGTTCGAGGAACCGGTACGCTGGTACAATGACCGCCGTTGGATGAAGGATGTACGATTGGCGACTGGCATTCCGGTTACGGCGGGTCAGAGCGCCTACACGTTAGATGCAGTTCGTGACTTGATCGTTGAGGGCGCAATTGACTACTGCAACTTCGATGCATCTTGGGCAGGTGGGCCAAGTATGTGGCTGAAGGCAGCAGCGCTCTGTTATGCTTTTGGTGTTCGCATGGCACATCATGAAGAAGCTCAAGTGTCGTCACATCTGCTTGCGGCGGTCTCACACGGGTCGTATGTCGAGTGTTTCCATCGCAACCGCGACCCCATCTTCTGGGATATCCAGATAGAGCCGCCCCCTATCAAAAACGGAGTATACACCCTACCCGACCGCCCCGGATTCGGGGTACAGCTAAACCACGACTATATTGCTCGTTATCGAGTTTAATAGGGGTCACGTCATGATTATCAAAAAAGCGGAGGCGTTCCCCCTGCGTTACCCTGAAATCATCGACAACAACAATATTCGGCATATTGTTGTTGTGCGCCTAGAAACAGACACAGGGGTTGTCGGTTGGGGGGAGTGTGTTGCGATTTTTAAGGAAAATGCGGCCAGTGTCACCGCGTTGCTGCGACATGGTTTATTAGAGGTCGTGTTAAACCGAGACCCTTTAGATAACAACGCACTATGGCATGAACTGCGTCAACGAGTGTGGTGGTATGGCGATGTTGGCGGTATCGCTGGGTTTGCCATCAGCGCCATTGATATTGCCCTGTGGGACTTAAAAGGCAAGCTACTGGGGCAGCCACTCCATAAGCTCTTGGGCGGTAAAAAGCACGAACGACTGCCCGCGTGTGCCAGTATTCATCCCAAAGGAACTAGCATTGAAGAACTCGCGGATGAGTTGGCGGGTTATATCCAAGCGGGCTATCAACTGGTCAAAGTTGGTTTTGGCAAAAAAGGCACAGCGAACTTAGGGTTTGATGCCGAGCGCGATATTGCCTTTGCCCACGCCGTGCGCGAAGCCATCGGCCCGAATGCCGGTTTTATGATTGATGTTGGCGCACGCCTGCGTTGGAGCGTGCCATATGCCGTCAAGATGGCACGCGCTTTTGCCGCAGCCAACTTGACATGGCTTGAAGACCCCTTCCACCCAGATAATCTGACGGCGTACCGTCATTTGCGGGCAGCCGTTCCAGAGCTACCCATCGCCTTTGGCGAGCGACTGTTCACGCTGGACGCCTTCCACCGGATTTTAGATGCCGATGTTTGCGACTATATTTTGGCAGACGTAGGGCGGGCAGAGGGAATCACAGGGGTTCTACAGATTGTCGAACTGGCGGCACAATTCAACGTCAAATTCAACCCACACACTTACAGTTCTGCGATCAACACTGCCGCCGCAATTCATATCGCGCTCTGTGCAGAGCAACCTAGTATTTTTGAACTCATGCCGTTGCCCAGTGTGATGCAGGTTGAACTCGCAACGAACCCCATTCGGCATATTGATGGGTGGGTCAGCGCCCCCGACGCCCCCGGGCTAGGGGTCGAGATTAATGAGGATGCCGTTCGCAAGTACGAGATGGCGATTTAACTCAGTTATTGAGATCAATCGTATAGTATTCATCAACGTTATCTGCATCAATGAATACATGGTCAATGTATACCGCAGGCGGCACAGAGTCGCCTGCGAGAATCTTCAACGCCAATTCGAGCAGTTTGCGCCCGTATTCCTCTGGGCGGAAGGCCGTGGAACCGATGATCCGGTTACCCGGTTTACGGAGTTGGATGCGTAGACGGCGATCTCCACCTTGCCCAACGATTAGCACATTATCTTCGCGGCCTAATTCTTGCGCGGCAACCAAAGCACCCATCGCAGCATCATCGTTAAAGCTAATGACAGCAAACCGCTTGTTGTGACCGAACTGCTGCATCATTACCCGCATTTCGTTGGTACTGATCTGGCTCGTGTTCCCGCTATCCAAGCGGATCATGCGCTCCCGTGGGACTTGCCCGGCAACCGACTGAAACCCATCAATTTGTCCTTGGATACGCATAGCGGGCAGGTTACCCGCCCGTGGATGTTCCAATACAACCAGAAAATCGAAGCGGTTATCCCACTGATGCAGTACCGATTCCCCCAACATTTTGCCCGCCATCATCCCTGCACGGTAATTGTCTACCCCGAAGAACGTTGCCCCCACCATTGGAATATCCACTGCAATAACCGGGATGTCATTGGCATTGAATTTGTTAGAGATCAAATTGCCAACTTGTTCATCAATCTGATATTCGATCACTAGGTCAACGTGTTGCTCGATCAAATGGTCAGCGACACGAAGGGCAATATCAGGGTTGAGCTGGTTATCCGCGGCAATCAATTCAATATGGTTAGTTGCATGGATTGCCGTCTCTAAACCGCGCCGCACATCACGCCCAAACGCCATATCCTCGCTGATGTTGGCAAAACCAATACGGTATTGTTTTGGGGTATCATACGACGCATAGGTCACGATGGTTTCTTCGCCGCACATCGTCACTTGGGTTCCGGTACTGCGGATCGCCTCCACTACCCACGGGGGCATGTCGGTATCGGTCACAACATGGTCAATTTCACGGAGTTGCACGAACGGGATTAGCCCACCTTTATCCACCTTACTGGAGTCAATTAGGGCAATTTTTGTGTCGGCACGGTCAATCATCTCCCGTTTAATCTTCCCTTCTTGAATGTCACGTTCCAGCAGTTCCAACCCCTTAGACAAACCCACACACGAGAAAAACGCCGTGCGGATATGGAGCGTTTCGAGTAAATGTTGGGGTGCCGGCCCGAGCAGGCTATTGCCGTCTGCGGCTAGGATATTGCCCGCCATGATGACCGTATTCGTCGGGATTGATGCAATAGCGCGTGCCACCTCGATCCCATTGGTAACAACCGTTAAATTGGTACGGTCTAGTAAGTAAGGGGCAATGTACAAAACTGTGGTACTGGCATCGAGAAAAATGATATCCCCACTATCAATCTGACCGCTAGCCCACTGCGCCAACCACCCTTTACGTTCCCCATTAATTTGTGCCCGTTCCCAAATCTGTTTTCCCTGCGATACATACTGCATCGACGCGACCGCGCCACCATGTACCCGCCGGATTTGCCCAGAATCATTCAGTGCCTGCAAATCATTGCGGACTGTCCCTTCCGACACATCAAGCAACGCTGCAAGGTCTACAACCTTAACACTGGCTTGCTCCTTAAGCACATTAAGAATTGCTTGGCGGCGCTCGAAAACGGTGGTTGGCTTGTTCACGGGTGACCTTTTGGTTACTTTCACGAAATAGCGCTATTTTAACGTAAACCCTGCATAAATTACCAAAGGCAAATTACTTGCCCAAATGCGATAATTGTGTTAGGTTTGTTGTATGTTCCAACAAAAATCAATAAAAATCAACAATTTGACACCGTTTTGTTGGATCATGTTGGCGCAATCTATACAGAAAGGATCACAAAAGTGAAACGAGAGGGTTTTTTACTTCAACTCAAGAAAGACAAGATCGAGGAATATAAGAAACATCACGAAGCCGTTTGGCCCGAAATGCTAGAGGCACTACGCAAAACAGGGTGGCACAATTACTCGCTCTTCCTGCGGGATGATGGGCTACTTTTTGGTTACTTTGAAGCAGCAGAAAGCATCGAAGCGTCACTCGCAGCTATGGCAAAAGAGGAAATCAACGCCCGCTGGCAAGAATTTATGGGGCCGTACTTTGAGTCTATCGAAGGGCGCCCCGACGAGAACATGATCACCTTGGAAGAGGTTTTCCACCTCGACTAGTCTTTGACATTATTTGTGATTCATGTTATGTTTCAACAAGTTCCAACAATTGTTGTTGGCATTAAATGAATGGGTTTGTGTTCGTTACCCCACAACACAAACAAAACCTAACTAGAAATGCTTTCGTATTTAGTTTTCAACTTTTTAGGAGATTGCTGTGGACAACAAGCGTAAAGTGTCTGTTTTGATGTTAGTCGTTTTCGCCCTAGCGTTGGCATTTGCAGTATTCCCAACAACCAGTGTGGTACAGGCGCAAAGCTGTGAAACCGCCGCCGATAGCTATACGATCGGCTTCGCTAACCTAACGGAGGACATCGTATTCACACAGTTAGTCCGTGAGAGCATTGAGTCAGCCGCAGCCGAAGCGGGCAACGTTGAATTGATCCTCGCGGATAACCAGTTGGACGGCGCGACTGCCCTTGCCAATGCAGAGAACTTCCTGACCCAAGGCGTAGACGGTGTCATCGAATTCCAGACAGACGAAGCCTTTGGTAATGTGATTATGAGCCGTTTCCGCAGTGCAGGTGTTCCGGTGATTGCCATCGACATCCCGATGCCGGGCGCCACCTTCTTCGGTGCAGACAACTACTTCGCGGGTGAACTCGCAGGGACTGCACTCGCAGAATGGGCAAACGAAAACTGGGAAGACCCCGTTGACTTCTTACTCGTGTTAGAACTGCCACAGTCCGGCCCCATCCCCGCAGCGCGTATGCAGGGGCAGGTCGATGGCGTGCAGAACAACCTCGAAACCCCCATCGCCGATGAGAACGTCATCTACCTCGACAGCAAGAATACCCAAGAAGAGTCCTTCGCTGTCGTGACAGACACCTTAGCAAATATCCCAGAAGGGTCTAATGTCCTTGCGGTCACCATCAACGACGGTACTGCGCTCGGTGTGATTGCAGCATTTGAAACCGCAGGCCGTGAAACCGAAGTGATGGTAGTCGGTCAAGGCGCAGACCCATCCGGGCAGGAAGAAATGGTTAAAGAAAACAGCCGTTACCTAGGTGCCACCGGTTACTTCGCCGAAACCTACGGCGACACCTTGATCCCAACTATGATTGCCCTGTTGGAGTGTGAACCCGTAGCCCCGGCTGTCTATCAGGAACACGTTTTCATCACAGCCGCCAATATCTGTGAGTTCTATGCCGAGGACTGGGAAGAGTTCTGCGCATCGTAGCACGCTTTTGGGGGTGCCGTATAGCACGGTACCCCCGTCCTTTGGAACATACCCCGCTGGTAACCTGACTTTGTTGGCAGCTTGGGAAGATAATTTTATTTTACACACGGGACTAGCCACCCCTTATTCTTTTGGGACATTATTTTATGGCAAACGTATCACACTCGCCGGCGGTTGTGCCAGAACGTCGCATTCCCGCATGGTTAAGCGGCGATAACCTGACGACACTCACACTCGTGGGCAGTTTCTTGCTGTTGTGTTTTATCTTTGCGACACAGTCGGAAAACTTCCTAAGCCTCAGTAATCTGGAAAACATATCGAAACAACTTGCAGTTGTCGGCGTGGTGTCAATCGGTATGACGATTGTGCTTATCTCCGGTGGGGTCGATCTATCGGTGGGGTCTGTCGCAGCGCTCTCGGGTGTCATCACAAGTTTGTTGTGGATCGAAGTGGGTATCCCATTAGTGCTTGCGACCCTGCTTGGGTTGCTCAGTGGCACGTTGGTGGGCTTTTTGAACGGTTTTATGGTCACGTTTATGAAGATCAACCCCCTTATCACCACACTCGGTACATTCTCAATTGTGCGAGGGTTAGCTTTCGTGCTGAGTGCAGGGCAAACCAACCAGCTCAATGATGAAGTGTTCAAATTCCTTGGGCGTGGAGAAGTCTTCGGGGTCTCATTCTCACTCGTATTGATGCTCGTGTTATATAGCTTGTTTTTGGTTGTCATGCGATATACCCAGTTCGGGCGCAATTTATACGCCATCGGGGGTAGCCCAGATGCTGCACGTTTAGCGGGGATTGCTGTCACACGCCATTTGCTGATTGCCTACACGCTTTGTGGCACGTTAGCAGCCCTAAGCGGCTTGATTATCGCGTCGCAGCTTGCCAGCAGTGCCCCGCGTGCAGCTGTTGGGCTGGAATTCACCGTGATTACTGCCGTAATCCTCGGGGGGACAAGCCTAGCAGGTGGTAAAGGTACCCTTTTGGGTACACTGGTGGGCGTCATTATCTTACGCACGCTGAATAATGGGATGACCATCACCAATGTGGCATCTTGGTGGCAAGATGTTGCCAGTGGGACTGCATTGATTCTGGCGGTTGGGTTCGACCAAATCCGCATTCGCCTTAGTGCGGCAAGCAACAAAAGGTCAACATAATGGGAACTGGCGATAATAACGTCCCATTACTTCGGATGCAAGACATCTGCAAGAGCTTCTATGGGTTGCGGGTGTTAGATAAGGTTTCTTTGGATTTGCATAGTGGGGAAGTACTCGCGCTCCTCGGAGAAAACGGCGCAGGAAAATCTACTCTGATCAAAATCCTCAATGGCGATTACCAGCGTGACAGCGGTGATGTGTGGATTCACGGGGAGTTGGTTCAGTTTGAGCAACCCCGAGACGCAGAAGCCGCTGGCATCCGTATGATCTACCAAGAACTACACTACGCCGCGGATTTGTCCGTAGCGGAAAATATGCTTATTGGGCATCTACCCAAGCGTGCCGGTCTGTTTGTGGACTGGAAGCGCGCTTACGAAATGACATCGGATTACCTTAATCGGTTGAACGTGAAAATTGACCCACGCACCCGCATGGGCGACCTTACCGTTGTCCAACGCGAGATCGTCGAAATCGTCAAGGCAACTTCGCAACAGGCACGTATTCTTGTGATGGACGAACCCACTGCCGCACTCACCCCACCAGAAGTCAAGCATCTTTTCGGTATCGTTGACAGCCTGCGAGAAAAAGGGGTGGGCATTATTTATATCTCACATCGCTTAGATGAGATTTTCGATGTTGCCCAGCGGGTAACCGTCTTGCGTGATGGTCAGCATGTCGGAACGCACCCCGTAGCAAGCGTGACCCAAGATGATCTTGTGGAAATGATGGTTGGGCGCACGATTGAAGACCGCGTTGAGGCACGACGACAGGCGGCGACTGCACATACTGGCGAGGTTGCCTTGCGTGTTACCCACCTGACCAAACTAGGTGCATTTCACGATATTAACTTAGAGGTTCGTGCGGGGGAAATTGTTGGGGTATTTGGCTTGTTGGGTGCAGGGCAAGCCGACCTCACCCGTTGTATCTTTGGTGCGGATACCGCAGACAGCGGCACAGTAACCGTGATGGGGCAAACTGCAAAAATCCAATCCCCACAAGATGGTAAACGCGCCGGGATCGGCTTTGTGCCGATTGACCGCAAAGTCAATGGCTTGGTATTGGGTATGAGTGTTCGCAAGAACATCACCCTTTCTAACTGGCGCAACTTGGAATCTTTGGGGGTCTTCCGCCAAAAGCAAGAGAAACAACACACCCAACGCTGGATAGATGACCTTGGCATTCGTATGGCAGGGGGCATGGAAGTTGAAACGCGCTTTCTGAGTGGGGGCAACCAACAGAAAGTGGTGCTTGCCCGTTGGCTGGAGGCTAACGTGAAGGTCTTGGTGCTTAATGAGCCAACGTGGGGCGTGGATGTAGGGGCGCGCTCAGACATCTACGATCAGTTAGAGCTACTGGCTGAACAAGGGCTTGCTATTCTGATGGTTTCATCAGACATCCAAGAAGTGTTGTCTGTCAGCCATCGTATCCTAACCATCCACGAGGGGCGCATCACTGGCGAGTTTATGCAGATGGAAGCCACGGAAGAATCATTACTGGAAGCAGCAGCGGGAGGACTCGATGGCAACCAACCTATCGAAAGCACAAGATAACACATCTACAACAGGGAGCGCTGGCATCTGGCGATGGCTACGTTTTAGCGGGTTGCAAGACTTACTCGGCCTAATCATTATGTTAGTAATTATTATTGGCATTATGGCTTCGCTGTCCAATGTGTTTCTGACAGCCCGCAATTTTAATAACCTGTTGTTATCGAGTTCAACCATCGGGATCATTGCTGTGTTCACCACAATGTTGATGATCGGCGGCGGGCTGGATTTGTCTGTGGCTTCAACTGCCGCCTTATGTGGTGTCGTCATCGGGGTTTTACAGGAACCGCTAGGGTTAGTTGGGGCATCGCTTGCGGCACTGGCAACAGGGATGTTTGTCGGGCTGCTGAATGGGTTTTTAGTGACATATGTTGGCATTAACGCGCTGATTACGACACTGGGTATGCTTTCTGTGGCGCGGGGTTTCGCCTTCGTCTTTTCGGATGCGCTGACGATCCCGGTGTTTTCGGTTGAGGCGGACAAACAGGCGATCTACACACGGTTTGCTAGCCTCAGTGAGGGAAAGGTGCCAGTGCCACTGTTGGGGGAGGTGCCGTTCCCGGTGGTCTTCACCCTTGGGTTGTTTGTGATTGGGGTATTTGTACTGGGTTACACAACCTATGGGCGTGCCATGTATGCTATCGGCGGTAATGCAGAAGCCAGCCGACTCGCTGGGTTGCCCGTTCGTCGCTACCGGATGATAGCATTTATATTATCCGGCTTAAGTGCGGCGGTTGCGGGGTTGTTCCTCACCGCACGGTTATACGCTGCTGATCCGCGTGCAGCCCCCAATATCGAACTTACCGTCATTACGGCGGTCGTATTAGGGGGAACAAGCCTTGCAGGTGGAAAAGGCAGCCTGTTAGGGACGCTACTCGGCGTGATGATCCTTAGCACATTGCTCAATGGGCTTAATCTTCAGAGCGTCTCTACGGAATACCAGAATATTGCACAGGGCTTGGTGCTACTGATTGCCGTGTTAATTGATCAAATTCGGCTAGGCAATGTGAAAGTTGGCATCGGGCAGTTACAAAAATGGTTGGGTGGGCAAGGATAATCCAATGAGTTCGCCGTCCGATGAGCAGAAATTTCTGATTGACTTCAATGTTCAGGATGTGGCGGTTGCACTGGGGCTGAACATCCCCTTAAGCGCTGGTGCAACCATTCTAGGTGTAACGGAAAGCGCCCTGTCTGCTTACATAGCCGAGGTAGACAGGGCGGTTGCTGCCGCCGCGGCAGAACTTCTCGAATTGGACGTAGCCGTTCAAGCCATGGTCAATCGGTTTCAGGGGGTGGGGCGGGTTATGGCGATTGGTGACTCGATCACCACCTATCGCTACAGCTATGCCCATCTGTTAAGACATTTGTTGCCCACCTCCCAAATTATCAATCATGGCTATTCCGGCCACACATCCAATCACGGGCTAGAACTCACGCATACGCGGTTTGTTCAGGCACAACCGGATGTTGTTTTTATTAAATACGGTGTGAACGACTGTAAGCGGTTCGTAGGAATGGGTGAGCGTCCGCTTGTCACGCCAGATGAATATCGCGGTAATCTAACAGGCATTGTTCGGGCGTTTCAGCACATCACCACTGCTGACCTTGTGTTGCTCACCCCAACCCCTGTTGTAAGCGAGATCATCACCCACACCCCTGCCTTCGACAATATGTACCTGACTTGGAGCAACGCCGATCTTGCACAACTGGCGGAAATTGTCCGTGATGTGAGCGCCACCCAACAAACACGATTTGTCGATCTCTTTCGTATATTCGGCGCCAACCCAGACCCTACATTATACTTACCAGACGGGCTACACCCCAATTTTGCAGGACAAAAGATCATGCTTAAAACAATCGCTGACAATTATTTGAACTAAGGGAGACTATCAGTGGCAAACAAGTATGCAAAAGCGAAGATAGGTGTTTTTGGCATCGGGCTGGCCGCATATTGGCAACAGTTTGATGGGCTGAAGGAGCGGTTAGAGGGCTATCAACGCGATGTTGAGGCGAAAATTCGTGAGATCGGTGGTGAAGTGATCTCTGCCGGGTTAGTAGATGACCCGTTTGGTGCTAAGCAGGCGGGGGATCTGTTTGCCGCTGAGAACGTAGACATTATCGTGTGTTATGTCGGCACTTATGCCACCTCATCACAGGTGCTTCCAGCGGTACAACGGCGCAAAGCGCCCGTATTGGTGCTAAATTTACAACCCACTGCATCGTTGGACTATCCCAACACCGATACCGCGGAGTGGCTGGCAAACTGTTGTGCCTGTTGTGTACCAGAAATTGCGAATGCCTTCGCCCGTAGCCGAATTCCCTTCAACGTTGTGTCGGGATTGTTGCACCCGACCGAGGGTCACGCACAGCACTACTACGAGCGCGGCTGGTCACAGATCGAAGATTGGGTACGAGCCGCAAGCGTGATGCGTGAACTGAACTACAGTCGAATCGGTTTTCTAGGGCATACGTACCCCGGGATGCTAGATATGTATTCTGATTTCACCATGCACCATGCACAACTGGGGACACATATCGAAGTTTTGGAGATGGACGACCTACACCAGCGTGTACAAGGCGCGACCGATGCAGAAATCGCCGCCAAAATTGAGGAAATTCACGCGACCTTCCAAGTGGCAGAACCCGGTCATGACAAAATTTCAATGGCAGTGACAGATGCCGCCCTAAACTGGTCGGCGCGGGTGGCGGTCGGGCTTGATCGCTTGGTAGCGGACTTCGGCCTTAATGGGCTGACCTACTACTATCGGGGGTTGAATGGTAACGACAATGAAGAACTCGGCGCTGGGCTTATCGTGGGGAATTCCTTATTAACGGCACGCGGCATTCCTGCATCGGGTGAAGGTGACCTCAAAACCTGCGTGGCAATGCTCATGATGGATCGTCTGGATGCGGGCGGTTCTTATACTGAGTTTTATGCGATGGATTTTGAGGAAGATTTTATCTTGATGGGTCACGACGGCCCCGGGCATGTCAAGATCAGTGATGAAAAACCGCTGCTACGGGGTCTGGGGTTATATCACGGCAAACGCGGTTATGGATTGTCCGTCGAGTTCAAGGTTAAAACTGGGCCGATCACGATTCTTGGTATGACACAAACTGCTGAGGGGCGGCTTAAACTGCTATGTGCAGAGGGGGAATCGCTACCCGGCGAAACGTTACAAATCGGTAACACCAATTCCCGTCTTAAATTCAACCTAGACCCAGCCGCCTTCATGGATCGCTGGGCAGAAGAGGCCCCCACCCATCACTGCGCACTGGGTGTTGGGCATCAGTTGGGGCGCATCAAGAAGCTCGCCAGACTTATGGAACTTGATCTTGTAACCGTATAAAGCAAAAATTAAAAGAGAACCGATCATGCGCTTAACAGTCACAACCCATTCTTTCGAGATTTTACCGTTGGAAGGCACACTGGCACTTGCCCATCATATGGGGTTTAAGGGGGTGGATATTGCTGGGTTCCACAACCGTGGGCGGTGTAGTTTCGAGCCAGAAGCCATACTCGCTAACCCACAAGGCGAAGCCGACAAACTCAAAACATTGTTGGATAAGTATGCGCTGGATGCTGTGGATTTCTTCCCACAGTATGGGTCGCATCCGGGGGAAAAGAGCATCAATGACCCCGACCCTGCCATACGTGCCAAAGACGAGGATTACATCCGTAGTTCGGCCCAATTCTGTAAAGCGGCCGGCATCCCCGGTTTTACGATCCTCCCTGGTGTTGACCACCTAGAGCGGTCGCTTGCTGAAAATCTGGAAGTATCTGGCAAGGCACTTCAGCGGGCAACTGAGATTGTCGCCGACTATGATGTGCAACTCCGCTTTGAACCGCATATGGGATCGGTCGCCTATACCCCAGAGCTTGCGCTTCAGTTAGTCGAAATGGCTCCAGCTGCCAAAATTACACTGGACTATGCCCACTTTATCTTGCAGTACATTCCAGTGGCGCGGGTTCACACCCTGATTCCCCATGCTGGGCATTTTCACCTCCGGCAAGCACGTCCCGGCAAGCTACAAACGGCATGGGACGAGGGAACAATTGATTTTGTGGACATTATCAAGCGGATGAAAACAGCCGGGTATAAGGGCGCACTTTCCATCGAGTATGTTTATGCAGATTGGTTCGACATCAACCGGAATGATACTCTCGCCGAGACCATCATCACCAAAGAAGCTTTACAAGAACATGTTGGCAGTCTTTAACCTGTTCCATCTCAGGAGGTAAGCTGATGAGCGTAAGCGGGAAAGTTGCCATCGTGACGGGGGCGGCACGGGGTATCGGCGCAGCGACTGCTGTTCAATTGGCGGCAGACGGCGCCAGTGTCGCTTTGCTCGATATTGACTACGAAGAAACTGAACAGGTTGCGGCGACGTTACGACAAAACGGCCACAATGCACAGGTGTTTGTCGTAGATCTTTCCGATGTACCGAAAATAGATGGGGTTGTCGCTGAGGTAGTGAAAACATTTGGACGGGTGGATATCTTGGTGAATAATGCTGGGATTTGCCCACGCATCCCGCTGGACGAAATGACGGTGGAATGGTTTGATCGTATCGTCAATATCAACATGCGTTCCGTGTTTTTTATGACCCGTGCCGTTGCGAACGATATGAAGAAACGGCGGTGGGGGCGTATTGTAAATATCAGTTCAACCGGAGGGCGTATTGGCGGGGTACACAATTCCACTGTTTACAGTGCGACCAAGGGCGCAGTACTCTCGATGACAAAATCAATGGCGCGGGAATACGCGGCTGATGGCATTCTCATCAACAGCATTGCGCCGGGCGCTGTCGAAACACGCATGTTTGACATTGATCCGGAAGCAAAACAGGCATATATCGAAACTGTACCGCTACGCCGCTTGGCAGACCCATCTGAGCTAGCCGTGTCTATCGTGCAACTTTGCTCCAGTGAAATGACTTGGGTGACGGGCGCAACACTTGATGTCAATGGTGGGGTTGTTATGGTTTAGTGGGACGAGATCAAAAGCAGGGATTAGGAGACTATCAAGAACTGGGGGTGTGTTTAACATCT
>JBMOFU010000060.1:0-15675 GCA_049318725.1 Phototrophicaceae bacterium | reverse complement strand
AGGGCATAACGGTATTCTTCTTCGGCAAACAAGAAGCGGAACCCAAAGCGCTCATACAGGCGGGGGGCGTCAGCGTCACGATCATAAAAGACAATCCGTGTAACGGCAGGTGCGTCTTGGGCGGCGATGATGGCCTGTGCGCGCTGTTCGCTCCATGTGAGCAAAAACCGCCCTAAGCCCTTGCCGCGATAGTCGGGATGCACACGCCCATCAAGGATCACACGGAACTCATGCGCGGTGCTTTGGCGCTCTAGCCAAGCAAACGCAGCAATCTTACCTGTGTTGTCTACAGCGGCGAGGGTATCGGTTTCGATGTGTTCCAGCGTGCGTTCACGCGCAGGCGCGGTAAAGCCATCGAGGAAGGCACACTCTTCAATCAAGTGGCGAAGCGCATTGGCATCTATCGGGTGGAGCGGGCGCCACAGATGCCCGATTAACTTGGGGAGTAACATCACTGATCGAGCGGGCGACGAATATCCTCAGTGCCGCCAAAGCCACCCCCCACATACGCCACTACAGATTCGCGTGCGGCGAAGCTATCGCAGCTTTCACGGTAGGCGGTGGGCGCTTGCGCCCCGCGAAAATCATTGAACCTGCGAGAGGTCGTATTCAAAATGATGGT
This sequence comes from Phototrophicaceae bacterium, assembly GCA_049318725.1. Classification (GTDB taxonomy): domain Bacteria; phylum Chloroflexota; class Anaerolineae; order Aggregatilineales; family Phototrophicaceae; genus CAIRDJ01. The sequence goes on along the minus strand of JBMOFU010000060.1, from coordinate 15,053 downwards.
GTCTTCGTCCTCAAAGGCGCTGTCGGTTTGGCGCTTTTGTACGTTGGGGTTTTCTTCGACCACAATCGCCACAACGGTGATATTGTCTTCCCCGCCGCGCTCGTTGGCAAGGTCTACCAACAAATGGGCGATTTGGTCGGGGTTGTCATGTTGGTGGGCGATTTGGGCAATTTCACGGGTACGGACGTGGCGCGTAAGGCCATCTGAGCAGAGGATCACTTTGTCGCCGACGCTGAGAACGGCGTAATGGGTATCTACGTCAAGTTCTTCGGTTTGGCCGAGTGCGCGATACAGCACATTCCCCATCGGGTGACGCTCTGCTTCTTCTTCGGTGATGTGACCGGCTTCCAACAGCGCTTGTACAAAACTGTGATCAGAGGTGATTTGTTGGATCATCCCGTCGCGGTTAACGCGGTAAGCTCGGCTGTCTCCCACATGGGCAAAACGCGCCTCACGCCCGTGTACAAAGGCCATCGTGAGCGTCGTCCCCATGCCGCGTGTTTGCGGGCGAGCTTCGGTTTCTTGGATGATGGAAGTGTTAGCAGCTTGTACTGCGCGCCGCAGTTCAGATTCTGGCATTTCAAAGCCCGGCGTTTGATGTTCAACGTGCAGGTGATGGGTGATGGTTTCTACGGCAATACGGCTGGCTTCTTCTCCGGCGGCAGCACCGCCCATCCCATCCGCCACAATCGCCAACATCATCCCCTCACGATGCCACAAGTGAACATTGTCCTCATTATGGCTACGGACTTGGCCGACGCTGGTGATTGCGCTACCGCGCAGTTGAAGGGTACTTCCCGGACGTGAGATCATCTCAAGCTTCCTTTGCCACCGAATCCCGGAGGGTGTTTGTAGATTCATTGTACCGCACTCGCTTACGAGTGCAAACCACCTAACAGAATCGCAACGTGGGGGTATGATTGTTAGATGATTCTATAGTAGCGTAACTTTCCGTAAGGTGGGGAATTTTTTATAGGGTTTTACGGGTCGCTAGGCATTCAAGCTATAAAAATACGGTGATTGCTAGTTCATGTTTTTGGCCTGTTTTGCGGACAAGGTAGGCCTTGTCCCTACAGGATGGGGTCGCATTTTAACGGTTTTGTAGGGACGACACCTGTGTCTTCCGTCTCTGTGGCGTTAAAATCTAGCAATCAGGGTAAAAATGGGTTTTTACTTTATTATACCCAACCCACGATGCGCGCAATTAAGAGGATGATGAGCGCTACCGCGCTCAAGAACATCCACGCGAATAGCCAGCCCGTTTCTTGCCCTTGATGAATCTCGCTGGATTCTACCCGCACTTCGGCGTTGAAGTAGTCCACGTAAAAATCTACGTTGTGGCGGCCTCGGTTGAGCCGCGCCATGTAATCGTGATAGGTCACAATGCGCCACGCACTGTCGGGGGAATCCCACTGTTCCCCCAGTGTTGCTGTGATCTTTGCCCGCAATGCGGCACGCGCCTGTTGCGGGGGGATCACCTCTGGGGTCACTGGGGGGCTTTCTGTCATCGTTAACAGCCGCCGCGCTGCAAGGTGTAATCTTGGACGAAGCCGTTATCGCCCTCGTTGACTTCGGGGACTTCGTTGTTGGCGTCTAGGAACATCTCTAGCCGATGGGTTTCGTCGTAGTAGATGCCTACCGTGAGCGGGATACGCATTTCAAAGGTGGTGTAAGGGTCAAGCGCCGGGAAGCCCCCCACCGTATTGGCCGCCACGGTGCCACTGTTACGGTGGCGGTCAATGACGGTCATCACGCCGGAACTGCGCGTGCGCTCGGGGCTGTCATTTTGCACCGTCACATACAGCGAGAAGGTCTGGTTACAAATCGGCGGGCTTGGGTCAGTGCGTAGTGCAACCACGCGCAGGTTGGCGCGGGTGATCGGCGTGGCGGTGGCAAGCGGCGTAGCGGTTGGCAGCGGCGTGCGGGTGTAAGGCAAAGGCGGCGGTTCAACAAACGGCAGGCCGCTGATCTCGCCGTTTAGGGCGACTAATTCTGGCGCGATGAAGCCCACTTGCCCGCTGGCTAATGAAACCTGTAACCACGCGCTGCGGCTGCTGCGCCCGATGACCGTTGCCGTTTGGCCGACATCCAGCACCGCCACACCCGGATAGCTGGCGCTATCGCCTAGCCGTACATTGGCTTGAATCAGGCTGCGTGCGCTAACCGCTTGCGGGGCAATCGTTGGGGCAATGACTGGACGTGCGGTCAAGATGATTTGTGGCGTTGGGATTAGCGTCGTGTTGGCGATGGGCGCTTGGGTTGGGCTAAAGCGCGACGGGGTGTTTTCCACACGGATGGGGCTAACGCTCACGATTTGGGGAGGAGTTTGCGCGTTAACGATCATTTCTAGGGCATAGACCCCATCAGAAATAGCGGCGCTTTCCCACACCAGCAGCGTGCTATCTTGAACGGGCGTTGTAGCAATCAACGAGATTGGCGACGGGCTGCCCACTGGGGCTAGATCGCCCCCTAGCGGTTGCACTTGAAAGTAATAGGGCGCAACTGCGCTGCCAGTAATCGTTAACGTGCCACGTACCACATAGACAGGAGGCGGGAAGCTAATCGCATTTGTGGCCGCTGTCGGTTGCGCCAACAATGGCAAGCTAGAAAAGGCAAGAATCCATAAGAGCAACCAGCGTATTTTCATTGGGTATCCCTCTATGTTTGGGGCTATTGATCTTGTCGGGAAACAGCGCATTGACCAGCACCTACCCCCGATAATCGTACCATGCTGGCACGTTCAATGCCTCACTTAAGTATACACCCACTACTTGTACCCGTGTTTGCACGTTACGACGGTTTAAGGGCGAAATTTCTTCAGGGCGTGCGGGTTCCCCAGTCAGCGGCTCACTCTCTGTCAGGTTGCACAAGTGATGAAAGCGCCCATCGGTGGCGCGCAAGTTGATTTCAGCATAGTGCAAGTGCGGGCTGGTGCGCTTGTTACGGATCACCTGCGTCACGTAAACGGCATCAATGGCCTCGCGTGGCATCCGCCAAACGGCTTTAGACCCGCTGCCTTCTTGCACAACGCCCCACGCTTGATGGGTGGACGGATCAATAATGATCTTGCGCGGGCGGTTGAACAGCTCCCACAGGCTAAAAATCACCAAGCCGACAAGCATCACCGCCACGCCAAACCCCACATACGGCAAAAATTCTGGGCGTGGGCGAGAAATCCCCGCGGTTAGCACCCCAACCGAAAGGATCGTAAACACCACAGACCACAACGCAAACCAAGCTACACGCCTCCAGCGCTCGGCAACCCATCCCGGCAAGCGCTCAATCACGAGCCAGCCATTGTCACGGAGGTCAAACGCCCAGCCTTGCAGCATCAAGGGCGGCAGGGGCAACGGAACAGCTTCCACCGGGCTGCTGATGGTTGTTACAACCCCATCCACAAGGTTAAAGGGGCGCTCTAACAGGCGTGCCAACGTGCGCCCGGCATCAATGGCTTGGGCCTTGAACACTTCGCTTTCGGGGTCAGGCCACTTGACCAGTTCACACCAACGGCTCCCGCGTACCTGAGCCAACGGGGCTTCAAGCATCAGCCCCAAGTGCCACGCTTCATCGGCGGCGCTCCAGCCTAACACCACCCGCTGAATATAGCGGGTAGACAGTTGGCCGCTGCGTGGCAACCGACGGGTGACGGCAAATGCAGAGGTGTAACGCAACACGGGGTCGGCATCGCGGGCTTCTAGCAGCAGCCCTTCGCCTTGCACTTCAACAAAGTTGGTGTTGACGCGCAATTGCCATGTGCTTGGGCTGGCTTCAACCACCAGATTATCAGCAGCGGAAATTCTTACAGGGTTCGCAATCATAGGGGGCAAGCTGACTTTGCGTAAACGGAAAAGAACTGCGGTAGTGTACCGCGCCAACTGAGAGGCGGCTAGGGGATTTGTGACAGATTGGCTATAATTCAACCGAACGTATGATAAAGGCCACCGTTGTGTTTACCCATTCACTGCTTCAACAAATCCTGCAAACCCTTTGCCGCGTGTTCTGCACCCCCCTTTTGCCAGAACGGAGTGCAGAAGATACCCGTAAAGCAGAAAGGTTTTCGGGGATTATATTTGTGTTTATCATCATCGCCATATTCGCCTTTTGGGGCTATCTAAACTTTCTTGATTTTCAAAAGCCGATAGGGACGCTCTTTTTTACAGTCTTCCTCATTATTGCCATTACATCCTATGTGTTGTCACGGCTCGGCCAGTACGAAAAAGGCGTTAAGGTGTATATGTCGGGGTTTTTGGGGCTGTATCTTGTTGCCCGCCTGACCCCCAATTCTGCAGGGGTCTATGGTTATGCCACGCACACCTTGATTGCTGTGACATTAGGGGGGCTATTCTTAGAATCTCGGTGGGTGACGATCAACAACATATTTATCTATAGCTTCTTGCTACTACTCTGTTGGGAACAACGAGTATTTTTAACCTTTATTGACTGGATATTGGTCGCCATTCCCCCGCCAATCATTATGGGGCTGGTTTGGAGTTCACAGGCCATTCGCCAAACCAGCTATCGGTTGATCCAACAACAAACTGCTGCCCTCATTGAAAGTGAACAGCGCTTTCGCGCCTTGTTTGGCCTGACCTTCCAACTGGTGGCGATTGTCAGCAAAGATGGCATCATTGTAGACACCAATACCCGCACAGCACGCCTAATAGACCTTCCCCTGCACGAAATTACAGGGCGCCGCCTGTGGGAATTGCCCTTTTGGGAGTATTCTGATCTCACGCCCGAACAAGTGAAAACGGCATTCTTAGCGGTAACGCAAAATGAGATGGCGATCTGCACTGTGACCATTACGCCGCTTGTGGGCAAGCGTCGCATCTTTGAAGTGTGGATGCGCCCGATTCATACGAGCGAGGGCTTACCGAACTTAATCGTTGTGGATGCGCGTAACATCACCCGCCGTAAAGAGCTTGAGCAGGCGCGGCAAATTGAGGGGCATCGCTACCGTGCGTTGTTCGAGCAAATGAGCGACGGGGTGCTAATCATCAGTCTTGACCAATACATTTTAATGGCAAATCCATCGGCGGCTGCCATGCTCGGTTACACCTCCAGTGAGTTGGAAGGCCGTTCGCTGATGTCGCTCACGGCGCCAGAGTGGCAACCCACCGTTGAAAAGCGCCTTACGCGCCTCATGAATGGGGAAAACGCCCAAAATGTTGAAAGTCAACTGGTTCACCACGATGGCTACAGCATCCCCATCCGCTTAAGCAGCTACTTGGTGCGTGACCAACACGACAAGCCGTTGCACATTCAGGTGATCTTCCAAGATGTGACCCTCCTGTTGCGTGAGCAGCAACAAGAGCTAGAGCTGATGGTAGAGCGTGAGCGGGTACGCCTGCTCAGCGAATTTGTCACCGATGTCGCCCATGATTTACGCACCCCGCTCGCCAATATCAAGACCAGCACTTACCTTGTACGGCGTATGGCAGAAGACGAAAAGCGCCGTGAAGAACACCTTCAAGTGATTGATAGTGCCAGCAATACCCTTGATGACATTATCACCAATCAACTGGCGCTCGTTCGAGAAACAACCCTAGCGCGTGTAGCGAACCAAGATTATGACCCCATTGATGTCAACCAGTTGGTAGCACAAATTTTGACCCACTACCGCCCGCTCAACCATGAACATGACAACCAGATAACCTTCATTCCTGCTGAAAAATTGTTGATTGTCTCTGGCAATATTGAACGTCTGCGCTTGGCACTGGGTCATATCTTGGAAAACGCCATCTTGTATACCCCGCAAGGTGGCAAGATTGACGTGCAAATTACCATAGCTCCCCCCCATGAAATGTTATTCCGCGTCACCGACAACGGCATAGGGATCAAACCAGAGGTGATGCCCCACATCTTCAAGAGCATCTATCGCGGCGATGAAGCCCGCCAGATTCGCGGCAATGGGTTAGGGCTTTCGATTGCCCATAAGGTGGTTTACGCCCACGGTGGGCGGATTGAGGTTGAAAGCACGCCTAACATTGGCTCCACATTTAGCGTTTACCTGCCCTTACGCGGCGCGGCGGACTAAGGACACCCCGCTGCAACCCTTTGAACGAGAATCACGTACAAGAACATCATAACCTGATCTATCATCGTGTGGATCACCTGCCACACATCCTTTGACGAAAACCCAACGTTTACCTAACGCTACAACGGACGAAACCCCTTTATGACCCAGCTTATCTTTGACTTACAATACGCCATCCGCAATTTACGGCGCGGCGGTCTGTGGACGGTGTTTGCCGTGATCTGTATCGGTGCCGGCGTCAGCAGTTTAGTGGCGCTCCGTAGTTTGGGGTTAGCCATTGGGGACACCCTAACCGAAAGCACCCGAGACACGCTCGGCGGCGATATTTCCATCGCACGCGGCGACGACAACCCGCTTACCGCGCTCATCAATATCCCCGGCCTTGCACGAGCCGATGAAACAGCGGTGTTTTCTCAGGAAAACATCCAAGACCTCACCGCCTACATTGATGAACTCAACGGCCAATACACGTTATTCCATGAGGCGGCAGGCGTGCAGATTGCTGCTGTGGATGCCGTCACGGTTGGGCGTCCGCAATTCATGGGCGCGTTTCTGATTGATCCCGCCAGCTACGACAGCATAGACCCCGTGAACGTGTTAGAGCCACCCGACACCCCCTTAGCTGACCTGCTCCCCCCGGGCGAAAATGCCATTGTCGTAAGCGAGAACTTTGCCCAAAGCCAAAAGGTGGAAATCGGCGACACAGTACAAATCAGCGGCGGTGAGGCACGTTACACTGTGCGCGGGATCATCGCCAGCAGTGAGGAAGCCGGCCTAGCGGATTTGATCTCGGCGTTCTTTGGCTTTGCTTACATCCACCAAGCCGATGCCGCCGCACTGGGACTAGACCCGACCCCCAACCGCATTAACGCCAGCTTCCCGCCAGACACAGACATTATCCGCGCCGCTGGCCGCCTAGACCGCATCGCGCCGAGCAATACCAGCGTCCGCAACTACATCAGCCTGCGGGAAAACTTGGCCGAAGTCAGCGACGTGCTAGACCGTTTGATGTCTGTGGCGGGCTTAGGCGCGCTGATTATCGGCGGGCTAGGGATCATCAACACCATGTTGGTGATGGTGCGCCGCCGCACGCTAGAAATCGCCACGCTCAAGACGATGGGGCTGCGCGGCGGGGCAATCGCACGGTTGTTCTTCACCGAAGCGCTGTTGTTAGGGTTGATGGGCAGTCTGTTCGGGATTGTGTTGGGCGTGGCCTTAAGCGGGCTTGCCAACGGCTTTGGCGAAGTGCTGCTCCAACAAGATATTGCCTTCCGCTTTTATCCGCAGTCTACGCTGTATGGGCTAGGCTTGGGGATGGCCGTCACTGCCGTGTTCGGCGTGTTACCGATCTTAACGGCAACGAAGGTACGCCCGGCAGAGGTCATGCGCCCGAATGAAGTCCATGTGCCAGTGGTCGGGGTGCTGCAAGGCATTGGCGTGTTGATCCTTGTCATTGTCACGATTGGGGTGATGGTCGGCGCGATTTTGGCCGGCTTCCAAAACGACAACTTGATTTGGGCGATGCTTGTCGGCTTAATCGGCACAACGGTGGGGTTTGCCATTTTGGGCGTGTTGTTGCTCATCATGTGGGTGATTGTCTGGATCGTGAGCCGCTTGCCCGCGTTTGGCAATACCGACCTACAACTGGCCCTACGGAATATGACCAGCCGCCGCTGGCGCACGGCAACGACGCTCGTGTTGTTGGTCGGTGGGATGTACGCCCTCAGCAGCATTACGTTTGCGGCGCAAAGCGCACGCGATATTTTAGGCTTTCAACTTTCCAATACGTTGGGCGGCAATGTGTTGATCTTCCCGTTTGCCAGCGTATTCATCAACCCAGACCTTGCCGACCCGATCATCAACCGCCGCCTTGATACGCTAGAGGGGATTGAGTCGCGCACGCGCAGCGATGTCTACTTGATTGAGGCACTGGCGCTGGACGGCGTAGAAATTGATGCTGAAGTCATCGAAATTGAAGATGGGAATGGGAACAACAACGACTTTCAAGGCGACTTCTCTACGGCCATCTTCCCGATTTTGGCGCGCCGCACCAATAACCCAAACTTGGTCAGCGGCACCATCATCGAAGGGCGCGACCTCACCCCAGAGGATGAAGGCAAGCCGTATATCGTGCTGCGCCAAGATGCCATTCTGGAAGGCGCGGTTGAAGTCCATGCCGGGCAAACGTTACTCGTCCAAACACGCGGCAGTGAACGCCCCCGCCAGCTAGAGCTAGAGGTGATTGGGGTAGTCAACGCCACCTTTAACACCGTTCCAGCCTTTACCACCATTGGCACGCTTCCGGGGCGGCCACAAGGGACAATCACCACTGCCCAAGTCAATGATGAAAGCCTGAATGCGGCGCTGTTGGGGTTATCTTCCCTGCCAACCGCATTCATCCTCGATTTAACGTTCATTGACAACTTCATTCAGCGGATTGTGGCGCAACTTTCTGCATTGCCCAACGCCGTCGGCGTGCTATCGCTGTTCGCTGTGGCGGCGATCATGGCAAACGGCGTGTTGTTGGCAACGCTGGAACGCCGCAAGCAAATCGGCGTGTTACGGGCGATTGGCCTCAAAAGCCGCCGCGTGCTGGGCATTTTACTGCTAGAAAATTCGATTATCGCCTTGCTCGGCGCAGGGATCGGCATCGGCTTGAGCGCGCTCAACTCGGCGCTGTTCTCTTACATCGGCATCGGTGAGATCATCGCCATTCCGTTTGGCTCGATCCCCACCGTGATTGCGCTGGTTGGGGCTGCCCTAGCGATTGCGTGGGCGTCTACCTTCGCCAGCGCCAACGTGGTACAGGGGGAATCCGTGACGACGGTGTTACGCTATGATTAAGGCGCTCAACAGTGCCTTTTCGTTGCTGACCACACTCCCCACCCGCCCAGACTTCTACCCAGAACAGCCCGGCCACGCCTACGCTTATTTCCCGCTGGTCGGGATTGTGGTCGGGGGGATTATTGCGGCGGTAACGGTGCTGGCACGGCATTTCTTCTCTGTAGAGGTTAGCGCCGCGTTGGGCTTGATCGCGTGGGTGCTGGTGACAGGCGGCTTACACCTTGACGGCTTTGGGGATAGCTGCGACGGGCTATTTGCTCAAGTGCCGCGTGAGCGCCGCCTAGAGATTATGAAAGACCCGCGTGCGGGCAACTGGGCGGTGATCGGGTTATGCCTGCTATTGCTGACCAAGTGGGCAGCCCTGCGGACGGCTCCGCCTAGTGCAATCCTCATCGCGGCGGTGACGGCGCGTGGGGTGATGGTCGCGGCGGCATGGCTTGCGCCCTATGCCCGCCCCAACGGAATGGGCGCACACTTCAAGCACGGGCTAGGCCGCCCACAGGTGATGGTCGCAGCCGGGATCACGCTGGCGGTATGGCTGATCTTTTGGCGTGAGTTACCCGCTGTCGGGACGGGTGTTGCGTTGGCGGCACTGGCGGCATGGTGGGTAATACGGCGGCTTGGCGGCCTGACAGGGGATGTGTACGGCGCGTTGTGCGAACTGACAGAAACGGCAATTGTGCTGTTCAGTTAGTGTACAAAGCATCAACCATTTAACCCGTATAGCGTGCCATACCCCTACAAATACCGTGTATGCGGTTTTAGCGTGTCAATCCCGAATTTGATGCAATCGCCCTGTGATATCCCCATCTTGATTATCCGTAATCTAACACATTCAGCTATAATGAGTGAAAGTGCATTCTGTCAATCAGCCAAATGTAAGGCCATTCACCATGAGCAATGAAAAGATGCAGGCCTTCAAAGCCGAACTTCAAAGCAAGATGAGTCGGCTTTTGGATGAATTCGCCGAAGGTAAGCTCAACCGCGACCAGTTTCACGCCATTTATGAGCGCTACAACGCCCAAATGGAATTGGCCGATCAATCGCTTGGGGGCGACAGCGTGAACCTCAACGCTGAAGAGGGCGGGACGATCTTGCTCCGCAACCGCTATATGGGCAAGGCGCAAGGGCTGATTATCTTTGACATCCGCACCGGGAACATCATTGAAACGCTTGGCCGCGTTGAGGTTGCCATGACAGAAATCGCCCCGACCATCGGCTACTTCACCGAAGAATTAATGGTCGGGCGCGTGGTGGAGCGCGTGGTCAAACAAGTGAGCGAAAACGAATGGCTGTTATTTTTAGTAGGCGAATTTACCAGCGTCGTGACGTTGTTCCAAAACGAGCCGTCTAGCTACCAAACCGTCACCATGCAGCGGATGCACACCGAGTTTGAAAACGCCAACCGCGCTCTGTTCCTGCGGCGGATGCCGATCAGCGCTGACCAGATGGTCTTCCCGTTTTTATCGTTCGTCCAGCGCAGCATGGGGCGTTGATTTCGGTTGCCAAGCACAGGCGGTTGTTATATCATTGCTCTAAGAGGATGCAATAAACCTAAGCAATTGCACTTTGTTGGCTATTTCTAAACCACACCCATAGGGGGAAATCTATCCATGAAAATTCGTCTATTGGCCGTTGCTTTACTGATTGCCCTGTTCACCGCCGCTTGTTCCACCACACCCACTGGCACCAGCACTGATGCCAATTCAGCGGCGAACTTTCTGCCCACGCTGAACGGATATACCGTCACCAACGCCAGCAGCATCACAGAAGCGATCACTGCTGCCGCTGGGCAGGGCGCTAACGCCTTTGGCAACCCGGCGGTTGTTGAAGCCATTGCCCGCGTAGATACCTTCATCGCCTGTTACACCGCCACGGGCAGCGCTGCCGCCAACATCTACACCCAAGTTGACCTTAGCTCGGTCTTGAGCGGCAGTTTGGTGCCGTCGGTTGGCGCGGTTGCGGTGGTCAACAATGACCGCGTGCGCGAAAACTTGATCGCCTGCGCCACCAGCGGGGACTTTTCAGCGGCGTCTGCGCCGTCTACCTGTCAGGGCAACGGTTCGTTTACCAGCGGTGGCAACACCTTTACGTATGTTTACATCAGCACCCAACAGACCTTCTGCAGTAGCGTTTCAAGCCACTTCAACGGCATCAATTAGGTTAAAGTTAAGGCATGGGGGACGGGCAAGAAGCCCGTCCCATGTGTACCCACTTAACACAATCATTGCACGCGAGTTCGATTTTTCGGCGTTGGACGGACGTGACAGGTCACGTCCCTACAGGTCACAACGGTTGTGTAGGGACGCCACCTGTGGCGTCCGTGTTTTACATGCAAAAAACGATGTCGCCAAATCCTTAAGTTGGTGCCTATGGGACGGGCAAGAAGCCCGTCCCCTGAAGTTTGGCTTTTCTAGTAGTTTACCATGAAGGTAGTTCAAGATAAGACTGGGTAAAGGTTGAGCAACTGAGTGCGCGCTTGGGCGACATCGAACATCCAGCGGATGGTGGTAGATTGGACGTTGCATACGCCCTGACCCGCCGATCACCATCGGCAGCGAGCCAAGCCTGTCATATCAGGGGCATACCAATATCCCCGCATCCAACAGCGCCTCATCGCCGCGTTTGGGATGCACGGTGTAGTAAGTTGATGTCAGGGTCGAAACGGTGTGCAACCACCTCAGTTGCGCCGCAATCCGTACGCCACTCTCGTCCAGATGCACTACCGCCGCCTCAGTCGTCGTGGCGTAAATGGCATCCAATGACGGCGCGACGCGCTCGGCCAACTGTTCCAGCGCTCGTTCGAGCGTTGCTTGGCTCAGAGCATGGCCGACACAATCACCAAACCACTCACAAATCCGCGCCAGCGGCAACAAGTGATAGCTCGACAAATAGCTGACGTGACTCAACAGGTTCGCCCCATATTATACTGGGGCGCTGACCGCATTGGGGAAAGCGGCTTGTTGCTGCTGTTTTTGGACAGGCGTGCCTCAAGTTTCTCAGTCTCCCGTTTCAGATGAGCAATTTCTGCTTTCAGGGCCTCAATCTGCTGCGCCTGATGGTCAATCAGCGCTAACAGGGTTTCCTGACTGAGATTTTCCAACAGCTTCGGTGGCTTTTTCATGCCCTTAGTTTACCTGCTTTTTTCCTGTTTTGACTGCCCTACCTGAGTAGTTACAGAGCGCTAGAAGTCACAGGGCAAAATAAAACGGGCGAGTGCTTGAACTCGCCCGCACAACTGCTATTTGATGTGAACAACCGCTCCCCTACATTACGATATTGACCTTCGGCTCTTGGCCGCCACGCCCAGCGATAAAGATCACCTTTTTGGGTTGCCCGCCATTGATCGTCTTCACGGCAATTTCGCTGGCTAAGGCCGTCGCAATCGCCGTTTCTTCGTCAATGCCTGCTGCCACGACGACCTTCTCACGCGGCTTGCCGTTGACCATAATCACCAACTCGACGTTATCATCTTTGGCCTTGTCTGCATCGTATTGCGGGAAGCGCTGATGATGGACGCTGTAGGCGTTCCCCATCCGTTCCCACAGTTCTTCGCTGATGTGCGGCGCAAACGGCGCCATCAACAGCAGGTTGGCCTCTAATGCGCTACGCCACATCGCACTACTGACCTTGCCTTCACGCATGGCTGCCTTGAGCGTGTTCCGTAGCCCCATTAACGCGGCAATAGCCGTATTGAAGCTGAATGACTCTAGGCCGTTTTCGACCATGCGGATGACCTTATGTACTGCCCGTTCAAGGTCGCGGTCTGCGGCAGGATCATTGCCGTTGGGCGCCTCCGCTGTGACCAATTCCCATACGTCGTGCATCCAGCGCACTACACCGCTGATCTGCTCATCGTTCCACGGGCCGCCCTTTTGCCAGTCGAAGCCGAACATCAAATAGCTCCGCACGACATCCGCGCCATAGACGGCCACCAGCGCGTCGGGGTCTACGACATTGCCCTTGCTCTTAGACATGCGCTGAATTTCAAGATGATGCTTCAGTTGGTTGACGTTGTTCTCGCCGTCAATGCTCGGGACGATGACCGTTGCGCCTTCTGGCACTTCGACAATCATTTCTCCGCCAGCCGCGTCACGTAAGTGCAGGATATTTTCTGTGCGGCGCATCAGTTCGCCAAAGAAGACGGCTTTGGCATCACCTACCGGCGGCAAATCGCCTTCGATGACTTCCACCCGTTCAGCGATCAACTTATTGCCGACGTTGCGCCCGACGGCCAAAATACGGTCGCCTAAGCGTTCTGCGCCCAATACCTGCCCTTGATTGCGGAGCAGCAGCATTGGCTCATCAAACAAGCCTTCATCGGTGCGGCCATGTTCGGCGGCGATCTTCAGCGCGTCGTCAAATACGCCTAAATCGCGGATGGCCTTGTTAAACCAGCGCGTATAGAGCAAGTGCATCGTAGCGTGTTCTGCACCACCGCTATACACGTCTACGGGCAACCAGTAGGCGGCCTCTTCGGGGTCGAACGGCGCGCTAGTGTACTGTGGCGACAGGTAGCGCAAGTGATACCACGACGAACACATGAACGTATCCATCGTGTCGGTTTCGCGCTTGGCAGGCGTGCCATCTGGCGCAGTGGTCTTAAAGAACGGCTCATGGTAAGTCAACGGACTACGGCCAGACGGCAGAAAGTCTACGTCTTCTGGCAGCAATACGGGCAATTGATCGTCTGGCACGGTCTGCATCGTGCCGTCGGCGCGGTGCAAAATCGGGATCGGACTACCCCAGTAGCGTTGACGACTAATCAGCCAATCGCGCAGGCGATAGTTGACCGACTCCCGCCCAATGGATTTTTCTTCTAGGTGGGCAATCGCCGCGTCAATGGCGGGATTTTTGCGTCCCTTAAGGGCGTTATTCTCGATCCCGTCAATCACGCCGCTGTTAATCATCACGCCGCCGCCTGTGTAGGCTTCGGTCATCGCTTCGGCGGTGATCGGCTCGGCCATCCCTGCGGGCTGAATCACGGGGATGATGGTCAGGCCAAATTTGCGGGCAAACTCAAAGTCGCGCTGGTCGCCAAACGGAACGGCCATAATCGCGCCTGTGCCGTAGGTACTCATCACATAGTCGGCAATCCATACTGGGATTTTTGCACCGCTCACCGGATTTACCGCATAGCTTCCAGTAAAGACACCTGTCTTTTCGCGGCTTTCTGACGTGCGTTCAATCTCGGTTGCAGTGGCGGCCTGCTCACGATAGGCGCGGATGGCGTCCGCCTGTGCGGGCGTGGTCAAGGCATCCACCAGCTTATGTTCTGGGGCTAACACCATAAAGGTCGCGCCCCACAGTGTATCTGGGCGGGTGGTATAGACTTCGATCTGGTCGCCGCCTTCCGTCGGGAAAAAGACGTTTGCGCCTTCACTGCGCCCAATCCAGTTGGTCTGCATAATCTTGACGGGTTCCGGCCAATCAATCTTGCTGAAGTCCAGCATTTCATCGGCGTAGCGCTTGTAACGGAAGAACCACTGGGTCATCATCTTTTGGACGACGGGCTGCCCGGTGCGCTCGTCTTTGCCGTCAATCACCTGTTCGTTGGCAAGCACGGTTTGCAGTGTCTCTGACCAGTTGACCAACGCTTCCCCACGATAGGCCAAGTCATGCTCATAGAACGTCTTGAAAAACCACTCCGTCCACTTGTAGTAGATCGGCTCGCAACTTTCCATCGAGCGATCCCAGTCGAACATCGCGCCCATGCTCCGCAGTTGACCGCGCATATGCTCAATGTTGGCGTGCGTCCACTTGGCGGGGTGAATGTTGCGGGTGATGGCGGCGTTTTCGGCAGGTAGGCCAAAGGCGTCAAAGCCCATCGGGAACAACACGTTATAGCCCTTCATCCGCATAAAGCGCGCACGCGCGTCTGAAGGCGTCATCGCGAACCAGTGGCCAATGTGCAGGTTGCCACTGGGGTAGGGTAACATCGTCAGTGCGTAGTGCTTGGGCTTGCTCCAGTCCACACTGGATTTGTACAGTTTGGTTGCTTCCCACTTCGCTTGCCACTTCGGTTCAATGTCTGCGGGGGAATAGGTCTTTTGGATAGCCATAGGCGTTTAGCGTTCTCTCTTGATAGATGATATACAAGTGTTAGGCGGCAACATCAGGCGGTTTCAGATGCGGCGGTGAGCGAGCAAATAGTGGGGCATGGGCAACCTCC
>JBMOFU010000059.1:0-15720 GCA_049318725.1 Phototrophicaceae bacterium | reverse complement strand
CGTAGCCAATGGTCGAAGATGGCACTGCACCGAGCGCCTTACCGCAGGCGCTCCCCGCACCGTGACCGGGGAATACCTGTAAGTAGTCGGCTTCACCCTTAATCCGTTGCACAGCAGCGAACATCTGATGCGCCAATACTTCCGCAGTGTCACGGAGTCCAGCGGCTTTTTCGAGCAAGTCAGGGCGGCCAACATCGCCGACAAACAGAAAATCACCCGTGAAGAAACCGTAATCCCCGCGATCTGTGACCTTGAAAATCAGGTGTTCGGGCGTGTGGCCGGGTGTATGGATCACCGTAAATTGCACATCGCCCACGCTGAAGGTGTCGCCGTCATAGAGCAGCGTCACCGCGTAGTCATCCAGCCCAGTGTATTGCCAACCCTCGCCGCCCTCACCAGAGAGCAAAAGCATTGCGCCTGTGCGTGCGCCCAGTTCGCGCGCGCCGCTGGCGAAATCTGCATGGATGTGGGTTTCAGTCACGGCGGTGATGGTCAAGCCGTGCGCTTCGGCGGCGTCTAGGTAGGGCTGGACGTGGCGGGCGGGGTCAATCACAATCGCTTCGCCAGTGACCGGGCAACCGACAAGATACGAGGCTTGCGCGAGTTTTTCATCATAAAAGTGGCGTAAGAGCATGTAGGTTCCTCTTTGGGTTCAGGTGCTAAGGGGTATAACACGGTCTGCCGATAAAAGCTGTGTTTTTGCTGTTGTAGGTGGGGCAACACATCGGTTGCCCCCTACGAAATCGTTATTTTGTGTAGGGGGCATGATGTATCATGCCCCTACAGGTGGGTTCACAATTCCGTAGGGGCGCAATATATTGCGCCCCTACCCTAAAATCTCACATTTTGGGATAATGTAATCGCCATAGGAACACCTCAGCTTGACATTCCCCTGCGATGACCCTATGATATGAATGAACGTTCATTCAAATGAATAGTCATTCACTACATAGAGGCAAGCATGAAAGACGCAATCCAAGAACAATTGGCAACCGCCCGCCGCGATCAAATCTTAGATGCCGCGACAAGCGTATTTGCTACCAAAGGCTTCCATCCAGCAACCATTAAGGATATTGCGCGGGAGGCAGGCATTGCCGACGGCACGATTTACAACTACTTCGAGAACAAGACGGCGCTACTGATTGCCATCTTCGCACGGATGCAAGCGGTCAGTATACAAGGGTTTGACCCTACGACGCTCGACCCCAACGACCTGCGCGGATTTTTAACGCTGTTGCTACGGCAACCCCTCAAGGCATTGCAGGGCAATAACTTTGCCTTGTTCCGTGTGGTGATGTCTGAAATGTTGGTCAACGACGAACTGCGCGGTCTGTATCGCCAACAAATCCTAGAGCCTACGTTGGCAATGGGGGAGCAGGTCTTACAACAATGGATAGATCAACACCAGATTCGGCAAATCCCTGCACGGCGCTTGATGCAGATGATTTCTGGCATGGTGTTGGGGTTGATGATCCAGCGCACGATAGAGTCTGCGCCCGACCCCACACAGGCCGACGACCTGCCCGAACAAATGGCCGATATTATTTTGCACGGGATTGCTAACGAAAAGGAACAATCATGACGATTGCGATTGTGGCTTCTGGCTCACGCGGCGATGTGCAGCCCTATGTCGCGCTTGCAAAGGGATTGCACAGCGCGGGCTATCCCGTGCGGGTGTTGACCAGCGATGATTTTGCCTCATTGGTCACAGGGGCGGGGCTGGAGTTCTGCTCCATTGGCACAAGCATTGAAGCGATGCTGCAAAGCGACGAATGGCGCAAGACCACCGAGGACGGCAACTTTATCAAAATTTTGGCGCGCATGAACGCTGAAATGAAGCACCGCGCCCACGAACTTGTACAGCCGATGATATCAGCGTTAGAGGGTAGTCAGTTGATGATCGCTGGCATGGCGGGCATCACGGGCGCGTTTTCAATCGCTGAAAAGCTCAATATCCCCATGATTCAGGCGTATGTGTTCCCACTGACGCCCACTGATGCCTTTTCTAGTCCGTTGACGCCGAGCTTACCGTTTGGCAACACGTTCAACCGCCTGTCGTTTGGGGTAATGCAGCAGGCGCTCTGGCAGATGGGGCGCACTTCAGATGCTACCGCACGGCGCGAGCTAGGGATGGCGAACGGGTCGTTTTGGGGGCCGTTTGGCGCATTACAGCGGCGCGGCGTTCCGCTGATGTATGGCTATAGCCCACAGGTATTGCCGCGCCCGCAGGACTGGGACGCCAATACGCATATCACAGGCTACTGGTTTTTAGATCCGCCAGACGGTTGGGTTGCACCGCAAGCCTTGACCGACTTCTTGCAAGCGGGGGATGCGCCGGTTTATATCGGCTTTGGCAGCATGGGGAACCGCAATCCAGAGCAGATCACGGCGTTGACGCTCAAAGCGCTGGAACTGAGCGGCCAACGCGGGATTTTGGCCTCTGGTTGGGGCGGACTTAGTGCAACCGACCTACCGGATAATGTACATATGTTGGCGTCTGTGCCGCATAGCTGGTTGTTCCCGCGCATGGCGGCAGTGGTGCATCACGGCGGGGCAGGCACGACTGCGGCGGGGTTAACGGCGGGTGTGCCATCGGTGGTGATCCCATTCTTTGGCGATCAACCGTTCTGGGGGCAGCGCGTCTATCAATTGGGGGTGGGGCCAAAGCCTATGGCGCGTCAACAACTCACGGCAGAAGGCTTGGCGGCGCTCATCACACAGGCAGTGACGGATGGCGCGATGCGCGGGCGGGCGGCGGCACTGGGTGAGCGCATCCGTGCCGAAGATGGCATCGGTCAGGCGGTGGCGTTGGTTCAGCAGATGCTCTAGCGTTTGGTGTGTAAAGCCTTAAACAATGCCTGCTGAACACCGCTTCACGCACACAGGGGAAGCAGTGTTCTGGCAGGTGGGGCAATACAAAGTCGTCAGCGTAGAAAAATCGCAAGGCAGGCTTCCCTAGAGTTTACGCTTCGCGGGGGCTATCCACCACTTCTAGGTATTCGCCGTCAGTGGTGACGACGCCCCGACGCTTGGGTTTCTCATCGTTCTTGGGCTTTTCATTGTTCCAGTCGTTCCAGTGGCCCCGGTCGTGCCAGTCATGCTTCCACTCGTGTTTCCACGCTTTGGCCTGTGCGCGCCATTCTTGCTTGTAGCGTTGCCATTCGCCGTTGTCCCAACCGTGACCCCATCCGCCGCCATGCCGTAGCATAGTCGAAAGCCACCAAATCAGCGGAATCCACAACAGCCAGCCCGCAAACTTGAAGACCATCGGGAAGATAAAGAAGAACACAACGAAAGCCAACAACCATTTCTTACCGTGCATGATGCTGATCTCCTTAGAGTGTAGCTAAACTTCTGTATCCCTTTACGGGGGAGTTGCGCGGCGGGTTGTGGGGATTTGAGGGTTTCTTATAGAGAACTTACAATCAAACCTACGATAAGATTTAATATAAGGGAAGTTTCAGTTTTGGTTGGGCTGTGGTATGTTGCAGGCTGTGACTTGCCACTTTTTATATAGGGAACTCAACACGATGATGCACCATCACCTAGAAACTGTCCAACATCCCTTGATGATCTTGTTCCCGCTCAAGCCGGGAACACGCGGCGCGTTCATCGAATTTTTGACCAAAGACTTCAATCCGGTTGCAGACGCCCTAGACGAACACGGGCTAACGCACTTCTTGTCCGTGATTCCGTTGCCCAAACAGGCGTTGATCTTGGCCGAGTTTGACGGTGAGGCAGGCGAGTATATTGCCCACTTGAACGAAGCGCTGGGGGCTGTATTCATCCAGCCGATGATTGAGCAATTTGTAGAGGGCGCGACTTCTTTAGACGAAATGGTGAGCAAGTACAGTGTGCCGCCGATGTTGTTCTACGCCGCTTACCCTGAAATCACGGTGGAGCAAATTTGGGCAGAGTTCGGCGCACCCGCCGATGAAGACACGATCCAGAACACCTACAACGTGATTTTGCCGATGCGGGCGGGCGTGACCCCAGAGCAGGTGCAGGCCGTTCTGACTCAACTCATGACGGATGGCGTAGAGGCCATCGCACGGGTGGAAGCGACGCATTTCTTGCGGGTGGTCTTGTTCGACAACATGACCAAACTGGGCATCTTCAGCGTGTACGACGGCGACCCAGAAGCCTATGACCTTGAATTGGCAGAAAAGATGGGCGATGCCTTCTTTGACCCGCTCTTGAAAAACTTTGTGGACAAGGCGAATTTCTTGCCGGTTGCAAAACATGCCGAAGACTTTGCCGATTACATGACGACCCACCACGCCGTGACGTACTTCTTCTACAGTGCTTCCCCAAGCATTGGGGTGGAAGATATTCTGTGGTCGTTGGGGGATGAGGAAGAAGAAGAAGCCTAACCAGAGGCAGGCCAATTGCGTGCTGCAAAAACAGAGGATTTCACCGTAGGGGCGCAACACGCTGCGCCCCCATAGGCTTAAGGATTGGGGGCATCGTTTTTGCCTGTAAAACGCGGACGCCCCGGAGGGTCGTCCCTACAAAAGCGTTGTGACCTGTAGGGACGTGCCACTGGCGCGTCCGCAAGCCGCCCAACAATCGAATCCGTAAAATGTGATTGTTTAAGTGAGTACACAGGGGGCGCCCCTACAGAACCGTTACCCATCATGGGTTTGATGCAATCGCTCTTTCAGGTGTGTCAGCGAATGTAGGTGATAAAGTCTTGGGGAATTGTGCGCCCGCCGAGCGTGTGAATCATGGCGAGGATTTGCGCGCGGTGATCGGTGGCATGGTTGATAACGTGTAACAAAATCCCCCAAGTGGGCGACACAAACGGTTCGCCTTCTGTGCTGGTGTAATGCCTATTTTCGGCCAGCGCTTCTGCGGTGACGGTGTTTAGGTATCCCCACTGTTGCGCCTTGACCGCACCCCATGCAACGGTGAGCGCGTCGCGGGTGGGGATGCTTGCCGGTGAGACAATGGCAGTAGGAGATTGTCCCTGTAAGCGGCTGAACCAGATTTGTTCCGCGCCCATCATATGCACCAGTTGATGATGGATGCCGCCAATAGAATAGTCCAGCGGCTTGAAATATAGGTCATCGGGCAATTCATCGGCGCATTGGCGTACTTTGGCGGTGATGTCATCGTGATATTCAAACAGGGTGCGAAGTTGTTCGGGTGTCATCTGGAAATATCCTTTTGCACAATGGGCTATCGAAATTGGGCTAGGGGCATGAACTATTGCCTCTACATACGTACACATGCACATCATGGCACGTTGTCAAGCGCGTGTTTGATGCAGTCGCCCCGATGAACTTGGGACTTGGCATCCAATTGAGACTTGGTATCATAACACAATCGGTAAATTGATACTCAGTCTCAAATAAACCGAACTAAAGGATGCTCCCGAATGCGTTATCGCTCTCTATTGCTGATGTTCAGCCTACTCTTGCCATTTGCTATTCACGCGCAGGATGACCGCTTGACGGTCGTTGCCAGCTTCAGCATCCTTGCCGACACCGTGCAGCGTGTGGCGGGGGATGGCGTCAGCGTCCAGTCGTTGATCCCGTTCAACGCCGACCCGCACACCTTCGAGCCGACCCCGCGAGAAATTGCCGCGCTTGCCGACGCCGACGCCGTGTTCATCAGCGGGATAGGGTTTGAAAGCAACCTGCTCGAAATTATCGAAAACGCCGACGCGGGCATGAACATCATCCGTGTGTCCGATTGTGTAACTGTGCTGCCCATCGGCGCGCACCATGACGGCCATGAAGCCGACGACGCCCACGAGAGCGAATCACTCAGCGCTGAGAGTGACCCGCGTTGTGACGGGCAAATACAAGAAGTGGCCGCACTGCACAATGACGCGCATACGGATGAGGCCGACGCCGATCAACATCCCCACACGGAAGCGCTAGGGCGCGCCTATATGCTTGATTGTGACGCCCATGACCACGCAGCAGAGGCCGAAGGCGAACACGATCACGGAGCCTGTGACCCGCATGTGTGGGGGAACCCGCACAACGTCATCTACTGGACGATGAATATTCGTGATACGCTAATCACGCTCGACCCGACCAACACCGACCAATACACAGCCAACGCCGCCGCGTATATCGCCGAACTAGACGCGCTCACTGATGACTTTGTGATCCCTGCGCTTGCCAGTATCCCCGAAGCCAACCGTAAACTGGTGACATCGCATGACACGCTAGGCTATTTGGCCGCGCTTGGCGGCCTAGACATCATCGGGGTTGTGATCGCGGGGGGCAGTACCACCGTCGAGCCGAGCGCGCAAGACATCGCCGCCTTGATCGGCAGCATTCAGGAACAAAACGCGCTGGCCTTGTTTGTCGAAACCACGACTTCCCCCACGTTGGCGGAACAAGTGGCAGCAGAGGCGGGAATCCCGGTGTTGACGCTCTATTCAGATACCCTCAGCGACGGTGAGCCTGCCGCAACCTATATCGCCTATATGCGCTACAACGTGACGCAAATTGTCACGGCGTTGGGCGGCCAAGTTCCCACCGACGTAGGGATGTAATGCACCGTTCAACGGTGACGTTTTTGTAGGGGCGCAGCGCGCTGCGCCCCTACCATGCGCGACCTACCTGCCCTTATACCCTTCAGGAGCCATACCCCTATGCCAGCGCTTATGCCAGCGATTGAAACACTCCCTGCCGCGATTTCCGTCAACAATGTTTGCGCGGGTTACCCCGGCATTCCGGAAGCGCTGCACCAAATCCGCTTCAGCGTTCAGCCCGGCGAACGGATTGGCGTATTAGGCGCAAACGGCGCGGGCAAAAGTACGTTGCTCAAAGCGATTGCCGGCTTGATCCCGGTGCGTGAGGGGCAAATCTTGATTCACGGCCAACCGATTGGCACGCCCAACGCCCGCGTCGGCTACGTGCCGCAACATAACAGCGTTAATTGGCAGTTCCCCATTACCGTGCGCGAGGCAGTGATGATGGGGCGCACGCGCGAAATCGGCTGGTTGAAGCGCGCCACTCGCCAAGATTGGCAACTGATAGATGACCTCATCGCCCGCGTGGGGATGCAGGACATGCACGCACGGCAGATCGGACAGTTGTCGGGCGGGCAACGGCAACGGGTGTTCATCGCCCGTGCGTTGGCGCAACGTTGTAACGTGCTGCTGTTGGATGAGCCGTTCGCAGGCGTGGACAAATCCGCAGAGGAAGAACTTTGGGCGGTGCTAGATCACCTGCGCGCCGACGGGATCACCGTCTTGATGGCGACCCATGACCTGATGTTGGCGTCTACCCAGTTTGACCGCCTGCTACTGCTCAACCGCCACGTCATCGCCTTTGATACGCCTAGCGCTGTCTTTACGCCCGACCACCTGCAAGCGGCGTTTGGCAAACAGCTGGGTATTTTGCACAGCAACGGCCAACATTACGTCGTGATGAATTAACCCACAACGGATAACTTTTCTTATGCAATGGATCGAATGGTTCACTAACCCGCTGACCTATCAGTTTATGCAGCGGGCATTTGCCGCCGCCCTGCTGGTGGGCGCACTGTGCGGGATCATCGGCAGTTATGTGGTTGTGCGCGGGATGGCCTTCTTTGGCGATGCGCTGTCTCACACGATTTTGCCGGGTGTGGCGCTGGCGTTCGTCTTTGGGCAAGATTTGTTCATCGGCGGGCTATTGGCGGCGCTGGTGAGTGTGGTCGGCATCAACTGGCTGGCAAGCCATCCGCGTTTGAGCAACGATACCGCCATTGGGGTCGTCTTTGTGACGATGTTCGCGCTAGGGATTGCCATCATCAGCAGCGCCCGCAGCTACAGCGCCGACCTTGCCCACATCCTGTTTGGCAACCTGTTGGGCGTCGAACTGCGCGACCTGTACATTCTGGTCGGTTATGGGGTGGTGGTCTTGGTCGTGATTGTGATGTTCTACAAAGAGTTGTTGATCTTGAGCTTTGATGAAACACTCTTGCGCGTGCTGCGCTTGCCCGTTGCCAACCTGCGGCTGTTGCTGTTGTTGCTCATCGCGTTGACGATTGTCGCCAGCCTGCAAACGGTAGGGATTAGCTTGGTGTTGGCAATGCTCATCACGCCAGCGGCTACCGCGCAAATCCTCACCCAACGGCTGCACCTGATGATGATCTGGGCGGCGGGCTTGGGTGCCGGCAGTGGGGTCATCGGCTTGTATGTGTCTTACTACCTAAATTTTTCTTCCGGCGCGGCGATTGTCCTCACCAGCAGCACGATTTTCATTGTAGTGTTAATTGGGCAGAGCCTATTCAACCGCATTAGCGCCCGCCAACACGCCCCATAGAAAATACGTGTAGGGACGCTACCTGTGGCGTCCGCCAAACTGTGCGAAAATTCCCCCCCTCCAATTTAATGCAGATAACAGTTCTCTGTTATAATTTGATTTGTAAAGCACGCCCAACAGTGGAGCAGCACGCCCATGAAGCTGCAACAATTGGTCATCCGCTGGAAGTTCGGCCAATACGGTCATGAACGCGAACAATTGTTTAGCACCCGTCAAGCCATCACCTTTGGGCGCAACGCCCAAAATACAGTGGTCATTGATGGCGCAGACAAAAAAGCCTCACGCTTTCACGCGGAACTCCGCTTAACGGCCAATGGGTTGTGGCTCCGTAATATAGACGATAATAATACTATGTATGTTGGCGGCAAAAGCAGTGAACGCCTTTATCCCCCCGGCGCCAGCTTCTCAGTGACCGATGGTTTTTGGTTCCGCTTGGGAAACACCTACTTCCGTGTGGAATTTGTGACTCATGATAGGCCGATGGTTGTTTGCTCAAACGGTCACGTCCTAGATGCTAGGTTGCGTCAATGCCCTTGCGATGGGCTTTTATTGGCTGGTTCTGAAACTTATGTCCCCAGAGAGTGAACCTTATGGAAAGACAATTACGCATTAAATGGAAAGACAAATCTACAGGCGTCACCTATCAAGAGACAGCATCCCCCCCCATCGTGATTGGTCGAGACGCTAGTCAGTGTCAGGTGGTGTTAAAAGATACTAAGGTATCTGGGCGGCACGCCTGCATTACGATTGAGAATAACGAGATTGTACTGCGCGATTTAGGCAGCACGAATGGTACGCATTATTTGGGGCGGCGTTTAAGCAAGAACACCCCAGAGGTCATCAACATTGACGATACGTTTACCGTTTTTGATATTCTGGTGCAGGTCACACGGCCTAAAGAGACGCCGCATGGCTCTGACCAGCCATTGTCGCCAAACCCGCCCCAGTCGCCTGCCCCTGCTGCTGCATCTGTCGCTGAAGTGCGACCACTAGGGTCTATTCTGTCCACCCATGAAATCGAGCAGTATTGGCTGGAATGCCCAGAGTGCGGCAGCCTGATTGAGCCAACCATGCACAATTGCCCAAGAGATGGGGCGATTTTGGCTGGCGCTAAGACAGTTGTTCGGTAGAAAAAATAGGCCGCCTCTATGCCCTCCCTGCGGATCAAATGGGAAGACCCCACGACCGGCAAGCCGGTGCAGTACAACGGCGAAGCACCGATCAAGGTTGGGCGTAGCCGCAGCAATGAGGTCATCTTAAATACGCCGTGTGCGTTTAACGCCCATGCCGTGATTGAGATGGCACAAGGCAAAATCACCCTGTGCGATGTAGGCAGCAGCAACGGCACAACCGGGGGAGGGATTTAGGGAGGCGTCGCCCTATTGCACCTGCTCTAGCTCATGGATGCGGCGCTCAATCAAGCTGACCATATCGCCCAACAGGTCAGCGTCAAAGGCCAACTTTGCCCCTGCCGCCTCAAACAGTTCGGGCAAGGTGCGCGTATTGCCCAACGCCAGCCCTGCGCGGTAATCCTCAAGTGCCTTCACCGGGTCTTGCAGCGCGTTACGCCACACCTGCGCCGCCCCCAACTGCGCCAAGCCGTACTCGACATAGTAGAACGGCACGGTGAAGATGTGCAGTTTGCGATGCCAGCCCGTCATGCGGGTTTGTTCAATCCCTGACCAATCCACGCCGGGCATAAACCGATCCCATAAGTTGTTCCATGTGGCGTCACACTTAGCGGGGTCGGCGGCGTCATCAGTGTGGGTATACGCCCACTGCTGGAAGGAATCCACAACGGCCATGTACGGCCAAAAGCGGATCATCCCCTCTAGGTGTTCAATTTGGGCGCGGGCGGCCTGCGCAGGGGTATAGAATCCGCCGCGTGTGGCGTCAAGGTACGGTGCGCCGATCAATTCCATAGACATCGAAGCGACTTCGGCAAACTCAATCGGGTAATCGCGCTGGAAGACATACGGCTGCGCGTTGCACAAAAAGTTATGGAAGGCATGGCCGCTTTCGTGCAACAGCGTTTGCACGTCATCGTGTATCCCGACGGCATTCATGAAGATAAACGCCGTGCCTTCTACATCAAAGCCGACGCAGTAACCGCCGGGGGCTTTACCGGGGCGGTTGTCTAGGTCAAGCAGGTTGCCCGTTTGCATGGTGCTGTAAAAGCCGCTCAATTGTGGGTCAAGCTGGCTGAAAATCCGTGCGCCGCCGCTGATTAGCTCGTCTGCGGTTTGGAACGGCTTGAGCGGCGGCTGATTGGCCGGGTCGAGCGCCATATCCCACGGGCGGAGGGCGTCTAGCCCAAGCTGTTGCTTGCGGCGTTCCAGCAAGCGCGTGGCCGCTGGAACCACCACCTGCTCAATGGCGTTGAGGAAGCGCATATTGTCTTCGGGCGTATAGTCGTGGCGGCCTAGTGACGACCACATATAGGCGCGGTAGTCGGGCTTGTCTGCGTTCTTTGCCACCTGAATCCGCAATTGGAGCATTTTGCCCCACAGCGCATTCAGCGCTTCACGGTCTTGGAGCTTGCGCTCATAGATCGCCCGCCATGCCCGCTCACGGATGGCGCGGTCTGGCTCTAGCAACTTCGGGTTGAGTTGGGTGGCGGTGACTTCTTCGCCTTCCCACACTACCCTTTGGTTGCCGATGATCTGGTCGTACTCGTTTTCGAGCTTGGTCAACTCGGTCAAGAGCGGCATATTTTCTTCGCGGAACAGCGCAATTTCGCTCCGCATATGGCGCAACGGCACAGCGAAGTCTGGCGGTTCTAAGCCGGCTTCAACGAACTTTTGCATCAATTGGGTATCCAGCGCTTCGAGCTTTTCGCCAACATGCTCCACAAAGGTGAAAAAGCGTTGTTGGGCGTCCTCATCGTTGGTATCAAGCGTGGTTGCCACATTAAGCCGTGCGCCAACTTCACGGCCAAGCGCCGTCAAATTAGACCAGTCGGTCATCCAGCCGTCGAGTGTTTCAGCCGTCAACGGGCGCTGGAGCAGGTCATCATAGAAGGGGGTGAAGTCTGTTAAGCCCCAGTTCAGCGCATCATGCGCGGACTTTGGCAAGCTATCAAAAGGCGTCATGGGGTGTCCTTATTGGGTGAATTGATCGGTTACTGTAGTGCCTGTAGACCTTCGTCAACGGAGGGGTGAACGCTAAAGAACTCTAAAAATCCGGTGATGTCGAGTGTGTCGCGCAGATACTCGTTCAAGCCGACCAACACGACACGCCCGCCATTGGAGGTGATCCCGCGATACAACAGCAACAGCGTGCGAATGCCCGCGCTGGACATATAAGACACGCTAGACATATCGAGCAATACGCGGTCACGCGGCTGGATCATGGTGGCAACACGGTCATAGGCCGGGTTGGATGTATCGGAATTGAGTTCCCCAACCAACGAAATCAACTTGATGCCGTTGCGCTGTTGTAGGTCTATTTCCATTATACCCCTCACAGAAAATCCTTAATAAATTACTATTAAAATCAAAGGCTGGCAACGCCAACATAGTCTATTATCCTACCACTGTAGCGCGCAAAGCGCCAAATTTCTTCAGCAATCGCGCAAAATCACAAAAGGCGAAATTTAGAGTAGAATGAAGGCAGGTTATCTGCTGATGAAGACCCTAATCAGGATGGAAAAATCCCATGCGCCTCCGTGCCTATAAGAATATGGCTGTCACCCCGTTAGGGATCGGTTTGGCCGCGCTTGGCAGGCCGGGCTATATCACGCTCAATCACCGCGACGACCTCCCTAGCACCGACCGTGCCGCCATGCAACAACATGCCTATGATGTCTTAGACGCCGCTTGGGACGCTGGAATCCGTTATTTTGATGTTGCCCGCAGTTACGGGCTAGGGGAAAAGTTCCTTGCGGCATGGATTCAAAGCCGCCACATCACCCCGATTGAACTCACTGTCGGGTCAAAGTGGGGCTATACCTACACGGCAGACTGGCAAACTGAAGCTGACCAGCACGAAGTCAAAGATCACGGCCTAGAGGCGCTCAAACGCCAGTGGGAAGAAAGCTATGCCCTGCTAGGCGAACACTTGGGGCTGTATCAAATCCATTCGGTGACGCCCGATAGCCCGGTGTTGAACGATGATGCCGTCTTGAACGAACTGTTACGGCTCAAGCTAGAGTTTAACCTGTCGCTTGGGCTGACGTTAAGCGGGCCAAAACAGGCCGACGTATTGCTCCAAGCGCTAGAGATCAAATATGGCGATGCGCCGCTGTTCGACAGCGTACAAGCTACATGGAACTTGCTAGAACCTTCTGCCGCGCACGCCCTCACCGCCGCCCATATCAGCGGGCTGGTGGTGATCGTCAAAGAGGCGCTTGCCAACGGGCGTTTGACCCCGCGTGCCGCTGTAGATGAATCGTTTGCGGCCAACTATGTTTTGCTGCAAGCACAAGCTGAACGGCTAGAAACCACGATTGATGGGCTGTGCATTGCCGCTGCACTGGATCAAAACTGGGCGGGCGTCGTTCTCAGCGGCGCGGCCACTGTTCAACAACTGCAATCCAACGCGCAGGCGCTCAACGTTCAATGGGATGAAGAAGCGGCTGCCGCTCTGAGCCGTATTGCCGAACCCGCCGAAGAATACTGGCGTCGGCGTAGTAAGCAATCTTGGAATTAGGGATGATGTGCCTCTAAAGATAAGGGCTTAATCTTTCCCACAGCGGTTGACGTTACCGCTCTCGCCCCCTATCCCCAACCCTTTCCCCCACAGGAGAAAGGGAGAAAAGTCCCTCTCCCGCAGGGGGAGGGATTTAGGGAGGGGGTTGTGTACAACCAACGGAGCATAATAGACTTTGTAGAGGGCTGCCTTTGTCCTCCGCCCCTACGCAACAATTCGCCTTACTTGAACCCAACTTAGGACGTGCTATGTACGATTACATCATCATCGGGGCGGGCAGTGCTGGATGCGTTTTAGCCAACCGCCTCACTGAAAACCCCAATATTCGCGTCTTGTTGCTAGAAGCCGGCCAGCGCGACACCGCGTTAGAAATCCAAGTGCCAGCGGCGTTTTCCAAGTTGTTCAAGACTGACCTTGATTGGAACTATGCCACCGCTCCGCAAAGCCACCTGAACGGGCGCGAAGTGTACTGGCCGCGTGGCAAAATGCTCGGCGGCAGCAGTTCCATGAACGCCATGATCTACATTCGCGGCAACCCGCAAGATTATGACGCATGGCAAGCGCTCGGTAACGACGGCTGGAACTATGACGCGGTACTGCCCTACTTCAAGCGCGCGGAACACAACACACGCGGGGCTGACGCCTATCACGGCGTCGGCGGTGGAATCCATGTAGAAGACTTAAGCGACCCACGCCCGCCGTCGCTGGCGTTTATCCAAGCAGCGATGCAGTGCGGCATCCCGCATAACCCAGACTTCAACGGCGCGCACCAAGAGGGCGTCGGGCTGTATCAAGTGACGATGAAGCACGCCGCCCGCCACAGCGCCGCAGCAGGCTACCTAAAACCGATCTTAGCACGCCCCAACCTCATCATTCAAACTGGGGCGCACGTTACGCGCTTGTTTTCCGAACATGGGCTGATGAACGTTGTGGAATATCAACTGGGCGGGATTAGGGTGCAAGCGGAAGCCACCCGCGAGATTCTGCTGTGCGGCGGGGCAATCAATACCCCGCAAGTGCTGATGCTCTCTGGCATTGGCGACCCCGATCAACTGGCCGCGCACGACATTGAAGTGATTCATCCCCTGCGCGGCGTCGGGCAAAACCTGCAAGATCACCTTGCCGCTGGGCTGATCTATCACGGCAGCACGACCTACTCGCTTTACCAAGCAGACGCGCCACATCATGTTGCCCGTTACCTGCTGGCGAAGGTGGGGCCGTTAACCTCCAATGTGGCGGAAGGCGGCGCTTACGTCCGCACCCGCGCCGAACTCGCTACGCCCGATATTCAATTTCACTTTGCGCCGAACTACTTCGTCAGCAACGGATTTGCCAACCCAGAAGGGCATGGCCTGTCGCTTGGCGCGGTATTGGTCACCCCGCACAGCCGAGGGGAAATTCGGCTTGCCAGCGCAAACCCCTTCGACGCTCCGATCATCCAGCCCAACTACCTCAGCGACCCACGCGACCTCGACGCATTGTTGGCGGGCGTCAAATTGGGGCGGCGGATTATGGCCGCTGCGCCCATGCGCCCGTTCATCCGCGCGGAATATTTGCCCGGCGAAATGATCTATCACGACGATGGCCTAATTGAACACATTCGCAACACCAGTGAAACGCTCTATCATCCTATCGGCACTTGCAAAATGGGCAGCGCGTCCGATCCGTTGGCGGTGGTGGATGCTGAACTGCGCCTACATGGGGTGAAGGGCGTGCGCGTGGTAGATGCTTCAATCATGCCCGTTGTGCCGAACGGCAACACCAACGCGCCAGTGCTGATGATCGCAGAAAAAGCCGCCGCGATGATTAAGGCGGGCTGGGACTGACAGTCAATGCACCAGTGTCTATTTGTTGAACGAGAAATTCAACTGCACGGATCATCCGCCGAAACGAGCGCGATTGTTCGGCTGTGTGTTTCAAGTCAATCTTTGCGGTCATGGAAACTTGATGCTCAGTTTCTCGATACTTTGTTCCCTTCGGCAGATGATCTTCGATCCACTCTTTCGCGTTGCATTTCAATGCAGGGTCGCCAGTATAGGTTGTTGCAGTCAACGACGGGTAGCGTTCAGCAATGGCAGATAGGTTATACAAAAACCACGATTCGTACTCACAAACCACAATCACAACTGCCACCGGGAAGGGTAAACGTAAGATTTTAGCCTGCTCTGAAAGTATGTAGGCAATCTCAACAGGACAGTCAGTGGCTTTTTCTAAGTCGGTTGCAATGATGACACCGGCACAATCTGGCGCACGGCGCAGTAATTCAAGATAACGATGTATATCTTTGAACAGATTATCACGCCCGTTGGTTGACCATGCCTTCACCTGTAACTCATAGCGGCTGAACTGTTCATGAAGAATCCGTCGTACCAAGAGCGGAAAGGCGTCTGCGTCGCCTGCCCCTTCAACAAGGCAATACAGGGTATTCAAGACTCTAACGCCCGAATACGTAACAAATCCCCTGTGCTGAAAAGTTCATCATTCACCGCCTCAATGTTCCATGCACTAATGGGGGCAATCTCGGTACCATTTTCGCCCATCTTCACCAAGCGCAGGGTACGCGGGTCAAACTGGCTAATCAGGTCGGGGCTATGGGTTGTGACGATCACCTGCCCGCGTGTGGATGCTTCTACGATCACTTCAGCGAGGGTCGCTAACGCCTTCGGATGCACCATCATTTCCAGTTCTTCAAACCCCATGAGCGGCAAAGCAGGGGTTTGATAGAGCGCGGTCAATATCCCCAGCACACGCAACGTCCCGTCAGATTCTGACGCAAGGTCAAATACTGCCCCGTTCT
>JBMOFU010000058.1:0-15748 GCA_049318725.1 Phototrophicaceae bacterium | reverse complement strand
TTGACAATCGGCGCACCGAGCGAAGCATGTTTAGCTTCTTCAGTACGGGGTTCGCCAAAGAACGTTAGACCGATCTGCCGTGTGGTGTAAAAGGCCGTCAAGAAGGCCGCCAACGCCAACATCACAAACACAAACGTCTGTGGGCCATAGCCGTGAGACAACCCTAGCCATGCGTCAGCGAGGATTTCATCCTTGCTCCAGAAGCCAGCGGTCAACAACGGGAAGCCGGCCAACGACAAACCGCCAATCAAGAACGTCCAGAAGGTGACAGGCAACTTATGGCGCAGCCCGCCCATGTTCATCATATCCTGCGGGTCGAAGTGTGGCGCGTGCGCGGCTTCTTCGTGATGATGGCCGTCATGCCCGTGATCGTCGTGGGCGTGGGCATCCGCGTGGGCGTCGTGGCCGTCCCCGTGACCGTGTGCATGTTCGTGAACGTGATGTTCGCCGTGTTCCATGCCGTGAATCACTGAACCCGCTGCCATAAACAACAGCGCCTTAAAGAAGGCGTGCGTAATGAGGTGGAAGGCGGCAGCAACATACGCGCCAATCCCTAGCGCGGCGATCATAAAGCCAAGCTGAGAAATCGTCGAGTAGGCCAGCACGCGCTTCACGTCGTTTTGAGCAACAGCGATTGTGGCGGCGAACAAGGCCGTAAAGCCACCCGCGAACACCAGCAACAACATCGAAGCGCTGAACATCCCATCATGCGGGTTCATGCCCGCTTCAAGGATCGGGAACACACGGATCACCGCGTACACACCCGCCGACACCATCGCAGCAGCATGGATCATCGCGCTAACAGGCGTGGGGCCTTCCATCGCGTCGGGCAACCACACATGCAGCGGGAATTGCGCCGACTTGCCGATGGTGCCGATAATCAAGAAAATGCCGATCAGTTCAGCGGCGTTGAGGCTCCCGCCAAACAGAATCGCGGGGGTGTTATACAGGCCGTCTAGCACCGCTTGATTGTAGAGAATGTCACGGAAGTTCAGCGTCCCTGTGAGGCCGAACAGGTAGACAATCCCCAACAGCATCAACACGTCAGCGATACGGGTGGTCGTAAAGGCTTTGACCGCCGCACGATAAGCGCTTGGCTTTTCAAACCAGAAGCCGATCAAGCTGTAGGAACACAAGCCCATGATTTCCCAGCCGACGAACAAGAACAGCAAGTTGTCCGAAACAGTCAGGATGAGCATCGCGCCCGCAAACAGGCTCAACAGCGCAAAGAAGCGCGCTTGGCGTGGATCATGTGCCATATAGCCAATCGCATAGATGAAGATCATCGTAGCGGCCAGCGGCACCATAAACAGCAGCAAGGCATTCAGCGGGTCGGCCAAGACGCCAATCCTGAACATCGTCTCACCGAGCGACATCCAGTTGATTTGGCTACCGAACACCACTTCGCCAAAATCAGGAAGCCCCTGCGCGGCGAAGAACACCCGCCAACTGAGAATCCACGCGAAGACAATCCCGCTCATGCCCACAAAGATCGAAAGCACACGGCTGGAATCCCGTACCACTGGCACAGGCATCCCGTCATAGTCTGGGTGATGGCCGCCATAGTGCGGGTCAGTGGCAGGCAACATCCGTGCGCGGTTGGTCGCCAACGAAATGATGAAGAAGGCGGCCAACGGCCCTAGCGGGATGAGCCACAACAAAAAGTTTGGATCGTTAAAGTTGGGTATCATGGAGTCTCTTTTTCCCTACCAGCGCAGCAAATCTACGTCTTCAACGACGACGGAGCTACGGTTACGGTAGACCGAAATCACAATCGCTAAACCCACAGCGGCTTCAGCGGCAGCGACAACAAACAAGAAGGCCGCAAAAATTTGCCCGGCGACCTCAGTGGTGCTGGTCGTGTTATAGCGCCAAAACGCCACAAGGTTGATGTTTACCGCGTTGAGCATCAATTCAATGCCCATCAAAATCGCCACTGCGTTGCGTCGGGCTAACACACCAAACACCCCGATGCTGAACAACGACGCCGACACAATCAGATACATCCAGAGCGGAATTACTAACATGGGTTGAACAGGCTCCCCTTAGTCATCTTCACGGGCGATCACAATCGCGCCGACCATTGCCGCCGTCAACAATAACGAGGCGACTTCAAACGGCAATACATAGCCGTCACCGCTCACCAACGCAATCCCAATCTCGCGTGTGGCGGCCACAAATTCAGTTTGCGGCACATTCGGCAGCGTACCGTTGATCCCCCACACCGGCCAGATCACCCCACCTACCAGCACCACAAACAACAACCCACCAGCGACAGCCCCAACCCACCATTGCGCGTTAAACAAATCGGGGATGTGTGTCATACTGCGCGTGAGCATCACGGCAAAAACGAACAGAATGCCGATTGCGCCGATGTAGACCAAAATTTGAATCGCGGCCAAAAATGGCGCGCTTAACAACACGAACAGCCCGGCCACCCCGAACAAGCTCAAGGTGAGGAATAACGCGCTGTGTACCAAGTTCCGTGACCAAACGACCATTGTGCCTGCCCCAAGGGTAAACAGGCTAAAGACGCCAAAGGCCAGATATTGTGCAATCATGAGTCATCCTCTCCTTTGGGTGCTTAGTCGCCAACCGCGACAGCAGCACGCTCGGTTGCTAAACGCTCGGTGCGTGTCTGCCGACCAAACACGGCCAGCGTCCCCAAAATCACCACCACATTGCCGCCCAATAATAACAGGGTGACCGGGAGTAAGTTAATCGGGTTCGCGTTGGTCAACAGGTCAATCTGGCCGGGGGCAATGCCAAAACCGCCCAGTTGTGCCAACTTGAGCAAGAAGGCCGTCACCAACAGGTTGACAATGCTCACTGGAACCAAGAACTTCCAGTTAAAGTTCATCATCTGGTCAATCCGCACACGAGGCATACTGTTCCGCAATAGCAAAGAGAACAAGTAGAAGACCATCGCCTTCAGTACCACGTAGAACACCCCAAGCAGGTCGCTCAAAATGCTGCCATCGGTGGCACTCACCCCTAGCCCCCACCAGCCGCCGAGGAACAGGTTTGCCATCAAAATCCCGTTGGTGAACACATGGGCGAACTCCCCCGCGAAGAACAAGCCGAACTTCATCCCGCTGTATTCAATATTGAAGCCCGCCACCAGTTCAGATTCAGCCTCAATCAAGTCAAACGGGCCACGGCCTGTTTCTGCTTGCGATGAAATGAAGAAGATGAACGCGGCCACCGGCGCCATAAAGACGAACCACACCTGCTGCTGCGCCAATACCAAGTTCTGCATCCCTAAACTGCTGGCAAGCATCACCGGAATCAACAAAGACATGACCAGCGGCACTTCATAGCTGACCAATTGCGCCACTGAGCGGAACGCCCCCAGTAGCGCGTACTTGTTGTTACTGCTCCAGCCAGCCATCATGATTGCTAGTGTGCCTAACGACGCCACCGCAACGATGTACAGCACGCCGATTTCCACATTCACGCCGATCAAGCGTGGCGAAAGTGGCAAAGCAGCCCAAATCAGTACCACCGCCATGACTGCGATAATCGGGGAAAGGTTATAAGCCACCTTATCCGTTCCGGCGGGGGTGATGTCTTCTTTAAGCACCAACTTGATGGCGTCGGCAAAGGTCTGGAACAACCCATTGGGGCCAACACGGTTGGGGCCGAGGCGGTCTTGCACGCGGGCGGCAAAACGGCGCTCAAACCAAATCAAAAAGATGACGATCAAGAGCGGCGCTACGGCAACAATTGCTACCCGCAGCGCAAGCAGGAGAAATTCAACCAGTGTCATTGTGTATGCCTTCCTCCTACAGGGTTACTTCCACGCCAGCGCATTTTTGCGCCAAGCGTAGATCAATGCGTCGGTGAGTAAGAAGATAAACAAGAACCCTGCGCCAAAGGCGAAGAAGCTCAGTTCATTAAAAGCGACTGCCCAGGGCAGCAAAAAGATCATTTCCACGTCAAAGACGAGGAAGATAATCCCATAGATGTAGTACTGCACTTTGAACTGTACCCATGTGTCGCCAACCGTTTCTACCCCACACTCGTAAGTCTGGAGTTTGATGGCATTTGGCTTTTTGGGGTTCAACACCGCCGCGACAAGAATCGGCGCAGCAGGTAAGATGAACGCCACCACAAAGAACAGCCCAATATATACCCAATCGGAGAGGAGATTCATCGAGTCATTACTCCGCAAAAATGAACTATTGGCAACACGAAAAGTCGTTCGTGCAATTTGGAACAACCAAACGAGGCGAGTATAACATTGAGGTCACTTGGCCGCAATGACGATGGGCAAAACTGATCCAAAATTGTGAATGAACTTGGCGATAACGCCAGCATAACCGTTGATTGGTCGTTGCCACCCAGTAGCGCATGGTTTATCATGCGTCTTGTATGCCCATGGACAGATCAAAGACGTTACCCAAAACGATGCCTGAACCCATAGAACCTTCTCCCCAACAGTGGGACAGCTTTATCAAAGAACAGCCGCGCGCTCACATCCTCCAACGCGCAGGATGGGGCGACCTGAAAGCCGCGTTTGGCTGGCAGGTGAAGCGCATCGCCCTTGAAGAAGACGGTCACCTCATCGCAGGGGCGCAGGTGTTGTTACGCCCCCTACCGCTCAAACTCGGTACGATGGCCTACCTCCCGATGGGGCCTTACGCCAACAGCGACGAAAGCCTTGCCGACCTATGGAAGGCGATAGACCGTGCCGCCCGTGATGAAGGGGCGGCCTTCCTCAAATGGGAGCCGGGCATATTTGAGGGCGGGATGCCCGACATTCACCGTTGGGGATTCCGTGAAAGCCCGCAGACCGTCCAGCCGCCCAACACA
Organism: Phototrophicaceae bacterium; assembly: GCA_049318725.1. Lineage (GTDB taxonomy): Bacteria > Chloroflexota > Anaerolineae > Aggregatilineales > Phototrophicaceae > CAIRDJ01. The sequence continues at coordinate 10,933 of JBMOFU010000058.1, read as the reverse complement.
ATTTTGATTGACCTCATCTACGGCGAAGATGACCTCCTCAGCCGCATGAGCCAGACCACCCGCCGCAAGGTACGGCTTGGCGAGCGTAAGGGCGTGACCTACCGCGTTGGCACACCAGACGATATTCCAGCGTTTGCCGCCCTTATGGAAACGACAGGCGAGCGCAACGAGTTCGGCGTCCATGAGCCAGACTACTACCGCATGGCTTACGATCTGTTCGCGCCAGACAATACCGCCGCCTTGATCCTTGCCGAGAACGAAGGCGACTTACTCGCGGCAGAGATGGTCTTTAAGCAAGGGCAAACGGCATGGTACTTGTATGGCGCTTCTGCCAACGTTAAGCGTAACTTGATGGCAAGCTACGGCGTGCAGTGGGAATCCATCCTGTGGGCGAAGCGTCACGGCGCAACCAGCTACGATATGTGGGGCATCCCCGATGAAACCGAAGACGAATTAGAAGCCGGCTTTGAAAAACGTACCGATGGGCTATGGGGCGTCTACGGATTCAAGCGCGGTTGGGGCGGGCATGTTGCCCGCAGCGTTGGCGCGTGGGATAAAGTCTATAATCCGTTGGTGTACGCCGCGTATTGGGCGGCCACCCAACTGCGGGAAGGATAGCCGCGCGTGCTACGCTCTGCACTCATCACCGACCCTGCCCGCTGGAATGCGCCGCTGGCCGAACTCCCCTACGCGCATATTCTGCAATCGTGGGAATGGGGCGAACTCAAACGGCAAACCACAGGTTGGCATCCGCAACGGCTTGCGTTTTATCGTGGCAATGAACTTGTGGCGATGGCGTCAGTAGGGGTGCGTCAAGCCGCTGGTCTCAAGGTGATGTATGCGTCTAAAGGCCCGGCACTGGCCTATGAGGATGCCGAACTCACCGCCGCCGTACTAGACGAACTCCAGCGGCGCGCACAACGAATGGGCGCGGTTTGGCTGAAAATTGACCCCGACGTGATCGCGGCGACAGGCGTCCCTGCCGAACCCGACGACACCCCCAACCCCACAGGCCAGCAGATGATCGGCCAATTACAGGCGCACGGCTGGCGCTACAGTGCCGATCAGCCGCAGTTCCGCAACACCATCACGCTAGACCTCACCCCTAGCGCCGATGATCTTTTGGCGGCGTTGAGCCAAAGCACACGCCGCAAGGTACGGACTGCCCCCAAGAAAGATGTCAGCATTCACCCCGCCACGCTGGATGATTTGCCTGCCCTGTACGCGCTCTATCATGAAACAGGCGCACGCGATGGCTTCCTCACCCGCCCGTTGAGCTACTATCAACTGGCATGGAGCCGCTTTATTGAGGCGGGCTTGGCGCAACCGTTCATTGCGGAGTTTGAAGGGCGGGCAATCGCCCATGTGATTTTGTACAAGTTTGGCAAACGGTGCTGGTACTTTTATGGGGCGTCTGGCAATGAAGAACGCCAACGGATGCCGAACTATGCGCTTCAGTGGGAATCTATTTTATGGGCGCAGTCGCAAGGCTGCACGCTCTACGATTTTTGGGGCGCGCCGAATGTGTTTGACGAAAGCGATTCGATGTGGGGCGTGTATGAGTTCAAACGTGGCTTTAACGGGGTCGTCACACGGCACATCGGCGCGTGGGATTACGCCCCCTACCCGCCGCTGTATTGGGGCTACACGCAAGTGATGCCGCGTGTGATAAACTATATGCGACGCCAACCGCAACAAGAGTAGCCCCCGCGAGGTGAATCATGGGCGCATTTGACGAAGATTACCACTACTTTGCCCAAATGGAAGCCGCCCTCAACGCGCTAGTGGGGCAAGTGTGCTGGTCGGTCTTGGTGGCCGACGACTATACCGGCAGCATCACCCTCAGCTTGGGGGAACGGCTGGCGCGCAAGACCCTGCTGGAATCTTCACGGTTGACCCCAGAACAACAACAATTCACAGGCGCCTATGAACTGGACGTAGCTGACTGTTGCTGGCGGCTAGACGCGCCCAACAGCATCATCACCTCATGGACGGATCACGGCGACATCAAGCGCCAAACCCTAGCATATTTGGTTGGGCAACCGATTGTCGCGTGGGAAATCACATGGCCGGGGTTAGACCTCACCGTCCACTTTGCCGAACAAATGGTGCTGCGCCTGTTCTGTGACCAAACCGACCCAGTAGAGGGCGGCGAAAATTACACGCTGTTCTCGCCAGAGTTAGCCTTCCGGGTAGGGCGGCGCAGCTTGCTAGACGCCTTCCCCCGAAGTTTCTAAAGGCGCAAATTTATGCCTTTTTCACGCGCTTTCGATGATAGAATCAAAGATGGAATCAAATCAGTGTGTCATATTGTATGATATAATGCGGAGATAAGCCGTTGGAAACTATTAGAGTTAACATCCCTAGACCCTCATACCTTGATGTCAATGGCATTAAACTTCATGTGATGCAGGCTGGCGACCGTGACGGCGATCCAGTAATGTTGTTACACGGCTTCCCTGAATTTTGGTACGGCTGGCACAACCAAATTACCCCACTGGCAGAAGCCGGCTACCGTGTGATTATCCCCGACCAACGCGGCTACAACCTCAGCAGCAAACCGGTTGGCGTTGAAGCTTATCGTATCGAAACCCTTGTGTCGGATGTGCTAGGGATAATGGATTCACTTGGTTATGACAAGGTGCGCCTTGTTGGGCATGACTGGGGTGCAGTTGTGGCGTGGTTTGTCGCACTACTCCATCCAGAGCGGCTGGAACAGTTGGCGATTGCCAATGTGCCACATCCGTTAATTTTTAGCCAGACCTTGCGCCGCGATGTGCGCCAAATGTTCCGCAGCGTTTATGGCGGTATCTTCCAGATTCCCCTGCTACCCGAACAAGCCTTACAAATGGGCGACTATGCAACGCTGACTAACCTGCTGAAAAGCGTCCCCAGCTTACAAGAGCGCGAATTACGGGTTTATCAACAAGCATGGTCGCAAGACAAAGCACTCACGGGGATGCTAAACTGGTATCGCGCTTACGTCCAATATCCGCCAAAGCTCAATGGCAATCAGCGCGTGACCGTCCCCACATTGATGCTGTGGGGGATGAATGACCCTGCCCTCATTAGCGAGATGGCCGAAGCCAGCATTGAACTGTGCGACGAAGGCAAATTGGTGCTGTTCAAAGACGCCTCTCACTTCGTCCAACACGACAAAGCAGAGCGTGTCAACGAGTTGTTGCTAGACTTCTTCGCTAACGGGATTAACCAAGACAGCCCTAAAACGCAAGCTGATCTACCGTGATGACATACACCCCACTGCTGCGCCCCTCGCGGCCATAGACCCGTAACTTCCACTCCCCAGACTGGTCTATGATGCACAGAAAACCCGCGCCTGTACTGGCATCAATGATGCTTTGGTACTCACACCCCTGACTAAAGGCGCGGTCTCTGCCAGACGGGTCAAGTAAGGCCAAATGCCCCACCACTTCATTGGCAAACGGGGAAAAGAACTGAATGGCAACGGCAATTTCTTCGCCAGCGTTGGCCTGAAAGCCATATTCGTGCAAATCGCCATCGGCCAACACATTGCTGACCGTATTGGCTGCACCGCGCCCAATGGTTTCACTGGCAGACGCGGGGAAGTCACTCAGGCTTGCAGGGTTCTGAATGAGCGCGATGGGCGTTCCACGATAGGTGTCTTGGGGAACGTCTGCCCCAAACGCCTGAGAAATGCGTGCAGTAAAGGATGCCCCCACCCCAAGCAGCAACAGCAACGTATACGTCAGCGCCACCGACGACGACGCCCCGATAAACACATACAGCGGCAACCAGCGATAAAACCGCCGCCGCCCCTCATCGTTACGTTGGTTACGGCGTCGTTTGGCTTGGAGTGTGGTTTCATCAATGGTTGGGGTGGTTTCGGCTTCGCGCTTGGCCTGCCCCTTTGGGGGGGCGGGTTTTTCGTTGTCAAGCGCGCCAAACCCCTCTTTTTCTAGGCGAAAGTGCAGCCGATTGGCGGGGGTATGAAAGGGGTCAGCCTTAAGCGCCAAGTCAAGGAATTTATTGGCTTGGGTGAGGGTGCTTGCCGTGAGCGCCGAGTAGTAAAAGGCATCTGCGGAGGGTTGGGTTTTGACAAGGGTACGCAACAGATCGCGCGCAGTTTGGCGCTCTTGTGCCACCAATGTCTCATAGACCTTAATGAGTTCTGCTGAATCTGACATAGCCCGGCTCCCCTTTACGAACCCTCGTATTTTACTGTGGCAACACTGTTATTGGGTTAGGCACCCCAAGCATGGTCAATGTGCGGTCATAGAGCGCCATATAGTCATCTGCAACACGCCGCCAAGTGAGTGTTTCGGCAATAGCGCGGGATCGTGCGCCCAACGTGCGCCGCAACTCCACGTTTTGCCACACCTCAATCACAGCCTTGGCAATCGCATCTGGCGATTGCTTCGGGATGACCATGCCATTACCGCGCAACATTTCTGCCGTTCCCCCCGTGTAGGTGGTGATGATCGGCAGCCCAGAGGCCATCGCCTCTAAAACTGCGTTGGACATCCCCTCATTGAGCGACGGCAACACAAACACATCGGCCTCATTGTAGATGGCTGGCACATCGAAGTGCATCACCGCCCCGCGAAATTCGACCCAACGCGCTAGACCTGCCCGTTCTACATAGGCGCGGAACTCTGCCTCTTTATCGCCGCGCCCGACGAACACCAAGCGGAAGTTCTCTTGATATTGGCGGATGTAGGCCACCGCATCAATTAAATCTGCAATCCCTTTGCGCTCTACCAGCCGTGCCACACACAAGATGATAAAGGTATCATCAGCGGTTTTATCTTGAAGCGGGGTGACTTGAAAGCGTGCAAGGTCAACCCCATTGGGGATCACCTCTATGGGCAACTGCGGGCGGAACTTGCGCGCTAACCCGCGCAGTTCATAGCTGTTGGCGGTAATGGCCGCCGCGCCGCCCCAAATCATCCCCAACGGCGGTTTAAGCAAGGGATACAGCCATGTATAGCGCACATCATAGCCCGGCACGTCGCTCCCCCTTAGCCCGACAATATAGGGCAAGTTACGCTTCCACTTGAGCAATAACGCCAATGCCCCCGCAGGCAAACCGCTCCAAGCATGACACAAATCGTATTTTGGCTCATCGCCGCGGTATAACGTCCGAATGAAAAAGAAGGCGTTATAGATGTAAGTAAGCAGTTCACGCTCGCTTTGATAGTGTGGGTTTTGATTGGCAATCGGCACACGAAAGACCCGCGCAGTGGGGGTAAGCGTTTCAACTTCGTAGTCATGGCCTGCTGGGGTAGAAGTGACCAAATCTACATGCAACCCCTGTGCGGCCAACTCTCGCATGACGTTATAATTGGCAGTGGCGGTGCCGCCGCCAATCGGTGGATATTCGTTATTGAGCATCAAAAGCCGCATGGGGAATCCCCTTTTCGTGTCGAATCCTCACATATATTATGAGCCGCCGCACTGCTATAATCTAGCTCGGAATTTCAAGAAAGCGACCCTCCCGAATGCGATCTTTGACTTTATGTGGTTTGTGGGTAACGCTATGGCTGAGTAGCGCCTGTGGGATCATCCCAACACCCGCCCCCCCAGTTTCACCGACTGCTGACCCAACGCCTAGCGCCACTGCTGATGTTCAGGCACTTACCCCCATCCCCACCGTAGAAACAACCCAAACCCCGCCTGAAACGCTGAAGTTATGGTGGCCGGATGCCCTGTTGCCCACTGGGGAAAGTGCCGAATCGTTGACGCTATTAAACAGTCAAATTGCCGCCTTCACCGCTGAGGAAGGGGTAATTGTAGAAACCCGCTTAAAGCACGTTCGTGATGCGGGGAGTATCACCTCTAGCTTGCGGAGCGCGCAGGGGGTTGCGCCGGGGGTGATCCCAGATTTGACGTTATTGCGGCGCGAAGATTTAGCGCTGGTCGCCCAACAGGGGGTGATCTTCCCATTAGAGGGGAGCATCTCTAGCGTCATCCTTGCCGACCTTTACCCCTCTGTGCTGGAACTCGGTCAAGTGGATGGTACGCTCTATGGCTTGCCCTTCACCATTGAAACCCAACATGTGGTCTATGATCCGGCAACTACCCCACCGCTGGATGCCAACCTCAACACCTACCTTGAGCATGACGCACAACTGATCTTCTCGGCGTCCCGTGCGACCAACGGCGTCAATAGCGTCTTTTTCACACAATATCTTTTAGAACTGGGCTTAAATGCAACTACAGGGAGCATCCCGCTAGAGGCCGATGCACTAGAGCAAACGCTGATGTTGTATCAGACTGGGCGCGACGCTGGCACATTCCCGCCGCAAATCCTCAACTACGCCGCGCCAGAAGATTATTTTGGCTTGATTGGCCGAGCAGATTTTGTCGGTGGCCTGATTGTGTCTGGCAACCAATACTGGGCGAACCCCAGCTGGTCAGACAACTATGATTACGTTTCAATTCCAACGGGGTCAGGGATGCCGACCACGACACTTAACGGCTGGATGTGGGTGTTAACGACCAATGACCCCAACCGCCGCGAACGTGCCGCCGCCTTTTTGCGCTGGATGATGGCGGCAGAACGTCAGGGGGAATATTTACGTACGCTCAACCAATTGCCCTCACAACGGGCGGCGGTTCGCTTGGGGTACAGCGAAGACTACGATAGATTTACCGCAACCTTGATGGAAAATGCCGTCCTCCCCCTAGTAGATGCCAGCGGCAGCCCGAACGCAAGGGCGCTCCAGACGGCACTGTTGAGTGTCCTCAGTGGGGAAGAAAACGCACAGCAAGCCACCCTAGACGCGCTCGCACAGGCCAGCAGCTAACGGTTAGGCAATAAACTTTGCTAAGGTCGTTTGTAGGTTGAGCAAGTTAATCGGTTTCATCAGGTAGCCGTCGGCGCCTGCTGCTTCAGCCTCACGGATCATCGGCGGAGCATGGGCTGAAATCATGATAATCGGCACATCCGCCATATCTGGGTTATCGCGCAGCTGGCGGCACATAATCAGGCCGTTGGTATCTGGCAATTGAATATCGAGCAAAATCGCTTCAGGTTCTTCAAATTCCAGCTTGCTCCACCCTTGACGGCTGTCTATGGCGGTGATGGGTTCATGCCCGCTAATCTGCAAAAATGTAGCCAGCATATCTAACGTAAGTTCTTCATCATCAATGATAAGGATTTTCGCCATGGTAATGACACTGTCCTTTGGGTTTGCCTTTATGAAAAAAGTATAGCGTAACCTTGCGAAAAATGACCTGTACCTTTTGGCTACTCGCCCGATTTTAAGGCCTTTTAGCGCCAAACAACATGTGAAAGTTACTGCGGGTGCGGAGTTCAGGCTTGGCACATTGCCCAAAACCGTTATAATGGGCGTTCGTTTCGTAAAAGACTTGACTATGTAACCTACCACGCCTCTTTCAACCGTCAGAGGCGTGATAGTATGTTTGCCGAGGAACACACCCCATGAAGGTTATTTTGCTTCAAGATGTCTATAAACATGGCGTCGCTGGCGAGATTGTAGACGTTGCTGACGGCTTTGCCCGCAACTATCTCATCCCAAGCAAGCGCGCTGCAAAGGCCACCGACGCTGAACTTAAGCGGATGGATCGCCTCATGGCGGCGGCAGCAGAACGCCGCAAGAGCTATGAAGCCTTGCTCAACGAGCTTGGCCGCAAGATTGACCGTGCCAACTTGACGTTCTTCCGCCGTGCAGCCAGCACCGGTAAGTTGTTCGGCTCGGTCACTACCCAAGAAATGGCCGAAGAACTCAACACCATCACCGGGGTAGACATTAACCGCCGCCGTATTGCCATCCAACAAGTGCGCGATGTCGGGATGCATGAAATTCCAGTGCGTTTAGGGACGGAAGTTTCCCCCGTGTTGTTCGTCCGCGTGATCCCAGAAGATCAACGGGTAGAATATGAACGCCAGCGCGAAGCCCACAAAGAAGGTCTCATCAACAGCATTGAATTTGATGAGAAGGGCAACATTGTGGTGCGGGACTTGAACAAGCTGCGCGCCAACCGCGTGAAGGCGGAAGAAGAAGCTGCGCTTGCTGCGGAACGTGCTGCTGCTGAACAAGCCACTAAACTTGCTGAAGCTGCCGCTGCCCCTGAAGCGGAAGTCACCGCTGAAGCCTAACGATACGTTGTTGAGGGCGTTGGAACACCCCCACACCCTCAGCATCCCCCTCTGTTGTCCCTGAACCCGGAGCCGCTTTTTATGGATCGTCAGGCGTTAGGGCGCTACCTGCGTGAAATCCGAGAAACTCAAGAGCGTACCCTAGAAGAAGCCGAGCGAGCGCTCAAAATCCGCCGACGCCTGCTAGAGCGCTTTGAAATGGGCGAATTTGCCGTTGATGACCTGTCATCGGTGCAAATACGCGGCTTCATCCGCAACTATGCCCGTTACCTCAGCCTTGATGAAGAGCAAATACTCGGCTACTACGAGGCCGCCCTGCTCGAAGAATCTGCACCGATCAAGGCAAAACCGCGCCGCAATAAGCCAAGCCCACCACCCAACGATGTGTTAGTTGCGCCGCGCACGATTACCGACACAAACCCTGCAATGCCGGTGGTGCAGGTCAAATCCTTGACGGAAGCGCGGGAGGCACGGCGGCGGCGCGGGAATCAACTTAACCGCATCGTGATGACATTGGCAGGCTTGGCAACGCTCTCGGTGATTGTGTTCTTCGTGTGGCAAATCTTGCAACGCTCTAGCGCGACAATCCTTGTGGAAGACTTGCCCGCCATTTTAGTGACCAACACCCCAACCCCAACCTTTACCCCACTCCCTAGCGTTACGTCTGCGCTGGTGGCGGCCTTACCCACCGCCCGTATTGCCCCCACCCAAGTCTATAGCGGGCAAGGGGTGATGGTTTCGATTTTGACCCAACAACGCACTTGGATCCGCGTGACGGCAGACGGCGTAGAACGCTATGTTGGCACCGTCCCGCCCGATACCGAAATCCTTGTGGGGGTAAACGAGTTCGTCCGCCAAGTGGATTTAACCGCCAGCAATGCAGAGGCCTTACTGGTCACATACAACGGGCAGGCACAACGGCTATTCGGCAACCGAGGGCAACGGGTAGATGTCAGCTTTACAGAAAGTGGTGTCAACGTCAGTTCAGGGATTACCTTTGACGCAACCTCTGAATTTACCGCAACACCGCTCCCCACCGCTGCACTGGATGTGGGCGCATTAATTGAAGCCCAAACGCCATCGGCAACGCCGGGGCCTTCTGCCACGCCTAGCTTGACGTTTACGCCGACCGAAACGCCCACGATAACCCCTACGCCGTCGGCGACACCGACGCTCACACCCACCGTTGGCCCTTCACCCACACCGACATTGACGCTCACGCCGACGCTGACCACTACACCCACCCTGACCCCAACGGCCACAGTCACGTTAACGCCCTCGAATACGCCTTCCCCCACTGCGATTTTGCCCTTGCGGGCAACTTCGGCCACGCTCACACCGACCAAGCCGAGCAACTAGAAACCTTCTGCTCGGTTTTTGCGACCCACCCTTTGATGAAGAACAGCTTATAATGGGTTTAGGCAGTTCAACGCCAAACCCATCACTCACAAAAGAGGGATAAACCCACATGCTACGAAAACGATTAGCGCTACTTTGGATGCTGTGCCTGATGTTGGCCGTGCTACCCATTGGCGCACAAGAAACATCCGCCTTCACTGAACCAGTGGTCACCGCACCCATCTTGCGCGTGACAGAAACGTTGCCGACCAATGGCGCACTCGAAATTGCCGCCAACAGCCCCATCACAGTAATTTTTAACCGTCCGGTGGTACCGTTAACGACACTGGCGGCGCAGGCAGACCTGCCCCAACCGCTCACGCTCACGCCAAGCGTTGAAGGGCGTGGGGAATGGCTCAATACGTCTATTTATATCTTTCGGCCAACGGTGGCCTTAGCGGGCGGCACAGAATATAACGCCCAAGTGAGCGCGCTCACCAGCATTGATGGCATCGCGCTGGAGCCGTTCTCATGGCGCTTTAGCACGCAACCGCCGCAAGTGTTGACGGTTTCCCCAGAGCCGTTGACCACCAATGCCTCGCTGAGTGTGCCAATTCAGATCACATTCAACCAACCGATCAATCAAGAGACGTTTGCCAGCGGTCTTAGCGTCACACCCGCACAAGGCGGCGCAGCGGTCAACGGGTCGTTTGCATGGGATGACACAAACACCAGCGTGACCTTCACTCCCACCGAGCGCCTGCAACTCAATACCGACTATCGCGTCTTGGTAGACGGCGGGCTGGTCAAAACCAGTAGTGGCGATGTCTTGCTAGGGCAAAGTACCGAGTGGATTTTTAGCACGGCTCCCTTCCCGGCCATTATCAGCACCGACCCCTATAACGGCGAAGCTGCTGTTGAAGTTTATGGCAGTGTGGCGCTTCAGTTTAGTTCAGCGATGAACCCAGAAACGCTGGAAAGCCGTGTAGAAATTGCCCCAGAGCCAGCGCGGGTTTATGGCTACTTCAGCGACTACGACAACACCTACCGCCTGAGCTTTGACTTTGAGCCAAGCACCCTCTACACCGTGACGACTCTCCCCGGCATGGAAGACATATACGGCAACCCGATCAATGATAGCCTGCGCTTTACCTTTACCACGCGCGCGCTCGACCCCGATGTAACGTTGCAAGTGCCGGGCGCTGTTGGCTTCTACAACGCCAACCGTCCAGCAACCGAACTGTTTATCTCTTACCGCAACGTGCAAAGCGTAGATTTAGCGCTCTATCAGCCGTCTACCGCTTCACTGGTAAGCGCGCTCACAACTGGCGACTATGAAATTACCGGCCAATATTCCCCTAGCGCCGCCGAACTATTGCGCCAATGGAATGTAGACGCCACCCAAGTTCCGCAAAACATCCGCCGCTATGATCGGGTGAACCTATCTACGGGGGCATCGGCAAACCCAACCTGTGACGGCGCTTTACCGTC
>JBMOFU010000057.1:0-15829 GCA_049318725.1 Phototrophicaceae bacterium | reverse complement strand
TGCTGCGTGAGCTTGTAGAAAAATATTGGCGAGATATTGCAGAAAGTGAGGCGCTTTATCAGTGGCGCGACCTGTTGCCATCCATCGCCGCACGCCATCCATTACCCTATATCAAATTCGCACAAGGGATCATCGAACAACGCATTGGCAACTACATCGAAGCAACCGATCATTTAGCACGTTGTTGTGAGCAGGCGGGGGAAGTTGGCAATTTCTCCCTTCAGCAAGAGGCAATGTTTGAGATAGCCATCAGCCTGCGCTATCAAGGCAAATATACACAGGCGGCACAATTCTTGGATCGGCTTGTCACTTACGCCATCACCCCCAATCTATCGCGCCAAGTCGTCTTAGAACGGGTGCATACCCTAATCGAAAAGCAAGAACTCACCACAGCCTATGACACGATCTCCCCACTGCTTCAGGAACACCCCATTGGACTAGAAACCCAATTGATTTGGGCTGAACTGACACTGCAACGCGGTGATCCTCAGCAGTGTATTCGCTTATGCCATGAATTGCTGAACGATATGCAATCTGTGGCGTTTCATCCAGCGATCTATAGCCTATTAGGGCGCGCATGGGTAGGCATGGGTGCAAATGCACAGGCCAATGAGTATTTCTCGCTGGCTGTTCACCACGCGCATACCAACCCAACCTTGATGGGGCGGGCTTTGTCCAACATGGGTGCAAATTGGTTGTATCAAGGGGAACCCCATCGTGCGCGGTCATTATTAGAAAGCGCATTGCGTTATCAACAGAGTTTTAATGATCCATTAGGCCGGGTGGCAACTGAACATAACCTACGGATTGCCAATCTGTTGGCACAGGGGTAATTTTCCCTTGACGGAAGCCAGCAATTGACCTACGATAACGCAGTTCGTTGTCCCATTCGTCTAGAGGCCTAGGACGTAGCCCTCTCAAGGCTAAAACACGGGTTCGAATCCCGTATGGGGCATGGATTTAACAAAATAAACATCGGGGCGTGGCGCAGCCTGGTAGCGCGCTTGCATGGGGTGCAAGAGGCCGTGGGTTCGAATCCCGCCGCCCCGACAGAGTAAAATAGAGTCAAACAAAAAAACCCACAAAAATTGTGGGTTTTTTTGTTGCCCGCTAACCAGATTTTATTTACCTAGCGATTAGCGCTGATAATGCCTACTTATTTCAACCCGTAGGGCGCGTAGCGGCTCATCCGCAGGATAGCTTTGTGATAAGTGCGCTTATCATAAGTAACTAGCTGCAACTTGGCGTATGGGTTTGGCGTAAAGTAAACTAGAATTCGTTCCGTTTGTTACCCTCAACCGATATGGAAATAAGCCTATGGTTCAAAACCTTGTCATCGCGGCAGATGTGCTTTTTGGGTTGTTCTTCTTAATTGGGTTAATTCAAAGCCTACAACGTCAGGCAAAGGCGGGCTGTTGGAGTGCGTTATTCCTCACCTCGGCGGCGTTACCGTTTATTGGGGCAGTAATTTTATACGCTCTGGCAGATGCTAACACCCGCACAAGCCTTTCTGTGCTGATTCTCGCCAGCGCAGGTGCATGGATTATCCTCAGCTTCATTTTGTGGATACTAGATCGTCGTGCAGGCGAAAAATTTCAGTCGGCGTTTTCACGCGGCATCTTAGGGATTGGGGTGGGCTTATTTGGGTTAGCCTCATTCTTCTTTGTTCCGGTACTACCGCAAGCCGTATTTGTGATTCCCACCCCAACAGGGATTGCTGAAAGCGTGTTAGTGCGCTCTACAAACGGCAGTGGCGTAATCCCCGTGATTGTGCCGACAACTGTTGCACAGTCCAGCAGTGCGCCAGAGGTGATCCAGCCCACCTTTACCCCCACCATTACAACCACCCCGCTTCCGCAGCCGACCATGACCCGTACCCTACGGGCATACATCCCACCGACGATTACTACCACACCAGACGCCCCCGCTGTTTCTGATGATTGTACGGCGCTGGTAAACCAAAACCTGAACGTTCGGCAGAACCCGACCACCGATGCCGACGTTGTCGCAATCATTCCAGAAGGCCGCTACATCCAACTGTTGGCACGCAACCTTGAAACTACTTGGTGGCTAACTGAATTTGAAGGTGAACAAGGCTGGGTAGTCGGCGAATTTTTGACCATTGCCCCCATCTGTTACAACGAGCGCTAAACCATGAGCGTTGGCTACTCGATCCCGCTGGCGACCGTTCGCACTGAAATCACAGTGATGAAGTCGCGCTTTATTGCAACAGCGGGTCAAGCCAGCACTGTAGCAGCAGCACGCGAATTTATCGCCAACATTCGCCGTGAAATGCCAGAGGCCTCTCATCATGTCTATGCCTTTCGGGTAGGATATGGTGGGAGTGTTACTGATGGGGTGAGCGATGATGGCGAACCAAGCGGTACAGCAGGGCCGCCAATTTTAGCGGTCTTGCGTGGGACTGCGGTGGGTGACATTGTGTTAGTCGTCACGCGCTATTTTGGTGGAACAAAGCTCGGTACAGGCGGCTTAGTAAGGGCTTACAGCGACGCGGCAAAAACCGTGCTGAAGCAACTGCCCATTGAGATGAAGATTGCTAAAACCCACCTGTACCTTGAAACGCCCTATACCTTCTATGACGCTATTCGGCAGACCATCCAACAACATGATGGGGAAATTGTCGCTGAGGACTTTACCGATAAGGTAACAGTGAAATTCGTGGTTCCAGCGGGGGCTGCTGAGGCGTTAACGCGGCAAATCACAGATTTAAGCGTTGGTCAGGTCTTGACTCGATCTATTGAGGGATGAAGTGGGGCATAAGTTGCGCCCCTACTCATGGTGGGGAATTAAGCCGGACGATAGGCGTTAATCAAGTCAATCATACTGCGGACTGAAACCGGCTTTAATACATATTCGTTAAAACCAGCCGTCTGGAATTGCTCCGGGTAGCCCATAGCATCATACGCGGTAATGACCACAATCGGCTCAGAGATGCCCTTCGTCCTTAACATCCGTGTGAGTTCAAGCCCATTCATACTGGGGCTGCCCAAATTGACATCCATCAAGATCAGGTCAGCCGTCCCGGGGTGGATGGAAGCAAGTGCAGTATCAGGGTCATCAAAGGTCATGAGTTCATCATGACTCATATGAGAGATGCGCTCTACCAAAGCAACATTTGCAGGATTATCTTCAACATAAATAATACGCATGAGACCACAAACTCCTGTTGAGATTCAGCAGATCATTTTTGCCCCTTATTTTCACTGCGAAGTGACAAAAATACAACACAGATAAGATTGTTATTGACCCAAAAAGCCCTCTAGTAGATTTTCAAAATCTTCAACGGGCGCTATAGGGCCAAAGTGGAAGGCCACGACTTCCCCCGCCGGCGAAATGATATAGGTGCGCGGGATTCCCGTGACCTGATAGTTCAGTATTGTGCTGGAATCTGGCTCCACTAGCATAAAAAAGCGAAGGCCATACGTTTGACGAAATGCTTCAACCTCATCAAGTGATTCCCCGACATTGATCCCAACCAATTGCACTGTTGGGTAGGCATTTGAAATGCCTTGCAGTGCTTCCATTTCACTAACGCAGGGTTCGCACCACGTCGCCCAAAAATTGAGGATCACCCATCGGTTATTGAAATCACTGGAATGGTATTCGATGCCGTCTAGCCCAATCCCTGCGAATGCAGGCGCTTCAAAGCGCTGTTCAAGCGGTAACGGGCTAAAAGACGGTGAATACACCGTACAGCTTGTTATCAGGCAGGCAATCCAGACGGCCAGTAAAATCACCGATTTCATGATGTGGTGAGATGCTCTGCAATATCTGTACGGTAAGCCGCAAACGCTGGCAATACCCCGGCGATGACCCCACCACCAACTGTTAATGCCCAAATGAGGGGTTCAAGCGCCGTTTGAAATGCAATAGGGATTGGGATTGCAGATTGTTGCGTGAAAACCTGCCCAATCATGAGCGCGGCACCGTAACCGATCGCTCGCCCAACGATGCCCCCAGTGATCGTAATGAGTAGTGCCTCAAAAATCACCATGCGGAAGACATGCCGGCGACTTGCCCCCATACTACGGATCACGGCAATATCTCGTTGGCGGTGAAGGTGGCTACTATAGACCGAAAGAAATACCGTCAAAACAGCAATCCCCATCACCAAATATCCGAGTAGGTTTAACACTTGTTGAGCTTGTCGGATCAGGTCGAACAATGCCCCTAGTTCTTGACCGGGGAATACAGCTTGTGCGTCAGTGCGGGTGTAAAATTCCTGCCAGATAAAGTTCTGTTCTGCAAACCCGCTTGGCAATACCAAGATAGCAGTGAGGCTATTTTCACTGCCCGGCTGTTCAATGTTTAACTGGCTTAACACGCCCATCCCGGCTGTACTGGCATCGTCTTCATGGTGGGCTTCCCACACGCTTTCAAGCGAGACGAATACCGCTTTATCATAGGACGTTTGACTAGGATGAAGCACACCCACAACCGTGTACACCTCCTCATGGACATCACTAGCAAGGCTCGCGCCGCTGAATCCGTGCGATGCCCGAAAGCGATCCCCTACAGATAATCCCAAGCTGCGAGCCGCCTCACTCCCCAAAACGGCTTGAAAGTCGCCAGCAAAGATCGTCCCGGTTGCAAGCTGAAATGCGGGGTCACTTTGGCGGTTTACCCGCAACTCAAAAAACTGGGCATTCGTGCCAATCAAAGGCGCGCCTGCAATGTTATCCCCATTGGCTAGAGGGACAGCTAACTGAACGCGCGGGTCTTGGCTCAAGGCAGCATAAATGTCATAAGGGATCACCCCCACAGGGTTACCCTGCAACAAAATCGTGTTGATGACCAATTGTTGCCCTGACCCCTTTGCCCCGATTACCAGCACCCCGAACGGGTCGCTGGCTTGGATGATTCCGCGTTGAACACCCTCACTCAGGCCAAACACGACGACAGCCAACCCAACGGACAACGCAATAATCAATGCAGGGATGCTACTTTGGACGGGTTGCGCACGCAGTTGCCGCCATGCAAAGGCTATATCAGCGATCATAGCGATAAAGGCTCCTTTTGTAGGGTCAACTGCCCTGCTTGTAATTGCTCAATGCGGGGGAAACGAACCTCTAACGCGGGGTCGTGGCTGGCAACAATCAACGTCGCGGATTGTGCATGGCATAAACGCTGTAGGGTATCCATGACCTGTCTGGCGGCATCGGCATCTAACGAGGCGGTGGGTTCATCAGCAATCAATACCTGCGGGCTATTGACCAACGCCCGTGCGACCGCCACCCGCAACCGTTGCCCGGTGCTAATCTGGTAGGGATGGTAATGCGCTAACGCATGAATCCCAAGCGGTTCTAAAAGGGACATCGCTTGTTGGCGACGCTGGTTACTTGGGAACTTTGGGTTAAAGTTGAGCGGCAACATGGCATTTTCTAAGACAGTGAGTGACGCAATGAGGTGATGGTTTTGAAATACGTAGCCAATATGCTGATTACGGAAGCGATCTCGATGCGCTTCTGTCATCTGATATAGCCCAATATTGTCATACCAGACTTCCCCGCTGGTGGGGTGGCGAATGCCCGCCAACACATTAAAGAGGGTTGTTTTGCCGCTGCCACTCACCCCACGTAATAATACTTGCTCCCCCGTGTGAAGTTCCCACAAAGGGATATTCAGTACCTGATGAGACTCCCCCGAAGGGCTACGATAAAGGTGTTGGAGTGCTTCTAACCGAATGTTCACCCCATGAACTCCAAGTCAGTGGCGTAAATGCGAACGAGACTAACCATCCCAGTTTCTTCATCAATTGAAGCGCCAACCTCTAAACGCCCCACCAACCGAATCGGCACCGTTGTTGGCGTGACGGTTTGGTTGGTCATATAGACCAACGCAATATCATCCGGCCAGTCCCCCGCAGTGCTACAGAACGGGCAAAACGCCAGCTTAATGCGCGTCAGGACAAAATAATCGAGTTCCGGCTTTAGCGGCGGAGCCATATAGCCTTCCATCATAATCGTTTGGCCGTCTAGCGATAACAGTTTATCCGAAAGGATTAAGCCACTGCGGATGTTATAGCCGTCGTAAAACTCGTCGAACGTGATGGACACAGGGAAGGCATCAAAGGCCAGACGCTGACGCGGCGTTAATTGAATCACTGCGTCTGTTGCTTGGGCGATTTGCTGCGCGCTACCTTGTGGCAAATCAAGTGCGCGTGGTGTTGCCGTTAAACGGATCGGCTGCTCAATCGCCTGTGCTAGAGTGGCTGTAGGGATTGCCTGTGTGGGATTCGTTGACTGCACAAGTTGTGTTGCTTCAGGCAACGGGGTGATTGGCGTGACGCCCGCGTTGCTAGTACCGCAAGCCGTGATAAGCACGGCCATCAGGATAAAGGGTATAAAACGTGGCATTTTAGGGATACTCCATTATTGCGGTGGTCATATAAAACGGGGGACATGTGTATCACACGTCCCCCGTTTATTATTCTAACAGATCAAATCCAGCAGCAGGATTACATACCTTCTTCAGCGGGGTTTAAGCCAAGAGCGTAAGCCATGCAGAAGAACAATTCACTTTGGTGATAGGTTCCCATTGCACATTCGGCGCCGGGGCCAGCAGCAAATACAGGGACGTCTTGCAGGGTATGCACGCCACTGTTGCTGCTGGTTGGGAGGTTACCCAGTTGGACAATCCCGTTTGCATCATCGTCGGGGTTGTCTACAAAGACACCGTCGCCGCCGTCAATGGCCGGGACGCGCGGAACTTCGCTAACTTGGAAGTTTTCAGTGCGGTCTGGGCCGTTATTGACGGCGCCCGCCAATACGACAGAGGCGCTATCCCAGTCTGGGTAGCCGTTTTCGTCTACAGCGTAGTCAGGGTAACCCGCACCGTTGTAAACCCCAATGGCGTTGCGGCGACCCAAATCATCTTCAGCAGCGTTGAATTCAGCAACATCTACTGTACCGAACACTTCATAGCCGTGACCGTGATCGGCAGTGATGACGATGAGCGTGTCTGGGGCGTTTTCTGCAACCCATGCTTGAGCAGCGGCAATGGCGTTGTCAAACTCAATTAAGTCAGACAGGGCGCGTTCTTGGTCAAGCGGGTGGATTTGCTTGTCTACGCTGGCAGCTTCAACAGTAAGGTAGAAGCCATTTTCGTTTTGTGCCAACACATCCAACGCAGCGAGGGTCATCGCCGGGAGGCCGGGTTGATCGGTGAAGTCACCGATGTTGTCGGTGTAAACGTTGCGATCTAGCCAAACATTCATGTCGTTGGGGTGGAAGACGCCCAACAGAAGCTCTGGGGTTTCGCCCAACGCACCTTCAAGTTCGGTGGCGCTGGTGACAATGGTGTAACCAGCGGCTTCATATTCAGCGAAGAGGTCGCGCTCATCAGCACGGCGGGAACCTTCAACAGCCATCGGGATCATGCGGCGAGCGCCGCCGCCCATGTAAACATCAACGCCAAGCTCAAGGGCTTGTACGATGTAGGTGTTGCGGTTCAGGTCGGCACGGTTACGGCCATGTGCAAATACCGCAGCGGGGGTAGCATCGCTGAAGTCAGCGGTGGTGACCACGCCAATGGCGTAGTTGCGTGTGCGCTTGAGGATTTCAGCAAGGGTTTCTACACGCGGGTCATCAAGCGTGTCTGGGGAGCTATCGGAATACGTCCCAGTGGCGTTGATGCTGCCAATGTGACCGGTATTGATGGCGCTGGCAGTGTTGGCGCTATCTGCCATCACGCTATCTACAGAGCTGGTGCTTGCCAAACCAATGACATCAAAGCCATCCAAAGCCAACGGCAGGTTGGGGCGGCCTTCGGTGATGCCACGCGCAGCACGGGCAGCGCTAATCATGGAAACGGTCATGCCGTCAGCAACAAACAAAATCACGTTACGGGCTTCGCCAGCTTGGGCTTCACGAACCACCCAAGTGACGCTTTCAACCGTGGCGCCAGCGGTCACTTCAATCGTGTATTCGCCAGCTTCTGGGGCGGCCAAACCGCGCCAAATCACAGAGGTAACGGGTGAAGCTGGGTCGCCAACTTCCCAATTTTCTTGGGTGCCTTCGCTACCGAAGAATTCACCAGCAGCAACACCATTGACGGTGACGGCAAAACCTTCGGGGAGTTCAGCAACACCACGAACTTCTACACGGAAGTCGAACATGGCACCGGGGAGGAATTGTGCTTGATCTACAGGAAGAATCACGACATTGGGGGCATCTTGAGCAATAACCGGGACGATTGCCAACGCACTAAGCACTGCAACCAAAATCAAAAGTACGGCACGCTTCATCTAAAGTAAGCTCCTTGATAGATACGTGTTTTCTGGAGTCAACGATTGACCCCCTTATATAGATAACACACCCACGTTAAATCAGGCGCACATTGCTTTAACTGCGCTATAAGTTACCCTCCAAAATGAGACCGCGTATCAATAACGAGCAAACCCTAAGAAATTTAGGCAAAACATTGCCGAAGATGACCTTGTGGCATAAACTGAAAACACATCCTTTACCCAAATCTCAAGGAGTTTGTCGCATGGTCGCGTCTGTTACCCCCACCTCGAAGGGAAAAGGGCAAACTGCCCTCGCAGATACCCGTGCCGCTTGGGTGAACCTGCGAAACGGCCCCGGCACCAACTATACCGACATTGGCGATATTCGGGACAACACGCTCGTCCAATACTATCCAGACACCAAACAGGGCGACTGGGTTTATCTTGAACAATATGGCCTTGCCGGCTGGGTTCACAGCGGCTTTTTGACTTTGGAGCCAGTCGCCGCAAACCCACCCACTGCCCCAACCAAGCCAACCCCCTATGACGGACATGTGGCGATCTGGTATTGGGAAGGTGACTCTGTTCAAGAAAACAGCATCGAAGAACTGGTTGCTAACATTAAACGGTATGCTCCCAAAGTGACTCAATTCTGGCTAAAGACCAGTAACGGTCATCTGTGGCAGGGGGAATCTGACAGTAAAAAGGCGCTGGCTGTGCATGGCGCTGCCGACATCACCCGTTGGGGTGAAGTGTTGCAACGCTACGGCATGGAACTCCATGCATGGTGTGTGCCGCGTGGCACAACCAACCTTGCCCAAGAAGCCCGACTGATGATTGAAACCGCCAACCATCCTATGGTCAAGAGCCTGAACCTAGACGTAGAACCAGACCGCGGTTGGTACTGGGCTGGCACCGCAGAGCAAGTTCGTGAGTTGATGTTACAGGTACGGCGGGGTGTTCCCGGCAATAAACACATCAGCATGACCGTTGACCCACGCCCGTGGCACTATAACACGATCTTCCCCGAAGCGTGGAAGCCCTTTGTCAACAGCATTCATCCGATGGTCTATTGGGTGACCTTTGGTAGCAGTCCAGACGCCTCCCTCAAGCAGATGTATGAAACGTGGCTCCCCTATGGGTTGCCAATTGTGCCGATCTTCCAAGCAGATGCCCCCGTGAACGAAATCCGTGAGGCGCATTCGCTGGCAACCGGGCGTTACGGCGCAAAGGGATTAAGCTGGTGGCGTTACGGCGTGGGAACCACAACGGAGCTTGCTGCACTGAGTATTGCCATCCCCAACAGCCCTGTGACGCCAACTCCCTCGCCAGATCCAACCCCACCACCGACCAACGGCGACCTTGTTGATGAAATTCTGATTACTCCCGCCGATAGTCGTTTTGCTCGCGGTACGTACACTGGGCAGGAAGAATTTCGGGCTTATGTACAAAAGATGGGCTGGACGGTGTACTACACCGCCACCAGCGCCGCGCAAAATCGTGTTTGGGCAATGTGGACACCCGACGTAAAGATTTCTGGCGAATACGCCGTAGATGTGTACATCCATAAGCCCTTTTCCACAACGGGCAACGCACGTTACAAGATTCATGGTGTGCAAGGGCAAGCGGCAGAAGTTACGGTAAGCGTCAGCCAAAGCCAAAGCGCTGGCGATTGGGTGCGTTTAGGGGTGTTCAACTTCGATAAGAACTTGCCAAATTCTGGGCGGGTGTTTCTCAATGATTTGACAGGCGAAGAAGGCAAGTACCTCACCTTTGATGCAGTCCGTTGGCGTCGTGTGGCACAAGTTGAACCCCAACCGACTACCCCACCCGCAACGACGAATGGAACGATTGTCGTCAACGGCGTGACCTATTGTGATGGGTTCGACCCCCCAGTGGGCAATAAGCGCAATTCAGGGGATCGCGATGGGACGCGGGTATGGCCGACAGGCTGGCGCGATGCTTCACCCTATGCTGAACCTTACCTGTATGATAGCTCGCTTGGGCGCTATACATCCGTCCATACTGGGGCTGACCTGAATTGGGGGTCGGGTGCTTATGACGATGTTGGGCAAGAGCTTTATTCGATTGCCAGCGGGGTTGTGCTTTATGCAAACATGCGTCCAGAATGGGGCAACTTGGTAGTGATTCAACATGACCCGTACATCAAAGATGGTCGGCGGATTGCGACACGCTATGCCCATTTGCAACGTATGGACGTAAAAGTGGGGGATCGTGTAGCGCGTGGGCAAATTATCGGCACGTTGGGTGGCACACGCGGGCGCGCAGGCTCCAGTTGGGTACCGCATTTGCACGTAGACGTGATGCCCTCTAGCACGATGGAACGCAATGTGGAGGATTGGCCGGCTTCACGCTACAAGAACGGCCTGAGTGTCTATCAGATGACCGCTTCTCAGTACCAAACGTGGGTCAACAAAGTGGTTGCAGACATCCTTAAAGATTACCTTGACCCCAAGATTTGGATTGAGCAAAACCGCCCGAACCGCTAGTGGTATGGGGCATGAGCAAACGTTCATGCCCCACAACAGAATGCCTCTTAGAACAAGCCCCAGTCGTCGGCTGCGCCGTCTTCCATCATGCTGGGGTCCCACATCTCTAAGCCCATTTCAATCGTCGTTGGGCGTTGCAAGTAATCTTGTGCAGTGCGCCGTGTTTGCTCTAGCAGTTGTGGGGCGTAGGGGCAAAAAGGCGTGGTCATAATCATTTTGACATGCGCCTTCGTTTCTTCGATTTCTAGCCCACGCACCAACCCCAACTCGATGATGTTCATGCCAATTTCGGGGTCAACCACATTACGAAGCATCTGCATCAAACCGTCTTCTGTGATTGCTGTTGCGTCTACCATTGCTTATTATTTCCTCATCTGGATGATTTATCGCGTTACCGTTGATCGTAGCATAGTCAGCCAACCCCGTCAATTTTTATGATGCTCGTCATCAATATTGACAGGTCTCTGTGTAGGTTGCTATACTGAAGCGCGTCTGTACATAAGGGTACTGAAACAATTTAACACCCTTTAACTTCTTTAGGAGGAGCCGCTCGGATGAGCGCAACAATCGAAATCCGCAACCTACATGCTGTCGTCGCCGCACAACCTGAACAACCTATCCTACGTGGAGTGAACCTCACTGTAGAACAGGGCGAAGTCCACGCCTTGATGGGGCCAAATGGCTCTGGGAAAAGCACATTGGCGAATGTTTTAGCGGGTAACCCAGCATATCAAGTGACTGAAGGGGAAGTCTTCTTTAATGGGGAAGATTTATTGGCCCTTGAACCTGACGAGCGTAGCCGCGCTGGACTATTCCTTGCCTTTCAATACCCCGTTTCGATCTCTGGCGTGACGCTGGCGAACTTCTTGCGGCAAGCCATCAACGCACGGATGAAGGCCGTTGATCCAGAAAGCAAAGGCATTGGCATTCCAGAATTCCGCCGCATGATGCGTGAAAAGATGGACTATCTTGGCATAGATCACAAGTTCGCCGGGCGCTACCTGAACGAAGGGTTCAGCGGCGGTGAAAAGAAGCGTGCCGAAGTGTTGCAAATGGCCGTGCTAGAGCCAAAATTCGCCATTCTTGACGAAACCGACTCTGGCCTAGACATTGACGCCCTCCGTACGGTTGCTGAAGGGGTCAATAAGTTAGCAGGCCCAGAACTGGGCGTCTTGGTCATCACCCACTATCAACGGATTCTTGATTACATCCAGCCGCATCACGTCCACATCATGTTTGAAGGTCGTATTGTCGAAAGCAGCGGGCCAGAGCTTGCGTTACAGCTTGAGGCAGAAGGCTACGATTGGGTACGCGACAAATATGCAGTGGCGGCACCGTAAGCCCCTTATTCATCCCTGATATTCGGAGGTATTTTGACATGGTTATGCAAGATTACGTCCCTAGCGAAAAGACACTCACCGAAAAAGAATCTGGCCTGCGCGATGTGCGCGGTGGCTACGATGAGCAATACGGCTTCCATATGCCTGAACATTACTCTTTCAAGAGTGATAAAGGCTTAACGGAAGAAATGGTGCTGACTATTAGCCGTATGAAGAACGAACCGCAGTGGATGACCGATATGCGTGTAGAGGCCTACCGCACCTTCAAAGACAAACCGACTCCCCAATGGGGTGGCGGCGGCCTGCTGGATACGATTGACTACGCCGACATCCACTACTTTGTGCGTGCCACCGACCAACAAGGCCGCACTTGGGAAGACGTGCCGAGCGAGATCAAAGAAACGTTTGACCGGTTAGGCATCCCGCAAGCAGAAGCAAAGTACCTGCAAGGCGTGAGCGCACAGTATGAATCAGAAGTGGTCTATCACAGCATCCGCGAAGACCTGTCCAATAAGGGCGTGATCTTCACCGATATGGACACCGCGCTGCGCGAACACGAAGACCTTGTGAAGGAATACTTCGGGACGATCATCCCGTCGGATGATAACAAGTTCGCCGCGCTAAATACGTCGGTCTGGTCAGGCGGATCATTCATCTATGTGCCGCCGGGCGTGCATGTTGAAATGCCGCTTCAGGCGTACTTCCGTATCAATACTGAAAGCATGGGGCAATTTGAGCGCACGCTCATCATTGTGGACAAAGGCGCTTACGTCCACTACGTCGAGGGGTGTACCGCCCCCACCTACCGCGCCGATAGCCTGCACAGTGCTGTGGTTGAAATCGTCGTCAAGGAAGGCGGTCGTTGCCGTTATACGACCATCCAGAACTGGTCGAACAACGTGTTTAACCTTGTTACCAAGCGCGCTGCCGCATTCAAAAATGCCACCATGGAGTGGGTAGACGGCAACTTAGGCTCTAAGCTGACCATGAAGTACCCTGCCGTTTTGCTGATGGAAGAAGGCGCGCACGGCGAAGTGCTTTCGATTGCCTTTGCAGGCAAGGGGCAACACCAAGACGCTGGCGCGAAGATCACCCACCTTGCGCCGAACACCACTAGCCAGATTATCAGCAAGTCCATTAGCAAAGATGGTGGCCGTGCCAGCTATCGCGGGATGCTGAAAATGGTCAAGGGCGCAGACCACAGCCGCAGCAATGTGGTTTGTGATGCGCTCTTGCTGGACGAAAATAGCCGTTCAGACACCTACCCCTATATTGAAATTGAAGCCAGCAATATCACGATGGGGCATGAAGCCTCTGTGAGCAAAGTGGGCGAAGAACAGCTATTCTACGCCATGAGTCGTGGCCTGAGCGAAGACGAGGCCAACGCCATGATTGTAAACGGATTCCTTGAACCGCTCGTGAAAGAATTGCCAATGGAATACGCTATGGAAATGAACCGCCTGATTCAAATCCAGCTTGAAGGCTCTATTGGTTAACCCGCTCCACATAGCATAACGCTAACGGGTGCATCCGTAACGGTGCGCCCGTTTTTCTGAATCAACACAGAAAGGACAACAAAACGTGGTACTTGTCAAACGCCGCACCGAGGCGCTCACTAGCCCTCAATTCAGCGTGGACGATGTCGAAACCTTGATCTCTGAAAGCCATGAGCCAGAATGGTTAGCAAATTCACGGCGTTCTTCTTGGGAAGTCTACCAAAACTTGCCCATGCCCTCTGGTAAAGAAGAAGCGTGGCGCCGCAGCGACTATAGTCACATCCGCTGGGATGAGGCCTCACAGCCGATTGTTGCCAATGGCCCAACGCTGCAAACCGTGCCAGCAGACAAGCTAGAACCGCTCTTGGGTGAAGGACAGCGCGCATTGATGGTCTTTGTAGATGGCAAAGTGGTGCATCTGGAAATTCCCGACGCGCTTAAAGCGCAAGGGGTGATCTTCCAAGATTTGCACACGGCGGCCACTGAACACAGCGACCTTGTACAAAAGTACCTAATGACGAAGGCCGTTGCGCCAACCGATGGCAAATTTGCTGCACTCCATGCCGCATTGTGGTCGTATGGCTGGTTTATCCATGTGCCGAAGCGCGTTGTGGCTGAAATCCCTATGCATGTAGTGGTCTATAACACCCAAGCGGGCGTGAGTATGGGTCATTCGTTGGTCGTCTTGGAAGAAAGCAGCCAAGCCACCGTCATCGTAGATTTTGCCTCTGCCCCTGTTGAAACCCAGTCTTCCTTTATTGGAGCCACTGAACTGATCGTGGGCGATAATGCCAACCTGCGCTATGTTTCGTTGCAAGACTGGAACCGCCAAACGTTTGAGTTCAGCCATCAGCGGGCGCGCATTGCCCGTGACGCGAACCTAGACTGGATCATTGGCGAGTTCGGGACGCAGTACAAGAAAGCCTTCATCGAGGTTGAAATTGACGGCAAAGGCTCTACTGGGCGTGTGTCTGGGTTCTTCTTTGCCGACAAAGACCAATTCTTTGACCTTGATACCCAACAGAATCACAACGCCCCAGCCACGATTTCTGACTTGTTGTTCAAGGGCGCTGCCAAAGATGAAGCGCGTACCGTCTGGCAAGGGATGATTAAATCGTTGCCGCAGATGCAGAAGATTGACGGCTTCCAAGCCAGCCGTAACTTGCTGTTGAGTCCCTATGCGCGGATGGATGGCATCCCCGGCCTAGAGATCGAAGCCGATGATGTGGCTTGTTCCCATGCCGCGACCTTTGGGTCACTGGAAGAACAACCAATTTACTACTTGATGAGCCGTGGAATCCCGCGCAATCAAGCCCAATTGATGCTGATTGATGGCTTCTTCGATGAACTGCTGCAACGCATCCCGTTTGAGCGTGTACAAGATCGCTTACAAGCGGCTGTCGAAGCCAAGATTTTGAGCTAGAATCTGTTGGCGTTAGGGTAAGCGTGCATCCTGCCCTAACGCCTAACCGTCTAACTCGAAAGCGACTTATGTATGACCGCCTTTGATTATCGAACTGTCGCCCAAGCCGATGAACTGTTGCCGGGCGAGGCAACGCTTGTGCAATATGGGCGTTTGAATGTGTTGCTGTTTAACGTGGGCGGCGACTATTACGCCGTAGAAGATCGCTGTTCCCATGCAGATGTGCGCTTGAGCGACGGCGAAATTGACCTGAGCGCCTGCCAAATCACCTGCCCCCGTCATGGCTCTAGATTTGACCTACTCACAGGTCAAGCGCTCACCCCACCTGCCCTCACCCCGCTCATTCGATTTGATGTCCAACAGGTCAATAACAGCCTACAAATTCGACGGAGAGATTAAATGCGCCTTGCCCAACAACGCCTTGAAGCCCTCTATGCCGATCACACGCTCCCGCTGGTATTTGGGCATCGGGGGGCAATGGCCTACGCCCCAATGAATACGCTCGCCGCGTTTGAATTGGCCGCCCAACAAGGCGCACACGGCATCGAGCTAGATGTGTGGCTCTCTGCCGATGATGCGTTGGTGGTGATCCACGATTTTGAGGTCAACCACACAACCAATGGAGAAGGGCGTGTGGGTTCTATGTCCCTTGCAGAAATCAAGGCGCTGGATGCTGGCAGTTGGTTTTCCCCTGAATTTGCTGGCACGCAGATTCCAACACTCGATGAGGTATTTGAGACGGTTGGCAAAAAGGTATTCGTGAACGTTGAAATCAAATCGGTTTCAATGGACAACCAAACGATTGTTCAACG
>JBMOFU010000056.1:0-15841 GCA_049318725.1 Phototrophicaceae bacterium | reverse complement strand
TATTTGCGCGGGCGGTCTTTGCCACCCCCAAACGGTGAAAACGGATTGTTCGGGTTAATCCGCTGCACACGATTGCTATCATTGTTAACCAAGCCCATCGAACGCCGACGATTTAAGAAATCTGCCCCGGCCTTCAGTTGATCGCTGAGGGTTTCGAGCGACTGTTGCAACAATAACAGCGTGACCTCGGTTTGGCGCTCATGGGCGGCCAACATCCGCGCGTGTAAAGCAATTTCACGGACGAACGCCCCCGGCTGACCGAGTAAATCTGGCACAATGGCGACGTGTTCCTCATGCCATTGGTCGGCCATGTAGTAGCGCAACATCTGCTCGGCGTGGTTTTCATCCTCAATCACAGGGATGATAAAGATGCGGTCTAGCCGTCCGGGGCGCTTGGCGATGCGCTCATCAATCACTTCGGGGTAGTTGGTCGTTGCCAGCAACAACGCCCCTTTGGGATTATTGGGCGATTCCACCCCATCTAGCACGTTCAGCACGCGGGCTTTGTCGTCGCCCTGCAAGTAGGCGTCAATTTCTTCAACGATCAACAATACTGGGTATTGTGCCGCCGCCACCGCCTGAAGTGCGCGCTGAATCTTCTCAAACGAGGCGCCATCACGGTCTGCGCCAGAGACATAGACTACCACCCGCCGCTTCTCAATCGCCAGTTTTGCCATTGCCGCGCAGAGCATCGTCTTGCCTGTACCGGGAACCCCTGCCAGCAAGAGCTTCCGAAAGGGCGCTAACTTCAGCGTCTTGTAGATTTCAACGCCTTCAAGGAAGAACGCTTCCATATCATTTTTGAGGCGCGTCTTTAGCTCGTCCGGCAAGATCACGTCATCCCAGTCTACGGTGGGGTCAAAGTAGGCATCGGTGCCGCCGACAATGTAAACATCGCGCCGCCGCTTAATGCGCGGACGCACCGCCCGCGCACAGGTCATCTCAAAGGACGCCCACGTTTCTAGGCGGTTGGCTGGTACAAGTGCAATAGCGGTCAGGTCTTGCCCGTCTTCGTCAAAGTAGGCGCTGGCATAGATCACCTCAAATTCGGCGTGCTTGCCTTCGCCTTCAAACTTAAAGGCATAAGCGCCGCTGGTGGCCGTGAGTACCATCCGCCGCCCGCGTGCGCCATAATCGCTAATGCGCGTGACCACTGGGCAAGGCAGTACGTCCATCCCTGTATATTTCGCATTCCCCTTCAAGACCCTGCCGGGCTTGATGAGGTTTTGGGCAATTTGATTGCTGCACTCTGCTGATGCCCAAATGGTCACGTAGCGTTGGCCGGGATTTCGTTCTTCCCATGTGGCACGCGCCCATTCTACAAGCCTTTCATATTGCATCGCAGATATTGTCCTAAAGTTTTAAGGTCAGTAAGGGAACGTTAGCGCGTTAAGGTGCGCTGTAATGCCTAATGGCATTATAAAGCACGGCTGGCCTTTGCGAAAGCAGGGCTTTGCGTGTTACACTGCCGCTACGTTTTTGAAATTTGTGCGCTTACTTACGAAGGGGACTCTGCGATGACCACCGCCTTTTTAACAGATACGCGCTTCTTGGAACATGATGAACCCGGCCATCCAGAATTTTCAGGGCGGTTAAAATCCGTATGGCAAAAGCTAGACGCCGCTGCCTTGCGCCCGCGTATGCTGGAGCTTGCGCCGAAGGCCGCCTCTGAACACACGATTTTGCTGGCACACACCCGCCAACTGCTCAACCGACTGGGCGAAATTGAGGCGATGAACAACGGCAATTACAACGTCCGTGTGGATGCAGACACCTATATGTCTCCAAAATCCTACACGATTGCGCGCATTGCCGCTGGCGCCATTTGTGACGCAGTGGACGCGGTGCTAGACGGCGAAGCAGACAACGCCCTGTGTGCGGTACGTCCCCCCGGCCACCACGCCACACCAGACCGTGCAATGGGCTTTTGCCTGTTGAACAACATTGCCATTGGCGCACGCCATGCCCAAAGCGTGCATAACCTCAAGCGCGTGATGATCGTAGATTATGACGTACATCACGGCAACGGCACGCAAGACATCTTCTACAGTGACCCGAGCGTGTTGTTTGTTTCTACCCATCAATACCCGCTTTACCCCGGCACCGGCTGGCTAGAAGAAACAGGCGAGGGCGCTGGGGAGGGCTACACGCTCAATATTCCGATGCCTGCAAAGTGTGGGGATGCCAACTATGCAGCAGTCTTTGAACAGGTGATTTGGCCTGCGGCGCAACGTTACCAGCCCGAATTGATAATGGTTTCGGCGGGCTTTGACGCCCATTGGGGCGACCCGCTGGCCGGGATGAACCTCACACTAGCAGGCTACACGCATCTCACCCGCGAACTGATCCGTATGGCGCAAACGCTGTGCGAGGGCAAAATCGTCTTTGTGATGGAAGGCGGCTATAACCTAGAGGCAATAGGGGCGGGCGTTGCCAATATTGCCCATTGTCTACTTGGGGATGATGCAATCATTGATCCGCTAGGGGCAGCCCCCAAGACAGAGGAACCGAACATCGCCCCCTTGATTGAAACGCTGCGGCAACTGCACGGTTTAGCCTGAATCTGGCAACTTATCAATTTCGATTTGAGTCAAGGCCAGCAGTTCTGCTAGGGCGCTGGCCTCATCACGGTGAATGCGAAGCATCTGCGCCCTAGCATCAAGGTTCGGCACAAGCGCAAAAACCGCATCTGTAAATGCCTTGAGGACGGGCGCCCCATTGCTAATCATGAACACATACCCTTGATTCGGCGGGTAGTTTTGTTCGGCATAACGCGCTAAACCGAGCTTGGGCGCGTGTTGGATGGTCGCCGCCAGCGGGACGAAGTTCAGCACATGTACGGTATGCGGCACTTCAGCCATACGCTCTTTAGAGATACGCACGGCATCATAGGCTTCTTGTACGTTGTGCGGTGGCACATAGCGTTGCACCAGCACTGTTTTTTCAGGATTTGCCCAATAGACCCTTAATGCCATGTTATACCATCTTTCGTCTACGGCCCGAGCGATTGTATCGCTTGGCGCAGTCGTTCAAGTACCTGCTGATGTTGTTGTAGCGTGCGTTGTTGTTCTTGATAGCGGCTTTCGAGTGACCCTAAGCGGGAAAAGATCGGCGTCAAGACCTGATTGCCGTACTTTTTGAGCCGCTCGCGCTCACGAATGGTTAAATCATCGAGCGAATCGTGATAGCTTTTGACAAGCTGTTCCACACGGCTGTCAAATTCGCGGTGGGTATCGGCCTGCACCCGTTGATAGTAAAGCGTCCCCGCAATCACCCCACCGACGGCCAACGGCGCCGCCACTGCGATCACAATGACAGAAGCGCCCGCCAATGCCGCCGCTATGCCGCCCTGCTGAATGATGATCGCGGCCAATGCAATTAATCCGCTAACGGTAGTGAGCGAACTCACCGCAAAGGCGTTGATGTTCCCCTCAAAAATCCCCTGCATTTGGCGAATCACCTGCCCATTGGAGTACGATTCTAGCTCAGTTTTGGCAATCCGAATCGCTTCTTCTAGGCCGGCGCGTTGCTCGGCGTAGGCGTTGGCGTCTAGCCCACCGACATCTTGATCTAGCATTTCACGCAGTTGGTTTAGGCGGTCAATCACCCCACGCCAATACAGGCGGCTGCTGTCAATCACGCTGTTGATGTAGCTGTTGGTCGCCTCGTTGATCTCGCGCAGGGAACGGCCAATGACTTCATCTTGAAAGCGATTTTGCAGCGCTTGTTGTCCGGGGCGGCGCAATAGCTGGCGGATCGAAAGGTTTTCGTCAATGAAGGCGTGGCCGCGCCGCCCCAGTTCGGCAAAAATCCGCTCAATGGTGACGCTCGTCTCTTTGAACTGGGTGCTTAAGCCAACCGCGTGCTTGTCCAGTTCTTCTTGCACATGCCGCACCTTGAGCGTATCACGGCTGATATTGCCCGTTTCCGTTTCAATCTGCCCGCGATAGCGGGCAATCACCCGCTCGGTGAGGTCAAGCTGCGCCAAGAGCTTTTGCTGGGTTGGCGGGGCTTCGGCAAATACTCCGCGCAGATGGGCGCGCACGCCATCCATCCCTCCGTCTTGACCATTAAGCGCCTGCCGTGCAGACACGCCGAAGATCAGCGGCTCGAACCCCAGTGATTCTTTCACTTGGCGGGCGACGAACTTCCGCACTTCTGCCCACTCGTCGGGGTTGAGCAGGTCAATTTGATTGACAATCAACACCGTCTTTTTGCCGTAGTTGCGCGCTAAATCTAGGTAGAGGCGGTCAGTTTCGGCAAAGGCGCGCTTGGCAGAAGTCACGAACATCACCAAGTCGCTGCGATGCAAGAAGTCTTTGGCAATCTCGTCATGTTGGGCAAATACTGATCCCGTGCCGGGTGTGTCTACAATGGCGATGCCCGGCGCGCCGGTGTTAGGATGCCCCCACAGGCGCAGTTTATGGTCATCGCGGGTGATCGGCTTGCGTTGCGGTTCTTCGGAATAGCGGATCAACTCAATCATTTCTGTTGTGGGGGTGATCCCCATCGGCAGCAACGGCTCGCCCAACAGCGCGTTGATAAACGTGGATTTGCCCGCGTTGAACTCGCCAATCACGGCCACCAAAAAGAACATTTCGCCTAAGTCTGCGGCCACATCGCGCAAACGGCGCTGGTCATCTTGCACCTGCTCTAGCCCTAACTTGCCAAGCGTTTCGGCAAGGGCGTTCAACAATTGGATTTCTTCTTCGCGCAACAGCGCGACCTTGCCTTCAATCACAGTGATGGAGGGATTGCTCATGCGGTCTCTATTCCTTCGGTTAGCTCAACAGCCGCCACTTGCCCAATTGATTCAGCGACGATTCAATCTTGGTGGCCTGCTGCTGGATGTTTTGTAGCGCCTGTAACTGTTGGCGTTGGCTGTCGGTTTGCGATTCAATCAAACTCAATAGCGGGTCGGCCACTTGTTCCCGCAGTTTGACGCCGTGTGCCATCTGTTCAGTCATCGCCGCAGACAGGCGGTCTAGGTAGCGCGTCTGATATTTGAGCATTTGACGGCTATATTGCCCCTCTAACAGCCGCCCACGCAGCGGGACAAAGGCCAACCCGAACAGCATCAAGGCCAAGATCGCCCCTAGCAAGATTCCAACCGTTTGCGTGCCGTCCGCTGCAACCAACAGATACACCAATACGAACGTGAACAACAACAGAATCACTTCGTAAATGGCAAGGTATACCACTGTGTTCCGCAGCGTATCGTCAAGGTTAACTAGCTCGCCCTTACGGGCTTCGCGTTCAATGGATTCGAGTTCATCGCGGGCATTGGTCAAGAAGGAACGGTCATAGCCTTGTGGCGGCTTAAGCGTGCCGATCATCCGTGCGCGCATGGCCTCTGGCAGCGCGGCCAACTGCTTTTGGCTGTGGTCAAGCAAGTTATCACAGTCTTGTAGGTCGCGGCCTTCAACCCGCCCGGCAAGGCTGTCTACATGGCCGTTGAGCGCGTCAATCGGCTCTAGGGCTTTGCGCGCACTGAAGGCTTGATCTACTTGGGTAACACCACCCGCCCGCAGCAAACCGCCCAAACGGAACAGTTCCAGCACGCCGCGCCCGACGGCGCTCAATGCCCGCGAGAAGCCGAACAAATCGCGGATGGCTTCACTGCCGCGCAGGGAGGCTTCGCCAAAGCGCGTGCTGATCTGATCTTTTGTCTCTTGGATCGTCTTGGTTTGGGCGCGGGCTTGGGCGGCAATCTGTGCGCGGATGTTTTCGGCAATCCCTGAATATTGGTCAAACACCGCCTGATTGCCGCGCACTGCCGTTAGTGCCGCTTGATTGGTGTTCTGCACAATCTGGAGCGGCGTTTGCAGCTTTTGGCGCAAGCGCGCTACGTCGCCCAGTTGATCGTTGATGTATTTTTCCAGACGGT
The DNA here is from genome assembly GCA_049318725.1 of Phototrophicaceae bacterium. Taxonomy (GTDB): domain Bacteria; phylum Chloroflexota; class Anaerolineae; order Aggregatilineales; family Phototrophicaceae; genus CAIRDJ01. Next base: position 9,954 of record JBMOFU010000056.1, on the reverse strand, counting down.
CTAGCCCACTCTGCCGCCATAACGCCTCATCCAGCGGGGATGTTTTACGCGCATTCAAGCCGTGCAAGGCAGAAACCATCCACACTTCGGGCTTATAGCCCAGTTTGGATTGGCTTTGATCTTGCACATATTCGCGCACGGACTTCTGCTCGTCGGCGCTGAGTAAATCCGATTGGTTAATCAGCAAGATGATATTTTTGCCGTACTCGCGCAAGTGCTTGAGCGCCTCTAGGTTGCTGGCGGTCATGGCCTGCGTTGCCAACATCACCATGAATACGCTGTCGCTGCGATGCAAAAAGCGCTGCGTGGTATTTTCATGGTCTTTGAACACAGACTCTAGGCCGGGCGTGTCTACAATGCTGACCTTTTTGAGCAGCGGCGACGGATGAAAGATCGTTTCTACGTCGCTACCCGTTGGCGTGCTGTCGGGGGCTTCTCCCCACCGAATGATGTTGATTCGGTCAGTGGTCGGGGTTGGGCCTACCCGCAACAGGTCGGTTGTTCCCAACAGGGCGTTGATTAAGCTGGATTTACCAGAGCTAAACGGCCCGACAAACACTGCCAAGTAGGGCGTATCGGCGTGGAACAGCGCGTCGCGTAGTTGCGCCACGCGGTCTGGCGGCAAATTTTCAATGCGTGGGGTGATGTCTAGTAATTCTTGAATCAATTGCAGTTCTTGACGCCGAATGGCTTCATAGTCCAGCAAAAGTTGTGTGTTAGTGTTTTCTGTTGCCAAATGGAACCTGCTTTCGTTCACCGTATGGCACATTTAGCCTTGAACACCCCATAGCATAACGCTGATAGAGCGCAGGTTCAAGGTGAGAGCAACATTCATGACTCTACAATATTCGCTCAATAGTACGAAAGCCATTAAAATAGGGGCTATATCGTAAATCAAGAGAGTAACCTTGTGTCTGACGAGCTAAAAGAACAACTCATCCAAAAAGAACGCCAACTGAATATTTTCATGGCGCTGGACAAACTCCGTGACGCCATCCATACCCAAGAATCGCCGCGTGCGTTTTACGAGCAGATTTTGCGCCTGTTGATGACGCACTTCACGGCATCCAATGGGGTGATGATGATCTTGCCCGAACACAGCGGCGACCCGAACACGCTGGTAAACATCGGGGAATTGCCCACGCCTGAAGCCGAAGCGCTGTGTCAACGGCTCACAGAGGCGACATCCCCAGAAAGCGCTCAAGCCCTCACGTTGACGGGCTACGCGGGCATCGGCGTGCCGATTGTGCTAGATACGGTGATTTTGGGGGCGGTGGGGCTTTTCAGAGCCAGCGACCAGACGGCTTATACCGTAGCCGACCACCAACTGCTTGAAATCGCCGAGCAGCAAATTGACTCTGCCATTGTGCAAACGCGCCAGTTATGGATGCTCCAACAGCGTGACCGCGAGCTAGAGGCCATCTACCGCCTTGACCAACTGCGTGACGAAAACGCCGACGAAGACGAACTCGTCAACGGGTTTATGCAGGCTATCGTGGAACAACTTCAGGCGGCGGTGGCGATGATGATTCTCAGCCACCCAGACACCGGCGACCTCACCGTGCGCGGGCTGGTGGACAAAATCGGCTTGAGCGCTGACGAACTGGCGATGATCCAGAAGCAAGTGCCGCGCTTGCTCGACCCCGGCCATTTGCAATCGCCGCGTGACGGGCTAGAGGTGTTGGCTTCCCCATTCATTGTCGGGGCAATGCGCTTAGGGGCGATTTTGGTGGCACGCAATACCCCATTTGCCACCGATGACCACCGCCTGCTGTTCGCCATGACCAGCCAAATGGACTCTGCCATTGTCTACAGCCGCGTGATCCAGCAGTTAGCCCAACGCAACAAAGAACTAGAGATCATCTACCACATTGACCAAATCCGTGACAGCGACATTGACTTCGACGCGATGTTACAGGCGGTTTTGGGGGAAATGTGCCGTGCGATTCAGGCCGATATGGGCTATATCTTGCTGTATAGCCAAGCGAAGGAAGACCAACTCGAAATCAAGTCTGCTAGTGATGTGGGCGTGTTACCCACCCCAACCTACTATGAAGTGATCCATCACATTTCACGCCGCGCCTTACGGCAGGGGGAGATGGTCTATGACAACATGCGGGAAGGCGATGTCCGCTCGATTGTGGCCGTGCCGATTGTCCTCCATGACCGCGTGATTGGCGTGTTCGGCGGGGTCAACAGCAAAAATCCGATTGGATTCAACGCCGAAGACCGCCGCATCTTGAACGCGATTGTCAGCCAAGTGGATACCGCTGTGTTTGAACGCATGGAACAGCGCCGCGTCCGTCAGGTGTTAGGGCGCTCGGTAGACCCCAAAGTGTTGGCGCACCTGCTCAAGAACACCGACGCCAGCAACGTCTTGCACAACGAACGTATGGTCATCAGCGTGATCTTTGCCGACCTGCGCGGCTCGACGGAGTGGGCAGAGCGCACCGATCCCGAACGGCTGACACACGCGCTAAACGCCTATCTAGGGCGGATGACCGAAGTCATTTTTGAATATGGCGGCACCCTAGACAAATTCGTGGGGGATGAAGTGATCGGGCTGTTCGGCGCGCCGCTCCCGCAGGCCGACCATGCCGAGCGTTGCGCGCAGGCCGCGCTAAGGATGCAAAAGGCAATGGCCGAATTGGTCGAAAAGCTCAAGAGTGAAGGCTACGAACTCCCGCCGATGGGTGTTGGGGTCAGCACGGGGGAAGCCATCTGTGGCGAGTTTGGCGCAGCACAACGTACCGACTACACTGCGATGGGGCGCACGATGAACTTAGGCGCACGGCTGTGCGGTGCTGCTAAAGGTGGTGAAGTGGTCATCAGCGACCAAACCTATCAGGCGATTAAAGACCGCGCTACCATTGAGGTACTGGAGGGGGTTTCCCTGAAGGGGATCGGCAGTGCCAACGCTTACAAACTACTCAAATTCAACGGATAGCTTATGTTAAATGACTCAATACACTACGTTGGGGATGCCCTGTATTGCGATGGGGTTGCCGTTGCGGAAATCATCGCCGATGTAGGAACCCCAACCTATATCTACAGCGGCGCACGAGTGTTGCACAACTATCAACAGATTGTAGAGGCCTTTGCACCGTTGGGCGCACACGTCCACTACAGCGCAAAGGCCAACGCCAATTTACACATCCTCAAGCTGTTGATCGGCGCAGGCGCGGGGATTGATGTGGTCAGCGTGGGGGAAATCGCACGGGCGCAGGCGGCGGGTTGTCCAGCAGAGCAGATTGTGTTTGCCGGCGTGGGCAAAACGCCCGAAGAATTGGCCTATGCCGTGCAACAGGGCGTTGGCTGGGTCAATGTAGAAAATGTAGACGAGTGCCGCCTCTTGAATCAGTTTGCCGCCGCAGGCGGGCGCACGATGCGTGTGGCGCTGCGCTTTAACCCAGATGTACAGGCCAACACTCACCCCAATATCGCCACTGGGCATAAAGGGGCAAAGTTCGGCCTCAACGCCGACGATATACGCTACTTGCTCAACCATCAAGCCGACTATCCCGCACTGGACTTTGCCGGGATTCATGTGCATGTGGGCAGTCAATTGGGCGATACCCACGCGACGGTGCAAGGGATACAGTCTGCGGTGGATTTAGTACGGCCTTACCCGCAAGTGCGGACGTTAGACATTGGCGGCGGCTTCCCCGCGCCTTACACCGACGCCCCGCTCCCCAGTGTGAGCCAGTTCGCCCAAGCGATTGCTCCGCTGGTCGCGGGCTATGACGTGATTTTGGAGCCGGGGCGCAGCATTGTGGCTGACGCGGGGATTTTGGTCACGCGCTTGTTGTACATCAAACAACAGGGTGGGGTGAACATCTACATCGTGGACGCGGGCATGACCGAACTCATCCGCCCTGCGCTGTATCACGCCCATCACGACATCGTGCCGCTGCACCGCGCCAGCCCACAGACCGCCGTGCAGGTCGTGGGGCCTGTCTGTGAAAGCTCGGATGTGTTCGCCAAAGATGCCATGCTCCCCGCGCTACAACACGGGGATTTGTTAGCGCTCTTAGACGTAGGCGCTTATGGGATGGTGATGGCAAGCAACTACAATCAACGGTTGCGGCCTGCTGAAGTGATTGTTGACGCGGCGGGCGAATCGTGGCAGGTGTCTCGGCGGCGAGAAACGTTGGCCGACCTTGCCCAATGGGATGAGATATAGCGTTTAGGGTAAATCAAAACACCCACCGTGATGGTGGGTGTTTGTACTTGACGATGGCAAGATTCGAACTTGCGACCAAGGGCTTATGAGTCCCCTACTCTACCACTGAGCTACATCGCCCTATCCGTTAGCGGGGGCAGGACTCGAACCTACGGCCTCCGGGTTATGAGCCCGACGAGCTACCACTGCTCTACCCCGCACTATATTCGTATTGCGGAGACAGGACTCGAACCTGCGACCTCCGGGTTATGAGCCCGACGAGCTACCACTGCTCTACTCCGCGACGTTCTGCTAACTTCTGTAATCATACGCCCTGCCCTGCGTTCCGTCAAGGGCAGATATAACCCAACCCAGTGTAATTGCATCAAACACAGGTTTGATAAAATAGAATCGCATACGGGGATATGTGTAGGGGCATGATATATCATGCCCCTACGAACGATAACGATTCTGTAGGGGCGCAGCGCGCTGCGCCCCTACGTTGATAACACCGTTGTTTGTCAGGTGTAAATTTTTACGACTTCTTATGACCTTTTATAAACCATCGAATTTTGATGCGATTGCCCTGTAAGCTAACCGCTTGCAAAAGCATGAATATCCCCCACAATAGCGATGCGTGCCTATCGAATCCAGTTGTTCAACAGAAAAGGACAAAACCCACCGTGACCGAAAATACAGATTCCCCAAAGCTGCCCGCCCCACAACCCAGCCTTGCCCTCCAACAACTTGATCGCCTAGTGGGGACATGGCAGGTGACGGGCGGGGCAGAGGGGCAAGTCACCTATCGCTGGTTAGAGGGCGGCTTCTTCTTGTTACAGCAAATTGATTTGTTCCATCAAGGCCATCGGATTCAGGCCATTGAGGTGATCGGCCATGCACACCCCTTCGGAGAAGAACCGAGTGCAGCCATCACTTCACGTATTTATGACAATGCCGGCAATACCTTTGACTATGAATATGAGCTAGAAGGCGATGTCCTCACGATTTGGGGCGGTGGTAAGGGGTCGTCTGCCTACTACCGAGCCACGTTTGACGAAACCGGAACGATCCTCACAGGGGGATGGGTGTATCCCGGTGGCGGCGGTTATCAGACAATAACGACCAAAGTCACCCCTGTGGCTTAACCCTAAAGCATCCCCTGCCGCATTGACCTACGCGATAGGGGATATACTTCACCTAATATAATATTCTTACCTTTAGGCGTCGCCGCTCTCGATAAACTCCAATGCCATCTGGCTGACATCGGTTAGCGAGCTTTCGCGTGAGCCATCTATGCGGATGTAACGCTTCTGATATTGCAGCATGGCGTAGCTGACGAAGGCATCCATTTCTAGGCCAAACGGCATCGGGTCGTACTCAGCAAAGATGTCGTTGACAATCCCGATCACCTGCATCAACCCGGCGTTCAGTTGGGCTTCTACTTCATCCCATAGGTGTGGATGTTCGGCCAACAAGCGCGAAATCAAGAAGATGCCGTAGGCGATGTGGCGGGACTCGTCTTGCTTGAGCTTGGTGATGGCAACCTGCGTCCCCGGCAGAATCCCGCGCTTTTCGATAATCTGATAGTAGGCATGGTAACCCGTTTCGGCCAACGTCCCTTCTACAATCATGTTGTAGACCACCGACGCACGGATTTGTGTTTGCGGGCTGGCGCCATCCCGTAGCGCGTTGAGGGCGGCAGGCAACGTCTCATAGACAAGGCTGCGGTAGTTTGTGCCGTGAAAGTGAGCAAGGTCAGTAGGGCTGCCCGCGACCTCTTGCAGAAAGCGGTCAAAGAAGTCGGTATGCTTGGCTTCTTCCCACAAGAAAGTGGTGAGGAACATTTCTTCTTCAATGCGCCCTTCTTGGGCAATGCTCATCATCAGCGGCAATAAATCCAGCGTGACGGCCTCTTCCCCCGCAGCAAAGTTCGCCGTGAGGTGGAGCAGCACCTGCTGTTCCTCTGGCGTGAGGGTTTGCCAATCTTTGGCATCTTGCGTTAAGTCAATATCGGCAGGGTTCCAGATGCCGTACTTCTTGGCCTTTTCAAACAGGCGCATCGGCGGGCTAGAGCGGTTAAGGCCGCCAGTGGTTGTGGTAAATGCAGTGTGGCTGTGGCTGGTCATGGTTCACCTCACCTGAATCTTAAGGGGCTGTATGTTGGACTATAACATAGCCTCGTGTGAAAAACGAACCACCCCCAACGGGTGAAAATGTGCTATAATAGAACGTCTGTTTAACCTCCAGAGGACAAAAACCCATGCCGCCCTTTGAAATTGTCTCTGAGTTTAAGCCCACTGGCGACCAGCCCCGCGCCATTGAAGAGCTAGTAGAAGGGCTGAAACAGGGGCATCGTGACCAAACCTTACTCGGCGCCACCGGGACAGGCAAAACCTTCACGATTGCCCAAGTGGTGCAGGCCGTACAGCGGCCTACGTTGGTGATGGCGCACAATAAGACCTTAGCCGCCCAACTTTATGCAGAGTTCAAAGAGTTCTTCCCCAACAACGCCGTTGAATACTTCGTCAGCTACTACGATTACTACCAGCCAGAAGCCTACGTCCCACGCCATGACCTGTACATTGAGAAGCAAACCGACATCAACGAGCGGATCGAACGTTTACGCTTGGCAAGCACGGCCTCGTTGCTGTCTCGGCGTGATGTGTTGATTGTCGCGTCGGTGTCGTGCATTTACGGGATTGGCGACCCAGAAGCGTGGAAGAAGGCCACCGTTACCGTAGAAATGGGCAAAGAGGTCAAGCGCGAGCAACTGCTACGGCGCTTAGTCCACTTGCAATACAGCCGCAGTGATATGGACTTAGCACGCGGCACCTTCCGTGCGCGTGGCGACGTGTTAGAGGTCTACCCGGCCTATGCGGAAACCTGTTACCGCATTGAACTGTTTGGCGATGAAGTCGAGCGCATCACCGAATTTGACGGAACCACTGGCGAAATTTTAGCGGTTCACCCTAGCATCATTATCTTCCCGGCCAAGCAATTCATCGCCGACGACAGCCGAATGCGCCAAGCGCTCACGGACATTGACAAAGAGCTAGACCAAACCCTCAAGTTCTTTCGTGGCGAAGGTAAATTAGTCGAGGCGCAACGGCTGGAACAGCGCGTCAATTACGATATTGAGATGCTGCGCGAGGTCGGTTATTCCAGCGGCATCGAAAATTATTCGCGCCACATGGATCAACGGCCAGCGGGTAGCCCCCCGTGGACGCTGTTGGATTACTTCCCCGACGATTCTCTCTTTGTGCTGGACGAAAGCCATATGACCGTGCCGCAACTGCGGAGCATGTACAACGGAGACCGCCAGCGCAAGCAAACCCTTGTGGATTACGGGTTCCGTTTGCCAAGCGCCATGGACAACCGCCCGCTGAACTTTGACGAGTTCCGCCAGCGCACCAAAGCCACGATCTACGTGTCGGCTACGCCTGCCCCGTATGAGCGCGAAATCAGCCAGCAAATCGTGCAACAGATCATTCGCCCAACCGGGATTGTTGACCCCGAAATTGAGGTGCGCCCGATTGAAGGCCAAGTGGATGACATCATCCAAGAGGTTGCCAAGCGGGTGAAGGTCGGCCAGCGCGCCCTGATTACCACACTCACCCAGCGCATGTCTGAAGAACTGTCTGGCTACTTGAATGAGTTGGGCATCCGCTCGCAATACCTGCACGCAGAAATCGAAACGCTGGAGCGCATCGAGATTTTGCGCGACCTGCGTACCGGAACCTATGACGTTGTAGTTGGCATCAACCTGCTGCGTGAAGGCTTAGACCTGCCAGAGGTGTCATTGGTCGCCATTCTGGACGCCGACAAAGAAGGGTTCTTACGCTCTGAATCGGCCTTGATCCAGACGATAGGCCGTGCGGCGCGGCATCTTGAAGGGCGGGTTTTGATGTATGCCAACCATATCACCCCCTCTATGCGCCGCGCCATTGACGAAACTGACCGCCGCCGCGCCATCCAAGCCCAGCACAATCAAGATCATGGGATCACGCCCAAGTCTATTATCAAGCAAGTGCGTGACCTCAATGACCGCTTGAAGGCGATCATGGGTGAAGAAGAAGTCGCAGCCACGCCCAACGGTGCGCCCGACCCCTACGCGCTTTCTAAGAAAGACCTGAATAAGCTCATCAAAGACCTACAGGCTGATATGCAGTCCGCTGCAAAGGGGTTAGAATTTGAAAAGGCCGCCCAACTGCGCGACCAGATCATTGAGCTACGCAAAATCATGGCTGAAAAAGACGCCGTAGAGGAGTTTTAACCATAGCGACTTCACCACAACCACAGTTGAAGCGTGAACTAGGCATATTCGGCGCAACGGTGATGGGGCTTGGCTCCATCATCGGCACAGGCGTATTTGTCAGCATTGCGATTGCCACCCAAGCGACTGGCACATCGGTGATTTTTGCGGTGGTGTTGGCGTCGTTTGTGGCAATCTTCAACGGGCTGAACAGCGCCCAACTCGCCGCCGATCACCCCGTCAGCGGCGGCACCTATGAGTACGGCTACCGCTACCTCAATCCGACGTTAGGCTTCATCGCGGGCTGGACGTTTTTGCTGGCAAAGAGCGCTTCAGCAGCAACGGCAGCGCTAGGCTTTGCTGGATATTTGCTCCATGCGTTCAATGCTGGTGATACACAACTCACGGTGCCGATTGCCTTTGCCGCTGTCGTGATTCTCACTGGGTTGGTGGTGGGGGGCATCCGCCGCTCTAACCTTGTCAATGTGGTGATTGTGTCTGCGACTGTTGCCGCGCTCGGCTTTTTTGTGCTGGCTGGAATCCCTGCCGTCATCAATGCGGAGCGCGCGCCAGAACCGTTCTTTAGCAACGGGATTGCCGGCTTTTTGAACGCCGTCGCGTTGATGTTTGTGGCCTATACCGGCTATGGGCGGATTGCGACAATGGGCGAAGAAGTCCGTGAGCCGCGCCGCAGCATCCCCCGCGCCATGATTATCACGCTGATCTTTACGATGGTACTCTACGGGCTGGTGACAGCCGTTGCCATCGGTAGCGTTGGGGCAACCCAACTGGGTCAAACGATTGTCGGCAACGCCGCCCCGCTAGAGAAAGTCGCTGAGACCTTTGGCATCCCCGGCGCAGGGATCGTGTTGGCAATCGGCGCGATGACGGCCATGTTAGGCGTGCTGCTCAACTTGATTTTGGGCTTGTCGCGTGTATTGCTGGCAATGGGGCGCCGCCACGATATGCCGCCGATCACGGCACGCTTGAACGCGGCAGGGACAACGCCCTACGTGGCCGTGTGGGTGATGGGGGCAGTCATCGCCGCGTTGGTGCTGGTCGGCAACGTCCGCACCACATGGGGCTTTAGCGCGGTGAATGTGTTGCTGTACTACGCGCTCACCAACTTGAGCGCTCTCCAACTCACGGGCAAAAAAGTGCTGTATCCGCGTTGGCTGGCCTATGCGGGCTTGGCGTCGTGCTTGTTCCTCAGTGTGTGGGTCAGTTGGCAAATCTATGCCGTGACGGCGCTCTTGATTGTCGTTGGCATTATCTGGAAGTTCGCCATGAACCGTATTTGGCCGCTAGAGAAGGCAACCCCTGATGCGTGATGAAGCGAAGATCGCCTTGCCGTTGGGCAGCCTGCCGACGCCTTCGCCGCCGTGCGTCATGCTGGTGATTTGCGGGGTATTGATAATTCAGATTACGCAGGCCGTTAGCAAGAGGATGTTAAACACCGTTTCACGGGCGACAGGGTTTTACACAATAGGCCAATCGCGTTCTCCAAAAATGTGCGATTTTTAGGGTAGGGGCGCAATAT
>JBMOFU010000055.1:0-16317 GCA_049318725.1 Phototrophicaceae bacterium | reverse complement strand
TGGTGACATCCTGCTAGATTTTGTTCCTAGCCCACTCAGGCTGGGTAGTTACCAAGAGCCAAATGATGTAGAATAAAGACATGGCAAAACGACACTTTCAATTGACAGAGACGGAAATCGGACAATTTCGGCGTGCCGAGCAGGTGTTGTACGCCCAATCACTGTTGTTATCGATACAAGACAATCTGGCACAGGGGCTAGAAACGGTCAAGCAACGACTTCCCGTTTCTGTGGTAGGGGGGGAGTGATGGACAGCAGTCGTTGCGGAAGGCGATTGCCCAGGCCTTTCCTGACGTGCCGCACGGGTTGTGCCACTTTCACTACCTCAACCAAGCCACCCACCCGCTGTATGAGGCCGATCGCCACGCTAAGAAGCAACTCAAGAAGCGTGTGCGCCATGTACGCCCCCTTGAGCGGCAAGCGTCTAAGCGTAATGCCCCGCTGGGACACTTGATTCAGGATTATGCACAGGCCGTGCGCGGCGCACTCACTGATGCTCGCCGTCCTCCGTTGGTGTTTTCAGGTTTACGACTCCATCAACGATTAACTGAGATTGCCGACAGCCTGATGTGCGTCGGAAAAGGGGGCGCTTCCGGCGGAGTTGACTCGGCTCGAAGTCATGCTTCAGCGCCCCTTAGACCAGACCGCTCCCTTGTGGCCGCCGATTCAGGCCGTCTATCGTTGGCTGCAAGCCGTGGTTGCGCGCCTAGATAATCTCCACGGCTTGAGCGGCTTCCCAAGTCAAACGACGTTTCAGCGCACTTGTGGCGAACATCACCCGCTGGCAGACCCACGCTCGCCACCTTCAACCCACCGCCGGCTGGCACGCCTTACGCGCTCAGTTGACCGCTCAATGTCATCAGCGCCACTTTCGCCAAGACCCTGACGCTTATCTGGCTGACTTGGAGGAACGACTACTCCAGCTTATTTTGCCGCTGTAGTTTTTTCCCGCCATCCGCCGCCATCTCTCAAAGATACACCGCTAGTTGTTATAGATTCGGTAGCTGATCGTGACTTGATCGCCGTTGATACTGTCTACCCGCAAAACGCCGCGCTTGCCGCCGCTGGTGATGATCCCCAAGATTGACCCGCTCGTGACCGTCACGCTGGTAGAGGTCGTTGTAGAGGGGTTGATGAGGTCATAGTGAACTTGATCGAACGTGGTGGCAATGGTGCCTAAGCCTGCCCCACCCTGCGCCGAGATGTTGCTAGGCGTCCAGCTAATGTCGGCGCCGTTGCTGTCAAAATCTGCGGTGCCGCCGTTGCTCACTGTAACAGTTCCGCTGCTTAGTGTGCTGCGGTCAATGCGATAGTTGAAGCTGTAGGTAGAATTGTTGCCTTCCCCTGTGCCTTCATTGACTTGATTGTTCAGGTCAACCACCAACACCACAGAGTAGCTCCCAGTGTTTTGCAGGGTTCCTTTTAGTTCAACGGTTCGGGTTGCGCCAGCCGCCAAGCCATCAATGGTGGCAGAAACGAATACGTTGTTCGGCGGGAGTGTGGAAGCAACCGCAAAAGTACCTGCCGCAGAGCGCCCAACATTGCTGACCGTGACCGAAAGCGTAAACTCGCTGTTCGGCAAAATCGGGTTTGGCGAAATGCTGGCCGTCTGAACAATGAGGTCGGGGTCTTGTGGTGGCGCGGGCGTATTGGTCGCCACTGGCGTGGGGGGCGAGGGTGGGGTAATCACAGGGAGCGTGCTGAGGTCGCCAAAGACTTCATTCAAGTTGGGTAGGTTGGCAATCCAGCCCTGTTGCCCGCGATATTCGATCACCAGCCAAGTAAAGTCGCGGTTTGCGCCAATGATCCGAATCTGTTCGCCTTCAGCCAGTTGCCCAATGGTTGGGTATGCTGTACCGGGGCCAGTGCGTACATTTTGCACGGCGCTGATTACAGTGGCAACGACACCTTGTGGGGTCGCCGTAGGCGTTGGCGTGGCGGTGATAAGCGGCACATCTGGCTCACCGAGCGGGAGCGGTGTACTCCCTGAAAAGCGCGCCACGACTTGCGGAATGCCAAAATCGTTGAGTTGAACGACGGCAACGTTATCGGCCAGTTCGCCGGGGGAAAGGTTGGCGGGGCTAAGTATGCCCTGTACGCCTGTCACACCGGTGAGCATTGGCAGGTTGGAGCGCAGTTCACCGGGCAATTGAATGGCGGCCTGTAACAAGCTGATTGCATCCGCGCCGCTGGCGACTAGGGGCGCAGGAACGTCGCCGTAGGTGGCGATATACTGTTGGGTGAACTGGTCGCTGGTGAGGTCGGTGGCGGTGTAAGACCAGTTGCTCGTCCCGTAGATGCCTGTCAACAACGTTTTGGGGATTTCCCCCTGAAAGCTCGCCAATCCCGCGTCAGGGTGGGCAAATGCGCCAACATAGCCGCTGGCAAGCAATTCAAAGTAGAAACCGCTGGCGGCAGCAGGGTCGCCGTAGGTAATGACCACTTGCGGCTTGCGCGCCAAAATTTGGGCAATCTGCGCGTCTCGGTTGCTGTTGGTCACGATCTCTGGGGGGGAAATATTCACCCCAACGGTGTCAATGGCATTGATGAAGCCCAACGCCTGTACGGTAGAGAGGGCATCGAACTGATACAGCGCAATGTTGGTGAAGCCTTCCGTTTCAGTGAGGTATTCTGCCAGCGCACGTTGACGCAAAAATTCTGAGGCGGTGAGGCGGTACACCAGCGGATTTTCGGTGATGATAAACAGGGTGTCATCGGCAATGGGGGTGAGCAACGGCACCGTTAAGCCTTCTACCAGTGCGGTAGCCGCTTGGAAGTCTGTGATGCTTTCTAGCCCAATGACGGCAATCACCCCTTCTGCTTGGAGTGCTTCCAGTACGGTTAAGGGGTCACTGGCGGCGAGTGGGACGAATACAAGCTCTAATTGGAACAGTGTGCCGTCTGCGCCTTCTACCCCGCCGCTACGGTTGATCTGGTTCACGAGCAGCGTTGCCCCTCGGCTAATCGGGTCATCGGCAGTGCCGATCACCCCAATCTTGAAGCTGGGCGCTTGCGCCAGCCCCCGATAGGGAGCAGTGAGTACGGCGAAAAGCACGAACACGATCACCAACGTGAACCGTTGGGGCGGTAAGTGTAAGTTTTTCAAGGTGGCTCCTTTTCTGTGTTATAATACAGCTAACGTAGGGCAGTTTTCATGGATTCTAGTCTCTATCATAGCCTAGTTTTCTAGCTCCCAGAGTTCTCGAAAACGTGATACCCATAAACGCCTCCCTGAAATGCACGCTCAGGGTTTTGATTTGTATACACTGCGGCATCTCAACGAAAGCCGTTGGTTTTTTTGTTTCGTTATCGGGGGGGAAAAGACCTACCCCACCACCTTAGTCCAGCAGAGAGAGAATTGTCATGGTAGATGTCAAAGTATATCTTACAGCAGAAGGACGTGAGTCACTCGAACGCGAACTCGAAGAATTAGTGACGCGCCTGCGACCAGAAATTGCCCAAAAAATTAAAGAGGCCGTCGAAGATGGCGACCTGAAAGAAAACGCCAATTATCACGATGCCAAAGAGAAGCAGGCTTTTATTGAGGGGCGGATTGCCGACATTGAGGCTAAACTGCGGAATGCCGTCTTGATCGAGAAGCAAGACGGGTCAGATTTAGTCCAGTTGGGTTCTACCGTGACGATTCGTGAGGTCGGCGGTGATGAAGATGAAGTCTACACGATTGTCGGCGCGGCGGAAGCCAAACCGCATGAGGGACGCATCTCGAATGAAAGCCCGATTGGGGAAGCCCTGTTAGGGCGTCGTAAAAACGACAAGGTGCGCGTCATCACACCGGACGGCCACATTGAATTCAAGATTCGCAAGGTCAATTAGCGCCGCACTGGATACAGCAGCTAGTCAGCCATCGTAAAATCGAAACCGCCCCTGTGATTCACAGGGGCGGTGTTTTTTGCGGGGTTAGCGGTTCGGGTTGATCGGGGTGAAGTCGCCTGTGCCGCCAAACGGATCATCAACGGGAGGTCGTGACGGTGGGGGCATGGTAGGCGCGGGTGCAGAGAGTGGGCGGATGGCCGGGGCGGGCATCGCGCTTGGCATGGCCGGCATGGCCGGCATGGTTGGAGTAGGCATTGGGGTGGCGGCTGCGGCCATTGTCGGCGCAGGCATTGCCACTGGCACCGTCCCTGCTGCCACGCCCGCCTTTGACCATGCGATAATTTGCGTGGTTAGCTCGGTCAAGACGCTGTTGGGTGTTGTAGCAGTTGCATCATAGGCAAACTTCATGACGGTGGCTTCTATGTACAGCGCGGGGGTTTCTAGGACGATCTGTGCGCCATCGGCAATTTTGACCAGCGTGCCGCGTGTTTCTAGGCGGGAACGAATGGCGGGGTCATTGAAGGCATATTCCGAAACAAAGATGCCCGTGGGCGTTTCTGCAAATTGGTCTTTGTCGAACATCCAAATTTCGATGGCGGTCGCGCCGTTATTTTCCCCGACGCGCTCGGCAATCGAAGCGCCAGCCTCACCGTAGTAAGTGCCTTCTTCGGTTTCGATGTTGAACGAGTCATCGTAGTTACCGAAGCCCGCCTTAAACAGCGACGGCTTACGGATGATCGGGTTGCCGTATTGGTTGGCAACCACAACTGATTTGGTAAGGGCTTCACGCGCTATACGGTCTTCTTTGATTTTTTGAGTGGTTAGGGCTGCTGCGCCGTCGTCTACCTGTTTGGGGCCGCCTAAGCCCATCGCGTCACGGACGTAAGGCCATACAAGGAAGGCCCACAGGAAGAACAGCAACACGTAGACGATGACGAACACGATGATCCAGACAATCGGCAATACGATGTTCGCCACAATCCCGCCGCTCGGGGGCGTTGGGGCAGCAGTGGCCTGCACTTGGTCAGCCAACGCACGCAATTGCGGGTTGCTGATGTTTTCTGCGGTGATGATGCCTACAGGGTCATCTACAGCACCAAGCAGTGCAGCGATGTTGGCTTGGCCGTCTGCCTGCGACTGTGGCGCACGCAGGCGCGCCTCTAGGCCGCGCACCCATTCGTTTTGCCAACTTTGATGCAAGCGACTAGGGTCACCGTCTACCCATGAAACCGTGCCATAGGCAAAGATCAACCCAAGTGCAAAGCAAACTGTCGCCAGAATGACGGTGGTGAGTTTTGGAAAAAACCCGAATAAGTATTTCAGAAACGGGTTTTGCAGAATTGCTTGCATGGACACGATTTCCTTTCGTGTTGCCGCCTATCACAAGTTCAAGGCTATTCTACTGAATGTTAGGCGATGTGCCAAACGGTACATCTTGCCTCAATAGTACACAATCCTATGCGTTCTGCCAAACGATTTATGAACATTGCTCATCCACTTTCAGAAGTCGGGTCGGCGCACCCGATCTGCGCCGAAAAAACCCGCCTTGAACCTACATTGTTCACGCCACGTATTCGTGAGCGTGTAGGGGGTTGCCGCTCGGCGGACGAGGCTTGCCTCGTCCCTACGGCGCCACAAATCGTTTGTAGGGGCGCCACCTGTGGCGTCCGCCGGTGAAATTTAGGGGCGGGTGAATAGATACCACGCCACATTAATTTGGGATGTCCTGTTCGCTGAGGGCATATTCGGCCTCAGTTTCTTCAGTGGCGGCCTTCGGCAGTTGCCAACTACGGAATTCACAGTCTGGGTAGCGGTTACATCCGTAAAACTGGCGTCCAGTTTTGGTGCGTAGCCCGGCAATCACTTGCCCGCCGTGCGTCGTCCCACAGATTGGGCAAGGTAGCCCAGTGGCTTCGACATAATTTTCAGTGTGGCGGCAATTGGGGAAGTTGCTGCACCCAACAAATTTGCTCCCACTGCGGCTGTATTTAATCAACAGTTGGCCGTCGCCGCAGGTTGGGCAGGTGCGTCCCATCGTTTCTGGCGGGTGCTTGGGGATTTTCGCCTGTGCGATTTGAATCTGTTCTTCAATCGGGCTGTAAAATTCCCGAATGACTGGCCGCCACTCGATTTCCCCTTCGGCAATCGCGTCGAGTTTGTCCTCTAGGCGGGCGGTGAAGTTGTAGTCCAGCACATCGGGGAAGTACATCACCAACAGTTCGGTGACGGTCTCCCCTGTAGGGGTGGGGACGAGCCGCTTATTTTCTGACGTGACGTAGTTACGGTCTTTAATCACGCGGACGGTGGGCGCGTAGGTGCTTGGGCGGCCAATCCCGTATTCTTCTAGCGTGCGGATCAATGTCGCTTCGGTGTAGCGCGGCGGCGGTTGGGTGAAGTGTTGCTCTGGGATCAAACGCAACAAATCAAGCAGTTCACCCGTCGTCAAGTCTGGAATGAGGCGCCCTTCATCCTCGTCGGGCGTGGCATCTTCATCTTGGGTTTCTTCATAGAGCGCCAAAAACCCGCGAAACTTGATCGTGCTGCCGCTCACACGGAATTGATACGGCAAGCCGTCGGTGGGGAGGCCGGCTTGAATATCCACGCGCAACGTATTGTAGATGGCATCTTCCATTTGGCTGGCAACGAAGCGCTGCCAGATGAGGGTGTATAGCCGTAACAGGTCGCGGCCATCTTTTTTGATACGGCCTAATGCCGCCGCCACGCGCTCTGGCAAGCGTTGGATGCTAGTTGGGCGGATGGCCTCATGCGCTTCTTGGGCGCTCTTGGCTTTGGTCTTGTAGATCGGCGGCGTTTCTGGCCGATATTCCACACCGTAGGTCTGCTCGATGAACTCGCGGGCTTCTTGTTGTGCAGAAACAGACACATTCATGCTGTCGGTACGCATGTAGGTGATTAAGCCTACTGGCCCGTCGCTGTCTAGTTCGATGCCCTCATACAACTGTTGGGCAAGCTGCATTGTGCGGGTGGTGCTGAACCCTAGCCGCCGCGACGCCTCTTGTTGGAGCGTGCTGGTGGTGAACGGCGCAGACGGGCGGCGCTTGCGCGTGCTGCGCTTGATTTCACCCACTTCATAGCGCACCCCGTTCTGGGACAGGTAATCAAGGTGGGGTTGGATGCCCTCCGCGCTGTTGAGGGTGGGCGTTTCATCTTGGATTCTCACCAAGCGGGCAATAAAGGCTTGGGCGCGCTGTTTGCCGTTGGGTTGTTGCTGACGCAGTTCAGATTCCAACGACCAATATTCTACAGGTACAAACGCACGGACTTCATGCTCACGCTCGACAATAAAGCGCAGGGCAATACTCTGTACACGGCCAGCAGACAGGTGATTACGGACTTTTTCCCACAATAGCGGGGTGATGGTGTAGCCGACAAGCCGATCTAGGATGCGGCGTGTCTGTTGGGCGTTGACTAAATCCATGTTGATATTGCGCGGATGCTCGAAGGCCTCTTGCACGGCGCTTTCGGTGATTTCATGGAACACGACGCGCTTAAGCGGTTTGTTTGCCATGTCTGCGGCAGCAATCAAGTGCCATGCAATCGCCTCGCCTTCGCGGTCGGGGTCGGTCGCCAAAAAGATTTCGGTGGCGCCTTCCACATCGGCCTTGAGTTCCTTCACCGTCTCGCGCTTTTCGTTAGGGATGCGGTATTCTGGCTCAAAGTCGTTTTCAATGTCTACCGACATGCGCGACTTCAACAGGTCGCGCACATGCCCCTTAGACGCCTTAACCGTGTACCCGCGCCCCAAGTAGCGCCCCACGCTTTTTGCCTTTGCGGGGGATTCAACAATCACGAGCTTGCCGGTAGATCGGCGGCGCGCAGCGGCTTTCCTCGTCTTTTTGGGGGCTTTGGCCGCTTTTGTGGCCTCAGCATTTTCTGGCTTGGGCTTGGGTTTTGGCCCGCGCTTGGCTGGAATTTTAGGCTCAGGGGGCTTGATTTCCGGCTTGGGTAAGCCTTGATGTGCCTCTGTCATGCCGATCTTGACAAGGGTTTTACCGCAAACGGGGCAAACCCCGCGTATAGAAGGGCGGCCACTGTCAGTAAAACCGACCTGTGGGTTCTGGATTTCTCGTTTTTCTTTGCAGGTGAGGCAGTGTGCCACAATGGGCGTCGCTGTCATACGGATCCTTTCCGCTTGCTATAGGTATTCGTCTAAGGATTGATTGTGCAGCGCTTTCACCACATCTTTAACTTCTTGGGTGCGGTCACGATGACAAATGAGTAAGGCATCGGGGGTGTCAATAACAATAATATCTCTGACGCCGATGGTCACGACCAACCGATCACTGTAGACCATCGTTTGTTGCGTGTCTATATTGACGCGCTCTTGGGTGTTGCCTTTGAAGGTGTTCCCGACGGAATCTGTTTCTAAGATTTCAAACAGGGCAGCCCAACTGCCCACATCACTCCAGCCGATGTCTATGGGGATGACGCACATATCTTGAGCGCGTTCCATCACGGCATAGTCTAATGAGAGCCGCTCAATTTTTTCCCACGCTGTTTTTAGGGTCGCGGCATAGTGGTCGGTGCCGATGGCATCAGTGATCGCTTGGATCATCGCGTGCATTTGCGGTTGCTGGGCAGCGAATTCCTGTAAAGCACGTTGCGCCGTCCAGATAAACATGCCAGAGTTCCAACTATAGCGACTGGAACGCAGATATTGCAAGGCAATATGTGGGCTAGGCTTTTCTTTGAATCCCTCAGAGTGATAGTAGTTGAAGTTGCCTTTTTCCCCCAAGTGAGAGCCACGCTTGATGTAACCAAAGGCGGTAGAGGGGAAAGAGGGGGAGATGCCTAGCGTCACAATCAACCCTTCGGTGATAGCAATGTCATAGGCCGCAGCCAACACATCACGGAATTTGTCTTTTTCAGAAATGTGATGGTCGGCGGTTAAAATGGCGATCACTGCTTCAGGGTCACGTTTTTGGATGAAGGCCATCCCAAGCGCAGCAGCAGGCCCGCTATCTTTGCCGTAGGGTTCCACAATAAAGTTTTCAGCGGGGATTGCCGGCGCGTCTTTACGCAGAGCGTCTAGGTAAAGCTCGCCAGTCACCACATAGATGCGCTCTGGCGAAAATAAGGGCGCCAAACGCTCTACGCTGATCTTGAACATGGAATCATCTTCGACCAGCGGCAGCAGTTGTTTCGGGGTATTTTGGCGGCTTTTCGGCCACAGCCGTGTTCCGCCGCCGCCCGCCATAATCATTGCATAATAGTGATTCAAGCATCACCTCGATTTTCATTGTCTCAATACTTAGAATAGTCACCTAAACTTACAGGGGTTGTCAACGGACGTTGGTTTAGCGACTGCGCGTATATTGCATATTCCCGACGGATCGCGCAAGCCCCTTTAGTTCTAAAATCGTTAAGGTACTCATCACGGTGGCGGTGGGCAAGCGGGTTAAACGCACTAATTCATCTACATGGATCGGGTCAGCGCCCAAACATTGTAATAAGGCGACTTCTTCGGGGGCGTCGGCATCGCTGAAGTCTGCAATTTCAGCTTGGAGGGTTTGGTGTTGATAGGCGACGTGGATTTCACTCAGGATGTCTTCTACAGATGTGACCAACTTTGCGCCGTCTTGAATGAGTCGGTTGGCACCCACGCCGGAACTACTAAAGATATTGTGCGGTACGGCAAAGACCTCTCGCCCTTGTTCAGCGGCTTGGCTGGCGGTGATGAGGGCGCCACTGCCTGTTGGGGCTTCTACGACCAATACCCCCAACGAAAGCCCGCTGAGGATACGGTTCCTGCGCGGGAAGTTGCTCGGTAACGGTTGCACCCCAATGGCAAATTCGGTGATGACGGCGCCCTGCTCAAGGATTTTGTGCGCCAACGGGAGGTTCTCTTGTGGGTAAACCTGATTGATCCCACAGGCAGTAATTGCCAACGTCCGCCCGCCTGCATCTAATGCCGCTTGATGGGTGGCCGTATCTATGCCCTGCGCCAGACCGCTGATAATGGTCACGCCGTTGGCGGCCAGTTCAAAGGCCAGCTTGTAGGCGGCATCTAGCCCATAGCTGGTGGGCTTGCGGGTGCCAACGATGCAAATGGCTTGATGATCGGCCTTGACATAGGCACCACGCATATACAAGACGCTAGGGGCGTCGTCAATATTACGGAGGCTAGGCGGGTAAGTGGGGTCAACCCACGTCACCAGTTGCGCGTTGACATGCTGCAAACGGCTATATTCATAGGCGAGGTCAATTTTCCCCCGCCCGGCTTGGATTCGTTCGGCAAGGCTATGCCGAAACCCATGTGCAGTGAAGACTTCTAACGGTGCGTGCCACGCATCGGCTAAAGTCCCAAAAGCGGCATAGAGTTCTTGTAAACGCTTGTTCCCGATTTGCGGGATCAAGCTAAAGCCTAGCCAATAAACCTGCTCTTGCACCAGTACAGCATCCTTGCGTTACAGGGTGTGATGAAAACACTCACAGATTGTAGCGAACAAGCAGGATGCTGTCTTTAGTCGTCTGCGTCTTCATCGCTGATCGGGTTAATTAACCCGTCTGGCAGGTTGACGCGCACCACGCCATTGGCAATGTCATGGTCTATGATGGTTTCATGGGTGGCCGGGAACAGAATTTCGCCATACTTGGGGGACTGGATGATATAGACATCGTTGGCGCCAGTTTCCATGTATTTGCTGATGATGCCCAGTTGAAGCCCGTCGCTGGTTTCAACCCGTAGCCCAATCAACTGGTACAGGTAGAACTCGTCATCCTCAAGCGGTACGGCATCTTCGTGGCGAACCAACAGAAACAAGTTGCGGAACTGCTCGGCGGCGTCTCGGTCAGTGATGTCGTGGAGGGTGAGTAATCCCATCCCTTGATGGAGGCGCATTGCGTTCACTCGCACGAGTTTAGGGGTGGGGTCGTCTACCCGTTGCCCTAAAAAGACCTCTTTGAGCTTGGTAATGCGTTCTGGATAGTCGGTGAACAGTTTGACGCGCACCTCCCCCCGAATCCCATGTGGGCGGGTAATTTGCCCAAGCAAGAGGTATTGAGGGGGAGTAAGGCGACTGGGGGTAAGATCGGCCATTAGAGGATTTTCAAGATTACACGGTCATTGCGGTCAGTAATGGCAAGCAATAGCTTGCGGATAGATTCTGCCACGCGACCGTTCTTCCCGATGATACGCCCTACATCAGGTTGGGCGACACTCAACTCTAATACTACTGTGGCGCCCTCTAGCCGACGGCTGATCTTTACCGATTGGGGATCATCTACCAAACGCTCCACCACATAGCGCACAAGCGCTTCTTGGCGGCGCGTATTGGGGACACGGCGGCGTCCCATGATCGTTATTCCCCGCTGCCGCCCTTAGCGGCCTCGCGTGCCTTGATCCAAGATTCACCCGCAGCCGGGGAAGGGAAGGAAGTCTTGTAAGACACTGGGGCTGTAGATTGTGCGGCTTGGCTTTCGGCAACCAATGCTTCAAGCGATTCACCCTTGGTCATGCGCTCATAGCGGGCAAGCGTGCCAAGACGCTCCAGCACACGGCGGACGGCATCAGTGGGTTGGGCGCCAACGCTCAACCAATAGAGCGCACGGTCTTCTTTGATGACGTTGACCTCTGGACGGGTGCGCGGGTTGTGGTTGCCGATAATTTCGATAAAGCCACCGTCGCGGGATTTGCGGCTGTCCATAACCACGATACGATAGCTCGGTTGCCGTTTAAGACCGACACGGCGAAAGCGAATTTTGACCATTGGCTTGTGTTAC
Source organism: Phototrophicaceae bacterium (assembly GCA_049318725.1). GTDB lineage: Bacteria > Chloroflexota > Anaerolineae > Aggregatilineales > Phototrophicaceae > CAIRDJ01. Next base: position 4,740 of record JBMOFU010000055.1, on the reverse strand, counting down.
TCCTCAAGAACCTGAAAATGATACGGGAATCAAAACGCGCCACTAACGGCGGCGTCCAGTGCTTTTCTTGCCACCTTTGCCTTTGCCGCGTGAGCGCGGAAGTTGTGCGGGCTGTTGGGGTTGCGACATGCCGCGAGGGTCAAAATCGTTCGTCCCCCCCATACCACCACCGAGTCCGCCGAACAGGTTTTGTAACCCGCCGCGCCGGATTTCTTTCATCATAGACTGCATCATGCGATATTGCTTGAGCAGTTCGTTGACTTCTCTCATATCTGTGCCGCTGCCGAGGGCGATCCGCTTTTTGCGGCTGGCCGTTAGGATGTCTGGCTTGCCCCGTTCATGCGGGGTCATGGATTGAATCATGGCCTCCGTGCGCTTGAGCTTGCGCTCTGCGTCACGCGGGTCAATCTGCTGTTGAAAGCGCGACATGCCGGGGATCATGCCCATGAGTTGGGTAATCGGCCCCATCTGGCGGACTCGTTGCAGTTGATCCATGTAATCTTGAAGCGTGAACTCATTTTCCATGAGCCGCTTCGCCAGCCGCTCAGATTCTTCCTCATCGTAGAGTTCTTCGGCCTTTTCGATGAGCGTCATCACGTCGCCCATGCCAAGGATGCGATCTACGAGGCGGTCTGGATGGAATAGCTCTAGCCCCTCGATCTTTTCGCCCGTTCCCAAGAACTTAATGGGGACGCCTGTCACAGCACGCATGGATAGCGCCGCACCGCCGCGTGCATCACCGTCTACTTTGGTCAAGATCAGGCCGGTAATCCCAACCCGTTCATTGAACCCGGTAGCGATGTTGACCGCCTCTTGGCCGGTCATGGCGTCGGCGACGAGCAACACTTCAACAGGGGTTACTCGCGCTTTGATGCGTTCGAGTTCGCCCATCAGGTTGTCGTCTATTTGCAGGCGCCCAGCAGTGTCTAGGATGACGACATTGGCATTGGCAGCACGCGCCGCCTTTAGCCCATTGACGGCGATGTCTTCGGGTTTGCTGCTAACGCCTTCTTCGTGAATCGGCACGTTGATTTGCTTGGCAAGGGAAACCAACTGATCCACCGCAGCAGGACGGTAGGTGTCCGCTGCAATCAAGAAGGGCTTTTTGCCCTCTTTACGCAAATGGACAGCAAGTTTCGCGGCGGTTGTCGTCTTCCCAGAGCCTTGTAGCCCAACGAGCATAATCACATGGGGCGGTTGCCCCCCAGAAAAATTCAGCCTGCCCGGTTCACCGAGCGTGGCGTTTAGCTCCTCATGAACGATCTTGATGACCTGCTGACCGGGTTCAAGACTCTTGAGAATCTCTTGGCCTACAGCACGGTCTTTGACCCGTTTCACAAAGTCGCGGACGACAGGCAAGGCAACGTCGGCTTCAAGCAATGCAAGCCGTACTTCACGCATGGCGGTGTCTACGTCGGCTTCGGTGAGCTTACCGGAGCGCCCTAGGTTTTCAAACGTCTTCTGTAGACGTTGACTTAGGTTTTCAAACATGGTACATGGCTACTTTTCTGAAGAGTTTGCAGCATAAAATTGTAAGGGAGTGCGCTGTACACGTCAAGGTGAGAATAAACAGATTGATATGGTGTACGTGCATCCACGCAGTTATGAAAAATGTAACTTACCGAAGGTGATTTATATTACAGGTAGATTGTAGGACGTGTGCTTAGATTATATAAGGTGAGGGAGCCATAGTAGACAAGTTCATGATCCAACTGAAACCGCAAGGTTTCCATTTTCCACTGGAGGAAGATTATGTCACCACTGCTTTCTACATTACTGATACTGGCCGGTTTTGTATTGCTTTTCGCTTTTGGGGTCTATCTTTACCGTCGGGATAACTTCATATTTCGGGTTGTTGGGCTATTGATTGTTAGCCCCCTACTTTCTGGATTCACTCTTATTTTTCTAGGGGCATTTGTCGGGGCAATCCCTTTTTTAGGTACGGTGACAGGTCAAACAGGCTTTAACCTGTCTTTCATGCAATTCAACGATGACTTAGGCGGCGCATTGCTTCGGGGTTTGGTACTAGGTGGGTTGCCCTTTGGGTTCTTTGTTGGGCTTATTCTGCTGTCTTTGGCGCTTGGGCAAGATCGAATTTCGACCTTTTCTACTGGAGACACCCTCTGGATTCTCACATCGCGTGATGAGGGGGCAACACAGGGCAAGCTTGGTTGCTTGAGTATTACCCCACTTCTGCTGATTATGGTTCCCTTTGGGATCATTCTATCATTAGCGCGCTTTGCCGCTGAACACGGGTTTACGATGGGGATGGCCGTAGATTCTGCTGCGGTGATGATCTATCACATTGCGAACATCACTCTACTGTTGGTGCTAGGGTTAATTTTTGCGCGAGATTAGCTTGCTGTGTTGCATAGATAGGGGCAACGTTTAGCAACATTGCCCCTGAATAACCGATATTCTGCTTCACGGCCAATAGGTACTCACCGCCTTGCTTGAGAATCGTTTCGACAATTTCCGTTTGGGTTCCCATCGCATCTATCGTCACCAGCGCGTCTTCCAATATCAACCAGTTGAGTCATTCTAGAATTGCGGCGATTTCATTCGACTTGGCTTCGGTTGCCACTTGTCCCAACAACAACGCTGCTTGTCCTAGCCATGCGCTGACTAAATGCAATGGATTTTGAGCTTGGGCTTTATCCTCCGATCGCTGTAAGACTTTGCCATCAATTCCCACCCCACATATTGGCGCCACAGATCACCGCGCATAGGGGGGGATGGTCAGAATATCCAACAAGGAATGGCGTTGGCCTTGCTTTCGGCGCGGATCGTTGACCTGTTTGAAGGGCTCGATGAAGCGCGTTTCAGCCATCATGGTTTTTGGGATGTTAGTTTATCTCATAACTGCTTATAACTGGTTTGCCCTGTTGACAATGCCTTTTGGCGTCTGACCCAGAGTGTGCTAGATTTAAGGAGCCACTTTTGATAGAGCATGGCAGGACTGGGGAACAGTAGCATATGGCACAACAAGAATCGGCGCGTTATAAGAAAAACGTCAATACCTCGATGAAGCTGTTGAACTCCAACAACACCGAAAAGCGGCGCGAAGCAGCACAGATGGCGGGGGAGTTAGGGGCGGCGCAGGCTATCCCTAAATTATTACAGTTGATGGAAAAAGACCCTGACCCAGAGGTGCGCGCCAACGCCACCTATTCGCTTGGGATGTTCGCCGCGTTTAAGGCTGTGATCGAATCTGACGATGAGGCCGCGCAAAACGCCGCAGTTGGCGCCATTACACAAATGACGCAAACCGGGCAGATCGGCAAGCGCGCTACAATGCCTGTCGCGCTTTATCGCAATTTGCTTTACGGCTTGAGCGCGCTTTTGGTGCTGTTGATCTTGGGGAATGTAGGCGTATTCTTCTTCTTGGGCGGCGAAAACCCTGCCGCTAACACGACAACCACCATCGCTGTGGGCGGTAATACCAGCCCAAACGACCTTAGCCTGTTAATCCCGTTGGCAAGAAACCAGCTGCAAATTCAGACCAACAACGCGGCCACGCTCCGCCAGCGCTATGAAATCGCCGCTGCTGGTCAAACGCCACCTGTCGAAACCTGTCAAGCATTTTACAACCTCAACAGTGAAACGCTGGTGCTGGACGAAGCCCAACGGGCGGCCAACCCGACGGTGTTTACCGCCCTAGAGCAGATCAACGCCGCACGCCTGAGCTTTGACGCCGCTCACCTGCGAATGGAACAAGCCTGTTATGATAACTTGCCGCTCACGCCCGAAGACGCCAGCATTACACTTGCGACGGTGGATACCTTTCTGGCCGCCGTCCCTGCGCTAGGCAACGCCCTGATTGTGATTCCAACGCCAACAGTCGTCCCAACGCAAGCGGCCACGCCCACCGCGTCACTGCCAACCGCCACGCCCACGCTGGCAGTGACGGCCACCGACCTGCCAGAATTACGCACGCACATTGCCGCCCTCTATGACATCATTGACCAATCGCGCGCGCTACGCGGCCCGTCTGTGGTGCTGAACCAATATTGGCAAGAGGTGCAGACCAACAATGGGATGACGGGCGGTTGCCGCGCCGCGCCGCCGTCCATCCCTAGCCCGTATGTGTTGCCAGATAACGTGGTTGGGGTTTCTGTGGAGTTAACGCAGGCCACCGAGCGCGTCAACCAAGCCTTGAGCTTCCTCACAGTGGGCTGGGAATCGTTCGAGCGCGCCTGTAGCGGCGGGACGGGTGCGCTGTTGAGTGAAAGCGCTACCGGGATTCAGGTGGCAGATAATGTTGAAAGGTTGCTTGTCAGCGCACAAGACCTGTTGGTGACGATTCGTTAATCTGGGTAGTGAGGAACCTGCGTGTGCCTCCGGTATAGGTGGGGCGGCACACAGGCCGCCCCCTACGAGATCGTTATTTTGCGTAGGGGCATGATGGTTCATGCCCCATGCCTGTAAAAACTGGATACTCATGTTCGTTGTCTGTACCGCTCACCCCTCCCTAAATCCCTCCCCCTGCGGGAGAGGGACTTGTTTTGCTCCCTTTCTCCCGTAGGGGGAAAGGGTTGGGGATAGGGGTAAAACCGCCGCTAAACAATAACGTCCCACATGAAACTTAACTTTTGACAGCTATCGGGCATGGCGCGCCATACTCCTACACATACCCGTTTATATCGTTGCACGTTGTCCCCCCCGCGTTGGATGCAATCGCCTGCCCCGCTAGATTCACCTCTACGTCTTTTGCGGGCAATCGGGGTATGATAGAGGCGA
>JBMOFU010000054.1:0-16387 GCA_049318725.1 Phototrophicaceae bacterium | reverse complement strand
GGACGACACCTGTGTCGTCCGTCTTTGTGGCGTTAAAATCGGTCACTAGCAATCATTGCACGTTCTAAGCACCAATCCAGAAAGGCTAGGGCTTGTTCACGGCTCACACTCGGTTTAAGTAGCTGAAATCAAATTAGTTATTTATCAATTTTATCTTCATAAGCAAGTACTTTATCGTAGTTTTGGCGATATAACTCATATGCCTTTTGGAGTTCTGGAACCATACCACTTTCTTGGCAATATAGAACTTTAAGATATTCTCTTGACCGTGTAAGTGCTACATAAAGCAATTTCTTTGGGTCAATCTCATCTTGGTCACCAGTCTGTACGTCGAATGCCTCTGCTGAGATTACAATGACAACAGGTGCATCCAATCCTTTTGCAGATTGAACAGTGCTTATCTTAACGCTGTTTTCTGACCAATTGAAACTTCTTTTTGCGTCAGCATTCTCGCTAATCCAGTCAAATGGAATCTTATGTTCTTCAAGTTTCTTAGTTAATTGGTCAATTAGCAAGTATTTTCCAATTCTCGACTTAGGATATAATATCAAGATATTGTTGTAAGTATAGTTTTCTTGCGAAAGCTCAATAATTGTATTTGTGATTTCGCTAAGTTGTGCAGCATAACTAGAACATTGAATAAGTTGTGGGTCAATTCCACGTTTAGGTGCAAACCACAGCTTGGCGCTGGATGAACCATCATCTTCACGATAATAATCTCCAATATTACCCAATAAAAACCCTGCGAACATCCAAACACGTACAGAGTTTCGATAGACCCGCCTTAAGATTTGTGAACGGCCTTGCATTGGGATTCCTAGCTTTGACCAACTAAAGTTTTGATTCCCGCCATGTTTATAGATTCGTTGTGCGTCATCAGCAGAGATGATAAGATTTTTTTCCCTTGCATCTTCCCCATGTAAGGCATTATTGAACAAAAATTCAATCCATTCTTGCCGAAAATCTTGGGCTTCATCAATACATATCAAATCATATTTGTAGGGGGCAGAAAGTGTAGTTTGTTTTAGGCTACTTGAGATGTCCTCAATGAAACTTGTAGAGCTGAATTTTGAGAATTTACCTTGCCGTAAGTATTGATTGATTGATTTTGTCCATTCACTAAAATGCATAATTTCAACAGATGAAACAGGAGACCCTAAATGTACGGTATCAAATAATTTCCCTGTAAATTCAATATTTATATTAATAAATGACTGTCTCATATAATTAGCTAGACTTACATTCCAACACAAGATCAATGCCCTAAATCCTTCGCCGCTGGCTTGGGCATTAGTGGCACGCAATTTTGTGTGAGCAAGTAAAATTAGTGTTTTTCCTGAACCTGCCAGACCTCTTAATAATCGTGGCCCACTACCTAAATTTTTTGTAACCTGTTCTTGCGAGACATCTAAAGAAAATTCCCGTTGAAGTAAAGTCTCTTGGACTACATCGGGTTGATTGACGATCTTACCCTCAAGTTGAGGTGGAACTTCAACACGCAATCCTAAAAATCCATTTACAGTGTTATTCTCACTAGACGTAAGTGACCGATCTAACTTCGGTAGAATACTATCTATAATTTTCCAAAACTGATCTTTGTCCTCAAGACTTTCACGGAACAATATTTGTTTTTGATTCATGACACCCACTAAAGAGCGTTCAATAAACTCTGGTTCTGTCATATTGGGTAAGGCAACAAGGTACTCCACCTTTAAACGTAACTTCCCGTTAGAGTCTACTAAATTATCTGTAAGCTCTAGTTGTTCTTTAATGTTAGCTACATATACTTGACATTTATACGTCGGGTTTTTTCTTGTGTGAGGTTGATTCCCGTTCCATTTAATTACCATTGCTCTAGGTGTAGCCTCCACAATGGCGTCTATACTCCAATCCTTTACCTCAACCACACATATTCCGCGTTGGGGGGAAAAAATTACAAAATCAGGTTTCTCATTACGTTCACTAACAACCATTTCATAACGTACAATAAAATCAGTAGGTAAAACCTTGAATAAATTTAATACTATCTTCTCGCCGGGTGTGGCTGCCTGTTGCTCAATTTGAATTGCACTAGGAATAAAGTTAGGCATAATAAAATCTCCCTTTTCGGTAAATAAGTATAGTATACCAAGTTGCTATTCAAGTTCAATCTGTCATTTAAGAGACATACATTAAATAGAATATTATGACAAAATTTTAAATTGGTGACCTATAAAAATAAGCGGGGCTAGAATATTATCTAGCCCCTATTGAACTACATATAAGACTTCATCAAAGCGTCCAGCGCGCTGGCGGCGGGGCGCAGTTGAGCAGGGGTAAGGTGGCTCAACGGGGTTTCGGTGAGCTTTTGTTCTTCAGCAAGGGTGATGCGCGGTTCTTCGTAGTACAGCAAGCCCGTGACAAACAGTTGCTCGCGTTGGGCGCGCTCTAACAAGCTGATGGCCTGTTCGCGGCTGCGCGGGTCAAAATCTTTGTCGGTCTTTTGTAGGCGGATCGTAGAGCCGTCGTGCATCTGCACGCTATAGATTTCGCCTTCGGTCACGCCTTCGGTGCTGACAGTGATTTCTTCGCGGGGTTCGACATAATCTGGCGCCAAATAGCGGATTTCATGCAACGCAATTTGATGTTCCTTGCCGTAAGCATAGCTCTTGGTGGATTCATCATGGTTGTTGAAGGTCACGCACGGGCTGATGATGTCTACCACTGCTGTGCCGTTGTGATGCACGGCGGCCTTGATGAGTTCCTGTACTTGGTTAGAGTCACCGCTAAAACCGCGTGCAACGAACGTTGCGCCGCTGACAATCGCTTCTAGGGCTAGGTCAATCGGCGGCATCTCGTTACGGCCATAATACTTTAGCTCTTGGCCTTCGTCGGCAGTGGCGGAAAACTGGCCTTTGGTCAAGCCATAGACGCCGTTGTTCTCGATGATGTAGACCATCGGCACATTGCGGCGGATGATGTGCTTGAACTGACCCAAGCCGATGCTGCCCGTGTCGCCGTCACCGCTGACTGCGACTGACTTAAGGCTACGGTTGGCAACGTGCGCGCCGGTTGCCACCGACGGCATACGGCCATGAATGGTGTTGAACCCATGTGAACGCCCCAAAAAGTACGCGGGCGTCTTGGATGAGCAACCGATGCCGCTAAACTTGATGACTTGGTGTTGGGGCAAGCCAAGTTCATAGGCGGCGCTGATGATCTGGTTAGAAATTGAATCGTGGCCGCAGCCGGGGCAAAGGGTACTCTGTTTGCCCTTATAATCGTTGCGGGTTAACCCCAAGACATTGGTCTTAGACATAATCGTTTTGTCCTTTTCCGTTTACTTGGCCTGCTCTTGGTGTTTAAGAATGGTTTCGGTGACGAACTTGGGCGTCATCGGCAGCGAGTCGCCGAGCGGTACTGACTTCATGTGCTTGGTGGCGATGTCGGTTTCACTGCGTAGGATGCGCGCCAGTTGACCGTCGAAGTTGTTTTCGATCACATACACTTGCTCATGGCTGGCGATAAAGTCATAGACCGATTGCGGCACAGGTAGCGCCCGCACACGCAGGTAATCGGTTTCGATGCCGTGTTCGGCCAAACGATCTTGGCCTTCGAGAATGGCGGGATCATTGGAACCAAACGAGATGATGCCGACCTTTGCCGTGCCTGTCCCGGTAAGGGTCGGTTGGGGCAGTAGGTCGCGGCTGCTTTCAAACTTTTGGTGGAGCCGTTCCATGTTGGCAACCCAGTCTTCGCCGCGTTCACTGTAGGCGGCCATATCATTGTGACCGGTGCCGCGTGTGAAGTAAGCGCCAAAGGGATGATCGGTTCCCGGCAGGGTGCGGTAGGTGATGGAGTCTCCGTCTACGTCTTTGTAGCGTCCCCATAGGCTGCCGTATTTGTCTTGGAAGGCATCCAAGCCCGCCGCATCAATCACCTTGCCGCGGTTCATCGGCTCGGTGGGGTATTCAAACGGGTCAGACATCCACAGGTTCATGCCTAAGTCTAGGTCGCTGGCAACGAAGATCGGCGTCTGGAAGTGTTCAGCAACATCAAAGGCGCGCCAACCGAACTCGAAACATTCGGCAACCGTCGCCGGGAGCAGCACAATCTGGCGGCTGTCTCCGTGACCGAGGTTGTACAAGAAGGTAATGTCGCCCTGTGAGGTGCGCGTCGGTAGCCCGGTAGACGGCCCCATGCGGGTGACATCCCAAATCACACACGGGATTTCAGCAAATTGTGCCAAGCCGGTGAACTCCGCCATCAAGCTGATGCCGGGGCCGCTGGTGGCGGTCATGGCACGGGTGCCTGCCCAACCTGCGCCGACGAGCATCCCAATGGCGGCCAGTTCGTCTTCGGCCTGCACTACTGCAACGGTTTCTTGCTTGGTTTCGGGGTCAATACGAATCTTCTTGTGCTTGATGATGGCGTCTACCAAGCTGGTAGAAGGTGTAATCGGATACCACGCGACAACGCTCACCCCGCCGAACAATGAACCCAACGCGGCGGCTTCGTTCCCCTCAATGAGGATTTTACCCGCTGTACCGTCCATCACTTCAAACAGGTACGGGTCGCGCTTTTCAAGGTTAGCCACTGACCATTCATAGGCCATCTTCACCAGCGGGAAGTTGGCGTCTGCCAGCTTTGCCCGTCCGCCAAAGTTATCGAGCAGTGCGCCGTAGACCGTATCTATAGAGATGCCAAAGAGTTGTGCCACCGCGCCGACGTATACCATGTTGGCGATACGGTCACGCAGCTCTGGGCGGACGTTGGCCTCTTTGAGCAGGTCTTTCACGGGGATTTCATAGTAAACAATATCTTCGCGGCTTTGCGTCCACTTCCACTCTTGCGGGAGGATGACCACACCGCCAGCGGGCGTGCGCTGAATATCTTCAGCGGCGGTATCTTGGTTCATCGCCACCATGATTTCGGTGCTGTCACGGCGGGCGGTGTAGCCGTCTTTGCTCACGCGGATGGTGTACCATGTCGGTAAACCCTTGATATTGCTAGGGAATAAGTTCTTCCCGTTGACGGGAATCCCCATTTTGAACAACGAGCGAATCAGCACCGCGTTAGAGGTCTGGCTCCCGGAACCGTTTTTCGTAGCGACGGTGAAGGAAAAATCGTTGACGATTCTACCTTCTACCCGCACTTGACTAGCGTTTTGCACATTCAATGCCATAGGGAATGGGGCGCAAGAGTGCGCCTAGCTCCTTTCTGAAAAAACGAGTATAAAAAATAGCCTTGCGGCTAAGGGTCACCAATTATGAATCCTTCTTTGGGGGGGCTTCCCCTTGTGTCGGGTCTTGTACCCGTAGTAACTGGGTGTGCTGGATAAACAGGGTTTTGGCCTGTTGGATGTCCTGCGCGCACAAGCAATCTAAGATTTTCTGGTGATAGTTCCAGACCGTTTGATGATAGGTGTAATCGGCATAGAGGTTTAGTTCCACTGCGGTGTAGGCATCCCAATACGCCTCTAAAATCCCACTGACAAACGGGTTTTCAAGGTGGGTAAACACACGCAGGTGAAAATCTCGGTGTTCTTGGTGCGGGATTTGAATCCAGTGATCGCCCGGATTCCCCAGCTTGACACGCGCAGTATCAATGCACTGCTGCATCCAGCGGTGATCTTCATCTGTCAGCGTGAGGCACGCTTCTTCCCAATAGGCCGTTTCAACATGCACCCGCAACGAGCCGAACAAGGCAAAATGCTGAATATCTTGGGCGATGGCGTAAAGCAGGCTCAAGCGTACTGCTGGCGTAAAGCTGTAGGGTTGCATCCGCATCCCTGTTTTAGAGCGCACTTCCACCAAGCCCATTGCCCGCGCAACCTCAAGCTGTTCACGGATTTTGCTGATGCTGATATTCAGTTGGTCTTCGCTTTGGAGTTCCGTCAAGGTTGGCAGGCGTTCCCCGACTGGGAAGTTCCCCTGAACCAAGAAGTTGAGCAATTCTGAATTGAGGTCTATCGGAGGTTTTTTCATCAGATGAATGGGATTAATCTTATTTTTCTCATTCAGTCTATCATGCGACCTGCTGGCCTGCAAGCCTACCTCTTAGACATTCCTCAAAGGTTAACCTTGAGAGCAAGTTCTATGGGTTTAGCCGCCAATGGGTTGCATGAATAGCTGAATGGGATACCCTAAAGCCATTGTATTTTCGCCACCATCAAGGGAACCCTGATGAAGCCTAGCATCATTTGGACAACACTGCTGATTGTGCTTTACGCGCTATTTTGCCTGTGGTATGGGGGAATCCCTGATCCACTCAGCCCCGAAGAAGTAGAAACCTATATGTCAAGGATGCGGAGTGAAGTATTGGTCAATCTTGAGGCGACAGTGAGTGACCAAGATAGAGAGACTATCGAAGCGTTTTCGCAAGAGATCGAACGCATTGAAGCATTCTTACTTGCGGACGATGGTCGCAGTTTTGTGATGGTGAACCTGCTCAACCTCAACGATGTGCAGCCAGAAACCGCCCCAGAAGACCAGCCGAATCGGTTGCTCAATGAGTATTCCAGCGGATTTTTCACTATCTTGATTGGGCGGGCGGGGCATCCTGTCTTGCTAGGGGGTATCTCTAGCCAACCGATTGACCTGTGGGGGATGACCAATGCAGCAGAGTGGACGAGTGTTGGCTTAGTCCGTTACCGTAGCCGCCGCGATTTTGCCGAAATTGCCACCAGCGCGGGCATTGGCGATGTCTACCCGCTCAAAATCCGTGCGCTGGAACAAACGCTGGCCGTGCCAGCAAGCCCATGGTGGTATGCAGGTGACCCACGCCTATTATTGGGCTTACTCGTCGGGCTGCCGCTGTTAACATGGTGGGGTGGGCGCTTGAGTCCGCGCCCACCTCAGTAAGAGCATGATCCATCTGGCTATTCGATCCCCTGCCAGCGTTGCAGATAGTCGGTAAAGGACTCTGCCTTGAGCGGGACAGAATCCAGAATGACGGGGGCGCGTACCAGTTGCGGTAATTCGCCCTCGCCGCTTGAAGATTGCCCAAAGTAGACGAAACGTGGTTGTACGATGGGCATTTCACTCATCACAATGCGTTCATCAAGCACCCTGCCGCCCTCTTGGAACGAGGATTCCGTGACGACCCCGTGTTGGATCAAGTCGGCGGTCATGATTAAGATTTGGCGCTCATCCTCATCGGTCACTGGGCGGAACAAGGCGCTACGCAGTTGGCGGTCTTCATCAAAGGCCAACGTCAGGCCGCCAAAGGCTTTGACCTGTGTGCCGTTAAAGCGCCCGTAGTGGTCGCCGACCAGCAACACTTCGCGGGTGACGAAATACGTCAAGTAAGACAGGCCGCGCCCATTGGTATAGGCGTTCATAGGCGTAAAGTCGAGGTCGGGCAAGTTGAGCGCAGGCATCACCTGCTCCACCAAGAATAAGCCGGCATCGAGTGCCGAGTCTACCTCTGGTGGCAACGTGATGGCGGGCAAACTATCCAACGAGATCAAGTGCGCTTTGCCGAGCGTAGATTCCAAAATCAAGCGCTCATCAAACACCTGTAACAGTACGTCGGTGTGTTTGCCGTCATAGAGCAACACATCTGCGGTGAGGAACGAACGCGCCATATCTGCAAAGGTCAGTTCACCGACCGGGCCGCACTCAATCGCGCAGATGAGCAGGTAGCCCATCACCTCACGGGCGCGGTGGATGGCAATGCGCGGCTCAACGCCTTCGGTATCCCGAATTTGTTCATAGACGGCCACCAACACATCGTAGAATGCCCCCGTGAGCAAACGCGAATAGTTGTGGCTTTCTCTGCCCAATTGCGATTTAGGGTCGGCGGGGCTATAGGGCATTTCATCAAAGTCTTTGTTGTGAAACTTGTTAATGGCATTCCGCAAGTAGATCGTGTTGCGGTCAATTTCTTCCAGTTCGGCTAACTTTTTCAGCGACTCAATCAGGTGTTCGGCCACCATCGTGACAAAGTTGTCTACATGCAGGTCGTTCTCTGTCCAGTCTAGCAGCCGTTGCACCAGTGAATCGTCATGGAGCGCCACCAGCACGGCGGCCATATCGCCAAAGCTCTCGTGAAAGGCAATTGCCCCTAGCCCAAACGACTCGTTGAACAGGTCACGGATGCCGTCTAGCACCGCGTGGGCGGTTTCGTGGCTGACGACATCGGCGCTTTGGGCGGTGTTGATCGTTTCGTCTGTATCGGTCTTGAACGTGTAGAAGCCGATGTTGCGGTTCTGTTCATGATAGTAGGCGTTGACGCCAACCCCCGCGTGCGGATCAATGCTCAGGCGCGGCGCAGCAAATGACCACGGGATTTGCCGTTGGGCAAAGCGCTCGAACATCCGTAAGGTGATGGTGGCGTAGTAAAAGGCGTTGACCTGATTAAACTGGGGGCTGCTAGAATCAAACAGGTAGTTGCCGCTGCCGTCCGGTTCAGCCAACGGGTAGCGGCTGTCTCGCACGCGAAAGCGACTATTGAGCAGCCCCGGCAACAGGTCTGCGGGGAGCATTTCTCGCACTTCTGGCGCGCTGACAAACGGGTCTTGCGGATACACATAGACCGAAATCGGCGTGGGGGATGGCTCTGCATTGAGCGCGGCGGCCTGCGGCGTGACGGTGAACGCCCCTTTGTGCTTTTGCGTGATCTGGGCAGAAACATTCATGCGGGCATGTTGTTCTAGCTTGCGGATGCGGTCAATCATCAGCCGCCCGGGTTCAGGGAAGAACGATTCGCCGCCCTCTGCGGGGGGGGTAAGCTGCTTGTCATCGTCGGGCATGGGGTGGGTTCCTTATAACGCCAACATATCATGTGCATCAGACTCCTTGATAAGTCTACACCAAACCACTGACAAGCCCCTAGCCATTCGCTACAATCCAAAACAGTTTCATCCGATCAACAATTGCTTTGCCTGTATGGAACCGTTCTTTTAACTGAGGGATTAAAGAGGAAGCCACATGAATAAGCGCATTGACGCCTTTGGCGCAAAAGGAACCTTTGACACCCCACTGGGGCAGGTCAATATCTATCGCCTAAGCGCCCTAGAACACGCCGGGGTGGGTAACATCAGCCGCCTACCGTTCAGCATCAAGGTATTGATCGAAAATGCCTTGCGGAACTTAGACAACTATGAAGTGACTGAGGCCGACGTGCGCGCCTTAGCCAACTGGAGCGCCAACAACCCCGATGTGACGATCCCCTTTAAGCCTGCCCGTGTGATCTTACAGGACTTTACCGGTGTTCCCTCTGTCGTGGACTTAGCCGCACTCCGTAGCGCCACTGAACGCGCCGGGGGCGACCCGCAAAGCATCAACCCGTTATGCCCGGTAGACCTTGTGATTGACCACTCGGTACAGGTAGACGCCTTCGGCAGCAGTGACGCCTTGCAGATCAACACCCAATATGAGTTTGAGCGCAACCGCGAACGCTACGAATTTTTGCATTGGGGGCAAAAAGCCTTCCAGAACTTTAAGGTCGTGCCGCCTGCAACGGGCATCGTCCACCAAGTCAACTTGGAATACTTGGCAAAGGTCGTGCAGATTTACAACGACCCGGACAGCGACGGCGCAATGATCGCCTTGCCTGACACGCTGGTCGGCACAGACAGCCACACCACCATGATTAACGGCATCGGTATTTTGGGCTGGGGCGTCGGCGGGATCGAAGCCGAAGCCGCCATGCTCGGCCAACCGATTTACATGCAAATGCCAGAAGTCATCGGCTTTAAGCTGACGGGCAAGTTGCCAGAAGGCTCTACCGCCACTGACCTTGTGTTGGTCGTCACGCAAATGCTCCGCAAGAAGGGCGTGGTAGACAAATTCGTAGAGTTCTACGGCTCTGGCCTCAGCACAATGACCCTGCCAGACCGCGCCACCATTGCAAACATGGCGCCCGAATACGGCGCAACGATGGGCTTCTTCCCGATTGACGATGAAGCCTGCGCCTACCTCATCCGCACCGGGCGCGACCCGCAACTGGCGGCAATGGTCAAAGCCTACGCCATCGAACAGGGGATGTTCCGCACCGACGACACGCCCGACCCGATCTTCACCGATACGCTAGAGCTTGACCTGAGTACCGTCCTGCCAAGCCTTGCCGGGCCACAGCGCCCGCAAGACCGCGTATTGCTCACCGACGTACAAGCGGGCTTTCAGCAAGCGCTGACCGCCCAACCTAGCGCAAAGGGCGGCTTCGCTCTTGCAGGCGAAGCCTTAACCGCCACTGCGGCTGTGAACGATGTCACGCTCCATCACGGCGCGGTCGTGATTGCCGCCATCACCAGTTGTACCAACACCAGCAACCCCTCCGTGATGGTTGCAGCGGGTTTGTTGGCAAAGAAGGCCGTAGAGCGTGGCTTGACCAGCGCGCCCTACGTCAAGACCAGCCTTGCCCCCGGCTCTAAGGTCGTCACCGAATATCTGGATAAAGCCGGCTTGACCGCTCCGTTGGATGCGCTGGGCTTCCAAACCGTTGGCTATGGCT
The DNA here is from genome assembly GCA_049318725.1 of Phototrophicaceae bacterium. Classification (GTDB taxonomy): domain Bacteria; phylum Chloroflexota; class Anaerolineae; order Aggregatilineales; family Phototrophicaceae; genus CAIRDJ01. The sequence goes on along the minus strand of JBMOFU010000054.1, from coordinate 5,950 downwards.
GTACCACCTGCATCGGCAACAGTGGCCCCTTGCCGGAAGAAGTTTCGGCAGCAGTCAAGGCGGGCGATTTAGTCGCTGCTGCTGTCTTGAGCGGCAACCGCAACTTTGCCGGGCGCGTCAACCCTGATGTGAAGGCCAACTATTTGGCATCGCCGCCGCTGGTTGTGGCTTATGCGCTGGCGGGTACAGTAGACATCAACTTCGACACCGACCCCATCGGCCATGACCAGAACGGCCAAGCGGTGTTCTTGAACGATATTTGGCCGTCGCAGGAAGAAATCAAGACGGTGATTCAGAACAACATCTCGCCAGAGATGTTCCAAAGCAAATATGGCGACACCTACACGGGCAACAGCCTATGGAACGCCATCCCTAGCCAAGATAAGCCCGTCTTCCAGTGGGATGACGCCAGCACCTACATCAAAGAGCCGCCGTTCTTCATGGGACTCACTAAAACAGTTCCATCGGTCAAGCCCGTGCAAAACGCTCATGTATTGGCGCTGTTTGGCGATTCCATCACCACGGATCATATTTCCCCGGCGGGCAACATCGCCAAGAGCAGCCCGGCAGGGCAATACCTGCTCGAGCGCAACGTGAGCAAAGACGACTTCAACAGCTATGGCAGTCGGCGCGGCAACCATGAAGTGATGATGCGCGGCACCTTCGCCAACATCCGCCTACGGAACCAGTTGATCCCCGGCAGCGAAGGCGGGATCACGCTGCACGTCCCTAGTGGCGAAGAAATGGCAATCTATGACGCTTCCATGCGCTATCAAGCCGAAGGGCGCGATTTGGTGATTTTGGCCGCCGCCGACTATGGGATGGGGTCTAGCCGTGACTGGGCAGCCAAAGGCACACAACTGTTGGGCGTCAAGGCGGTGATCGCCAAGAGCTTTGAGCGCATCCACCGCAGCAACTTGGTGATGATGGGGGTATTGCCGCTGCTGTTCCAAGACGGGCAAGGCTGGCAAGAGTTGGGGTTAACGGGGCATGAAACGATAGACATCCCCGCCATAACCGACGACATTCAGCCCGGCCAACTCTTGAAGGTAGTGGCTACCGCCATTGACGGCACGAAGATCGAGTTTGAGGCGCTGGCACGGCTTGATAGCTTGGTTGAGGTGGAATACTTCAAGAACGGCGGGATTTTGCAGACGATCTTACGGAAGTTGATGTGACAGAGGGTTGTAAAGGCGTCCTATTTGTGATGTAACCGTAGGGGCGAGCCGTCGGCTCGCCCCTACTGCAACTATGCTTTATTACGCTTTATTCGGTTGGGGGGAGGATCACAGCGTCAATGACGTGGATCACACCGTTACCGGCGTCAATGTCGGTGAGAATGATTTGGGCGTCCCCAATGGTGAGGTAGCCATCTTCATTTTCGCTGACGGTGGCGGCAACGTCTAGCAAGGTGGTGACATCTACCGAGCCGTCGTTTTCTTCAAGCAGGGCGTACACATCGTCAGAGTAAATCTTGCCAGCAACGACGTGGTAGAGCAAAATGCCGCTGAGGGCGTCGGTATCTGCCAAGACGCCAGCAAAGGCTTCTGCACCCAGAGCTTCTTCCAGGGCAGCAAAGGCAGCATCCGTGGGGGCAAATACGGTCAATTCAGCTTCTGGATCCAGCAAGGCTTCAAGAATGGCGGGGTCGGCCAAACCAATTGCGCCCAAGAGGGTGTTGAAGTCGGATTCTTCGCTTTCAGAAATTTCTACAACAACTTCAGCGATGGTGCGGGTTTCTGGCACAAGCACGGCGTCAATCACATGGATCACACCATTGCTGGCTTCGATGTCTACCATATCCAAAATGAGCGTGGCATCATCAATGTAAATGCCGTCTTCGTCGGCGCTGATGTCAATGTATTGACCGTTGAGGGTCGCAACAGAAACAAAGTCTTCATATTCTTCCAAGAGGGCAACCACGTCTTCAGAATACACTGCGCCGTCCAAAACATGATACAGCAAAATGCTGGTCAAGGCTTCGGGGTCAGCCAAAATAGCTGCAAAGGCTTCTTCGCCAAGGGCTTCGGCAAGGGCGGCGAAGGCGGCATCCGTGGGGGCAAATACGGTCAGTTCAGCTTCGGGGTCGGCAAGGGCTTCGAGTACAGCCGGGTCTGCCAAGCCAACAGCAGCCAACAGGGTGGTGAATTCTGGGGCATCGCCTTCAGCAGAAGCCACAACAATTTCAGCAATCGTGGCTTCTTGAGCAAAGCTCACAGAGGCAACCAACAGTGCAAGCACAGCCACAGATACAACCATTAGACGCTTCAACATAGATAGTTCTCCTAGAAAATCGGGTCAAAATTACTGTGGAACAATCTCCACAAGCAAGTTCACTGTAAGGGGTATAAATGAACGCCAAGCCAAATAGTGATGAGCGCTATATAAAATCCATGTTAGAGCGCCGCCCTTAAAACTCATAAATGCCTATGAGTAGAATTTTCGTCCCCATAACGGGTTTTCTCATGCGGCACAATTCGTCAAGGCATGGTATAAAAGAGATACCGTCATTGAAGACGTATTCTGCCGATTTTTGCCGCCGTTGAAGGAGCGCCGTGTATGCAGCGTTGGGAGTACATGACCCTAAGCTATAAACGCCATTATGGGCGTACAGATTACCGTGTCAACGGCACGAAGAACCCTAAGCTCAAAGATAAAATCTTGGCGGAGGTGATGAACATGCTCGGTGAACAGGGTTGGGAACTGATTGGGATTAGTAACCCGCTTGAAAATGAGTTCACCTTTAAGCGCCCTAAACAGCCGCGAGCAGCCGCGCCACAAGTGCCGGGGCAACAGCCTGCTACCCGCCCAGCAACCCCGCCGGTACAACCGTGACCCTGCCCCCAAGCGCCTCAATAAAGGAAGCCTGATCTTATGTCTAAGGAACTACTTGACCGCGCCCACGCCCTGATTGTTCAAGGGAAGTATGCCGACGCCCGCAGCATTCTGGAGCCGCTGGCTGCACAAAGCTCCACTGCCCGCCGCTGGCTGGATAACCTCAGCACGCCTTCCGCGCCGCCCGCGCCGATAGTTTCACCCGCCAATAGCGCTCCCTTGCCAGACAATGCCAGCCCGCTGAACAGCGATGCTGACCCAGACCCGATCATGCTTACAGCGTTGGGGGAACTTGCCACGTCCAACGGCAGCGATGAGCGCTACCTGCCGCTAGAGGGCAGTGCCGTTCAGGGGAATTACACCGTTCCGCCATCTGTGCGCTGGGAATACCGTGAGGTTGTGGTTAAATCTTGGAACCAGCACATGAGCAACATTGAATATGCCCTGTCACAGGGCGGCGAAAAGATCACGATTGAGGACGCCTATACCCTCTTGCTCAATGAAAATGGCGCGCAAGGGTGGGAAGTCGTCCGTGAGGAACTGTTGCCGCAACAGTACGTTCGCCTGTTGCTCAAACGCCCTGTACACACGTAGGTCTGGGCTGTGCCAACACAGGTCAGACTACAAATCGGCTTCATACTGGGGATTGTGGCGCTATTGACGGCGAACGTCATCGCCACCCATAGCCTATTCACCGCGCCGCATCCGGGCATGAACGATTTTCTGTCTCGGTGGGAAGGCGCACGCACCTACTGGCAAGACCATGCCAGCCCCTACAGCGCTGAAGCCACAACCAACATCCAAATGATGATCTATGGCCGCGCTGCGCTCCCCGATGACGATCAAGGGCTGTTTGCTTACCCCTTTTACACCGTATTCGTCCTGTGGCCGCTGACCTACCTACCGTATGCGTGGGCATCAGCGGTGTGGATGGTCGTGGCTGAAGTCTGTTTGATTGCCGCGCTGATCCTGCTCTTGAATATCTTGGCGTGGCGTCCGCCGCTGTTGATGCAGGTCGGCTTGGTTGTCTTTAGCCTGTTCAACTATTACGCTTTTCGCGGGTTGATCCTCGGTCAGATGAGCCACTTCGTTTGGCTGATGACCGCCCTCACGCTTTGGGGGCTTGCCAAGCGTCAAGATCGGTTAGCAGGGGTGGCGTTGGCCTTGACGACTATCAAACCTCAGATGGCCTTTTTGATGATCCCGTTTTTGGTATTGTGGGCGCTACGCTACCAGCGTTGGAAGTTCCTCATCAGCAGTGCGTTGGCCTTTGGCGCGCTGATGGGGCTGTCGTTCATCCTCCAACCGGATTGGCTCGGCGCGTGGATTGAGCAGGTGCGGCTCTACCCGACCTACACCCGTGACGGCTCTCCGGTGTGGATTCTGTTTGAGGTGTTGCTCGGTTGGTCGCCTACTGTGGGGTATATCGTGCGCGGGATCGCGGTGGTGGGGATGCTGTGGGCGTGGTTCGCGGTGATTGGTCAACGGCGCGATGATCTGTTTTTATGGGCGTTCATGGTCACGCTATGGGTCACGCACGCGGTGGGGCCGCGCACAGCGACGCCGCACTTTGTCGTCTTTACACCCGTGCTGTTGTTGACCGTGCGCGGCTTACTTCGTCAGCGGCGCGGGCTGTGGGCGTGGGGATTGCTGTTGATTGTGGTTATCGTCCCGTGGTGGCACTTTCTCAGCACGATTGAGCCGCCCAACCTTGAAAACTTGACGGTCTTTCTACCGCCCATAGCGGCGGTGTTGTTGGCGCTGGTCGTCCAGCGCAAAGACTGGGCGCGCTTGCCATCTCCATTTGGCGGTGCGCCATGAGGCAATATGCCGCCTTTGCCGTCGTCGCGCTGATCTTATCCACAACGGTTGTGTATGGCTTCGTCCGCCAGCCGACCTACACCGACGCCTTTTACTACATCAACGCCGCCAACCGCCTTGTGAGCGGGCAGGGACTCACTGACGAGTACCTATGGATTTACATTGGGATGCCGCCGCAATTACCCGCGCCTTCCCATATTTACTGGATGCCGATGGCGTCGCTGATCGCAGCGGCGGGGATGTGGCTGTTCAACGCCCCGACTGTATTTTGGGCGGCACAAGCGCCGTTTGTGTTGTTGCTCACGCTCACAGGGATCAATGCGTTTTGGCTAGGCAAACGCTTCAGTGGGACGTTTGCCCATGCGTGGGCGGCAGGGCTTATCACTGTTGGCGGAGGCTTCTTTTCCCGCTATTGGGGGATGCCAGAAACGTTCACGCCTTATGCACTGTTTGGGTCGTCGTGCTTGATCGCCCTCAGTCGGGGGGTAGAAACGCGCCGTTGGCCGTGGATGATCCTTGCGGGGGTGTGTGCAGCAGCGGCACACCTCACCCGCGCTGACGGGATTCTGTTCATCCTTGCGGGCTTGGCGGCTTTCGGCTGGATGAAGCTGTTTGCCCGCCGCGAAAATCGTTGGGGATGGGGCGAAGCTGTGCGGGCGGTGCTGGTGTTGATAATCGCCTACCTGCTGGCGATGGCTCCGTGGTTTGCCCGCAACCTAACCTTGATCGGTACGCCGCTCCCGACGGGTGGCACGCAGGGCATTTGGTATACCGAGTACAACGACATCTTCGCCTATCCGCCAGATGCGACGCCTCAGACGCTTTTTGCTGAAGGGTGGGGGCTGTTCCTTGAATCGCGGCGGGTAGGATTCAACAACGGGCTTGCAACGCTGATCGTCATTGAGGGGATGATCGTGCTGTTCCCGTTTATGCTCTTGGCGCTGTGGCGGCGGCGGCGCGAATCCTTCTTGCTCCCGTTTTGGATTTACGCGCTAGGGCTGCACCTTGCCATGACCTTAGTCTTTCCGTTCCCCGGCTATCGTGGCGGGCTGTTCCACAGTGCGGCGGCGCTCTTGCCGTATTGGGTGGCATTGGGCGTGGTCGGGCTAGATGATGCCGTCACATGGCTTGCCAAGCGGCGGCGCTGGAATCCGACGCAGGCACGCGGGGTATTTCGGGTGGCGACGGTCATTATCACCCTAACCCTTAGCGCCTATATTGGCGGGCAACACCGCGCCGTCACCCCCGTTTCAGCCATTTACCCTGCGCTGGAGGACTTGCTTCCCGACGGCGC
>JBMOFU010000053.1:0-16428 GCA_049318725.1 Phototrophicaceae bacterium | reverse complement strand
CTAGCGTGACGGTGCAGATTTTTGCCCGTCTTTGGGCGCGTTGGGGCGGGCGCTGGCCGTGATCGGCTTTTTGGCGGCGACCAACGGCTTATTGGCGCTGGTGACGGGCTTGGCGCTGGACTTCTTGATGGCGGCTTTTTTGTCCCCTGCGCTGGATTTCGGCGGGTTAGGCCGCGCCTTGAGCGTCTTTTCAAGTTCGGCCAGCAACACATCATGGTTGCGATAGTCGCCCCACAGCGGCACGCCCAAAAATCCGCCGCCGACCAACACCCCAAGCGCAATAATCACTTGTCCCTGCAAGAACATATACACCGCCAGCGCAAACACCGTCCCCAACACCAACAATACCCGCTCACGCGGCAGGCCGTGCGGCACAAACCCGCGAATAACCGTAATGCCGTCCTCTTTGGCAGCGGTGGCGGTCAACCGCGTTTGACGGGGGAAGCGCCCAATCACGTTGGTGGTGACGGAAATCGAAAAGCGCCCGTTCTTCTCAAACCAGCCGTCAAGGTTATAACGACTTTTGGCCTGTAGCCGTTCGTGCAGGTCTTTCATGCACTCATTAACGCTCTTTTCAGTAAATAGCACAAAATTCATCATCATCACCTATCAATTGAACTTCCTGCACTGATGTTCCCTTATGATAACACAGGACACTGTTCACAGGCAAGTTGTGAAAGGCATTCTAAATCTACAGCATCGTTACCGTTTGTAGGGGTATGGCGCGCTACCCCTACACGTATCACGCGGTTGTGTGTGGGGCAACCTGCCGAACGCAATTGGCGCATTATTGCATCCCAATGGATAATAACCCGCTTAGACTTCTCAACGGCGCATGGGGACTGTGCTATAGTAACTTCCCAAGTTAAAGGATGCAAACGAGGCAACAATGTCTTCTTTCATGCCGCCGTTATTGTTGGCATTGTGCTTGGGCGTGTTATCTGCCTGTCAAGGCGCTACCCCACCATTCCCCCCAACGCCAACCCCCTTTACAGAGGGGACGGCTGCGCTCCCTGCCCAACTGTACAGCACTACCCTAGAAGGCCACAGCATCCAAGTGGAAGCTCCGTCTGGGTGGGCGCTGTTCAGCACACCAGAGGGGGTGATCCTTGCGGAAAATATTGGCGCACTAAAAACGGCCAATCACTTGCAGGGGATTTTGGTGTATATCTTCTTCCCACACCTTGATTATTCGATTCCCGTCAACGCGGGCAACCCCGCATTGGCGCTGTTAAATGCAGTTGTGCAAGACCCCAATTACATCGGCCAAGCCACCACCAGCGCCCCTAGCGAGTGGATGTGGGGCGATTACCCCTGTGCCTATTACACGCTCAACGGGGGCGACGGCAGCGTAACGATGTTGTTGGCGGTGGCGCTAGACCGCACCACCTATGTGGCCTACAACATCAGTTTGCCCGCCCAAGAGCATCAACGCTTGCGGGCGCAACTGCCGCACATCTTACAGTCGGTACAAATTGGCGACCATCACTTTTTGGGAGAAGGGCTAAACACCCTCCCCGACCCGTTAGCCTTCCCTGCGGCGTCCTAGCGGCCATTGACCGCCTGATGCGGCTCGGCCAATTTGCGGGCGCTGGTCACACGCGCGGCTTCTAGCAAGTGATTGACCATTGGGCGCGGCTTGGCAACATAGGCCATCTGATAGGCGAACCAGCCGGGCAAAACCCGATTCAGCAGTTGGTTAAAGGCCAACAACCCGCGTGCGATGACGTTATCCCCTAGCGCCAGCGGGTACGGGGCGGGGATGGCTTCTACAGACAGCACATCATAGCCGGTAGAACGGAGCAGGCGGCGCAAACTGGCAAAGGTAAACAGCCGTTTGTGGTCGCGGTCTAGGATGCCGCGCTTGCCGTAGTTGAAAAACCCGAACAGCAGCCCCAAGCGCACGACGAAAAACGCGACATTGCCCGTGGTGATGAGGACTTTAGGCGGGTTGCTGGCGCCATAGCGGCTCCGCAGTTTAAGCATGAAGCCTTCTGGATCGTGCAAATGCTCGATGATGTCTAGCATCAAAATCATTTCGACATTGGGGGACGCCTCAAAATCAAAGGCTTCGACTTCGCCCTCTATGGTATGGGTGGAATATTTGGCCGCCGCCGGCTGGATGAAGCGATCCATGGAGGTCACTTGCACGCCCTTGTCATAGAGCGCTTTAGTCATATAGCCGGGGCCACTGCCAATATCCAAGACGGTTGCGCCCTGCTCCACCCGATTCAGCGCGAACTGATGCGAACTGGCGTAGCCCGTTTTGAGGGTGTAATACTCGTTGGTCAGGTCATAGTCAAATTTGCGATCATACAGCAGGCCACGCGGCGTCAAGCGCGATTGTAACGTAGTGACAAGGATCAACGCGCCGTAGCGCCAGCCGTTCACATGCGAGATTTCTTGGCCGTAGTAGGTCGGGATGGCGATTTCGTGAATCCGTTGGTGGGTGTCTAACATCTGAATGATGATGTCAGTGTCAAAGTCAAAGTAGTCAGAGTTATAGGTGAACGGCACCCCCGCCAGCGATTTGGTGCTGTAGGCACGGTAGCCCGTATGGAACTCTGACAGGTGGCTGCCCAACATCCAGTTTTGCAACCCCGTGAGGATTTGATTGCCCACCCACTTGTAAAGCGGCATCTTACCGCGTAGCGCGTCAAAACGGTTGACCATCCGTGAGCCAAACACCACATCGGCCTTGCCGTCCAAAATTGGGCGGATCATCTCGTCCAGCAGTTCGGGGGCATATTGTCCGTCGCCGTGCAGCAACACAACGGCATCAAAGCCGTTTTCTATGGCGTAGTGGTAGCCGAGCTTTTGATTGCCGCCGTAGCCCTGATTGACTGGGTTATACAAGACCGTCAGCTTGAGCGCAGGGAACTGGGCGCGCCATTCGTTGGCACGCAAAAAGGTCTGGTCTTTAGACTGGTCATCAATGATAAGCACTTCGGTGTCATAGTCTGGATTGTTCCATACCTGCGCTGGAATGCGGTCTAAGACGCTCCGAATAAAGGCTTCGGCGTTATAGCTTACGATAAAGATCAAGACACTTGGTTTTTTCACGCAGGTTCCCTTCTAAGTCCGTTGCGCCGGGAGACGCGATAGGCGCGTTAATTGTCCCCATTCTACCAAAGGTCGGGCGTGAAATCGAAGGGGATACTCGCGGTGTCTGATAATGCCTTTGCCCCCATCCCCCCCAAAATTGGGCGGGAAACCCGCCCTGTGGTATGCTTATCTTATATCGAGAACTGTTCCAGTAGACCCTATACCCTGTTCGGTCACAGGGCTTTTTCAGGATGTGTCTGTATGATTGGTCGCAAACTTGTTAAACGGTATGAGGTCATTCGTCACTTAGGGGATGGCTCTACGGCGACGGTGTACTTAGGCAAAGATACACGCTTAGGCCGTGATGTGGCGCTGAAGGTGCTGCTGCCGCATGTGCGCGAAAACACCCGCAGGCGTTTCTTCCAAGAGGCAGAAGCCGCCGCCCAACTGAACCATCCCAACATTATGAGCCTCTATGACATTGAACAGGAAGGCGACACGCACTTCCTTGTAGTGGAGTATGTCGAAGGCGAACCGCTCTCCAAGTACATCCCTAGCGCTGCCCCCACGGTGATTAACTTAGGCGGGCAGATCGCCCGTGCGTTGCACTACGCCCACGAACACGGTGTGATCCACCGCGATATTAAGCCGGCCAACATCCACGTCACCCCGCAGGGACAAGTCAAAATCATGGACTTAGGGCTGGCCTTGCCGCGTGAGGCCAAGCGCGTGACAGCGCATGGGATGGTCATCGGCACGCCCGCCTATCTGTCTCCAGAGCAGGCGCAAGGGATTGAGCTAGACCGCCGCACCGATATTTACTCCTTGGGCGTGGTGCTGTACGAAATGGCAACCGGGCAATTGCCGTTCAACGCCGACGACATTGGCGCGCTGTTGTTACAGCACGTCAAGCAAGCGCCTTCCCTGCTGCGTGAAATCAACCCAGACGTTCCCGCCGCGCTGGAAAGTGTGATCTTGCGGGCGCTGGAAAAGAAGCCAGAGCGCCGCTTCCAGACCGCTGAAGCGTTTGGCAACGCGCTAGAGGCCGCACTACCCCCGCTCAACAAGGCGGAAACAGGCCGCTTACCAGATACCTCACCGTTGGGCGGGGAACGGCATCGCACGCAAACCGTGCCAAGCCGCCCACAGACGATCCGCATTGTGTTGGCCGACGACCATAACATCATCCGTAAGACGATTATGTCCTTTTTGGAACAGCGCGACGATATGGTGGTGGTGGGCGAAGCCTCTGACGGCGACGGCGCATTCCGTCAAACGCAGGCACTACTGCCAGATGTGTTAGTGCTAGACTTGAACATGCCCGGCAGCAGCGGCTTAGAGGTCTTGCCCAAGATCCGCCAAGAAGTGCCAAGCTGCAAGGTGTTGGTACTCACTGGGCGCGATGAAGACTGGTATATCGTCAAGGCGCTGCGGGCAGGGGCAAACGGCTACATCATGAAAAGCGGCGACTCTGAAGAACTGGTAGACGGCATTTTGCGCGTGGTACAAGGGCAGTTGGTACTCGGGACGGGCGTGGCCGAGCGCATGGTAGACAGCATGATTGACCGCCGCAACACCGAAGGCGCAAACCGCAAGCTCTCTGAAAGTGAGCGCCAAGTATTGCTCTATGTGGCGGCGGGCTACAGCAATGACGACATCGCCAAACGGATTTCGATGTCTTTGCCAATTCTTATCGAAACGTTGGCGCAGGCGATGAACAAGCTCGGCGCCAAAGACCGCCACGACGCCGCGCTAAAAGCCCTGCGCGATAAAGTCATCAGCCTTGAAGAACTGCATGAATTGTAGCCCCATCCCCCGTAGGGGCGCAATGCATTGCGCCCCTACCATTATCTTGATTGTGCTGTTGGTGCTACCCCTCCATGCCCAAGATTTTGCCCCGCCGATTGTGGGCGAATACATCGCCACCACCGACGCGCTAGGGGAATCGGTGATCGTCTACGACATGGATACAGGCGTTAGCCACCCGATCACTATTGGGCTTGGCGCGCATCAAGTGTGGGATACATCGCCTGACGGCTGTGAGTTGCTGGTCACGCTCACGCCAGAGGCCGCGCCGACCCTGCTATACGCCGTCACGCTGGATGGCGACGCACGTCCCTTACTCAACGTAGACGACCTGCCCAACGGCGTCTTTGGCAACTGGAGCGCATGGGAGCCGGACTGGTCGCCCGACGGTACACGGATTGCCTTTACGTTATCCCGCCCGATTGAATCGCCAGAGTCGTACACGGGCGTCGAATCCCGCGTGGCGTGGGTTCCGCCGCAAGGCGGCGCGCCGACCTTCTATAGTGTGGCAGGCGATGAGTTTTACCCCACATGGTCGCCAGATGGGGCGTGGCTGGCGTATGTGTCCTATGAAGTCCGTCCCGCCGGGGCGACGCTCTACGCCACCGCTGAACCGAATATCCCCGCCGATACGCCTGCCGTGCGCGAGTCTGATTTATGGAAGGTCAGCGCCGACGGCCTGACCAAAGAGCGCTTGACGACCTTTTACGTGGGCAGTGTCACCCATCCGCGCTGGAACCCCGACAGCACGTTGATCGCGTTTTTGTACACGGTGGTGCCAAGTGAAGATTTTCTGTGGATCATTGCCGCGCAGCCGAACGCCATCCCCACGCGCCTGACCACTGAACCCGTCCAAAGCCAGTGGGTGATCTGGCAACCAGACGGGTTAGCGCTGTTGGCCGCCTTGCGCGGCTTCCAAGCCGATGACGCCGCCCGCCTGTGGAGCGTCCCGCCGCTGGAAAACGCCGAACAGAGTGCCGCCCGCTATCCGTTGACCGCAGCGGATGACGCCGCGTTCGACTTCCCGCTATGGAACGCCAACGGCGGACGGTTGGCCGTCCGCCGCGACTATACACTGACGATTCTTGCACCCGACGCCGCGCCGACTGTGTTGGCGGGCTTAGGGAATACGCCGCCGGTCTGGTCGCCTGCCGCGTTTGGCGGTCAAGCCACCTGCGGGGGGTGACCCTATTCTGCGGGGTCGGTAGGCATATGTTGCAGAGTAGGGGCGTCCCATAGAACACCCCCACGTTTAGGCATTGTCAATCAGGGGTGGATTGCATGGCGTAGGCGCTTTAACGCACAGGCACTTCTTTAATGTGCAGCATCCATGCAGAGTTACCGCCCGCCGCCTGTACTGTCAGCAAAGCAACATCGGCGTCGTATTCCGTGAGGGCTTTTTGCAAGTAGGGATAAACAGCTTCGGGGTCACGCAGGCGCATCACCAACGCCAATTTGCCAGCACTCAACCGCGCCGAAAGGCTGGCGACCGTTTTCGGATTCAAGCCAGCAGGCAGGCGCCGTTCGTTAAAGCGTGCGAGCAAAATGGCCGCCAACACCCCAATCACGCTCCCTAACACAGACAGCAACACTGCTTGGAGCGTCATGATCGGCAGCACCCAAAACGCCAGCGCGCCAAAGCCGAGCATCCCCACCACGCCACCGATGATCGCGCTGTCGCGCCCGCTCAGGTGATCTTTTAAGATATGGACTGCCCCGTTATGGCCGCGCACCAGCACCGTTGCGGTTTCAACTTCGGCGCTCAACGGGTCTAAGACCTTATCCATGGCCTGTACCAAGTGCTTTTGTGTGGTAAACACTGCAACCAAAATACGCGAATCTGTCATGGCTTACCCCCTCTGTGGGTTGTATCACATTGTCGTTGGTCGGGGCTACGGATGTAGCGCGCCGAACCCAAACTGTAACAACTATAACTTCAAATGGTGCAGTTTGGATGTTAAAAATGTGTTAAGGGATTGCCAATTTTACGATTGCTGGAGGTGGAAATGAGTTGATATTTTTAGGGTGTGAAGCGAAAGATGTCATTTTTTGAGGATACCCTTTATATATAACCGCAAACATTGCCATTGTCAATTGAAGGCTTGTCACAAAAACCAAGCCTTCTTTGTTGTTTAACCTTAAACCCCTATCCCCCCCACGATATAGGCATACCCTGATTGCTAGTTCATGTTTTTGCGCTGTTTTACGGACAAGGCAGGCCTTGTCCCTACAGGATGGGGTTGCATTGCAACGGTTTTGTAGGGACGACACCTGTGTCGTCCGTCTTTGTGGCGTTAAAATCCGTTATTAGCAATCACGATATGAATTTTACTAGCAGGTCATGCTGCGAGAACATCCGTAGTTCATCCCACGCTGGATTTACCATTGCGAGTTGCACACTTGCCAAAAGCGCGCTAGACTACAATCGGCTGTAGCGGGGCTGAACAGGCTGCATTTGCGCCCACCAGACGAAGGACATACGAGGCATGACCAACAAGTTTGATGATGATTTCAACTTTGATAGCGATGACCTGTTTGGGGACGACAATTCCCTTGCCGATTCATCCTCTGGGGCGGGCAACCGTGCGAACGCCCAAAGTGCCAGCGGCGGCTTCGATGACCTAGATGACCCGTTTGGGGACGACAGCTTCGACTTCGGCGGCGATGACAGCTTCGGCGATGTAAACATGGACGACGACGATATTGACCTTGATCTTGGCGGGGACGAGCCAGACGTGATCGGCGCGGCCACTGCTGAAGACCCAGAGGCCGTGCAAGGCAATAGGCGCTTCCGCAATACGCTGATTGCGTTGGGCGGGGTGTTGCTGGTGCAAGTGCTGATTATTTTGGGCTTGGTGTTGTTTGGCGGCGGCCCAAGCGGGCCAAACCCGGCAGAACTGACCACTACGGCCATTGTCGCCATCAACGAAACCACGTTCTTCCAAAGCACGCAAACGGCAGTGGCACGCGGGGCGACCCAAACCCAAGATGCGTTATTGCGGTCCATCACCGCAACGCCTTCCCCCACCGCGACCAACACGCGCCCCCCTTCGGCCACACCAGTGCCATCCCTTGACCCGACCGACCTTGCCGCGACTGCGTTCCAGCTAGGGTTGACTTCCACCGTTGAAGCGTCTACGGCCATCGCACAGGCGACCAATGACGCCGCCGCCACCCTGACCGCACGCCCCACAGAAACGCCAGACGGCCCCAACGAACAGGACATCTTCGCCACCAGCACCGCCCTAGCACAACTGTTTAACCAACTAACGCAACAGGCCGTTGATGCCGCTGCCTCCACTGTTGAGAGTGGAACGGCGGTCGCGGGCGCTGGAACGGCTGTCGGTAGTGCAACCCCCGTTGGCGGCACACTGGTCAACCGTGATGAATTGCCAGATGCAGGCTTGTTCGATGACTTCAACGCGGGCAACGGGCTTGGGATGATCGTCTTGAGCGCGCTTGGCCTGCTTGGGGTGATCTTCTTTACACGGCGGCTCCGTGCAGAAAATGACACTGACGAAAAATAAGCATGGCGTGCGTTGGGGCAGGCTACTCCCTGCCCTAACGCTGATGATTCTCTTGGGCTACAGGGGGGCGGTGCTGGCACAAGGCGACCCCAACGAGATTACCGTCACGGTGCTGAACGATAACGCGCTGGTTGAAGACATCATCACCGAAGCAACGATCTTTGACTGGTGGCAGACCACCGCCATTGGCGGCGATATTCTGACGATACAAATGACCGCCTCCGACGGACTAGAGCCGCTGATCGGCATCCTTGACCCAAACCGTAATTTGGCGATTACCAGTGATCGCGGCGCAGTGAACGGCAGTATTACCCTCACCTATACCGTTGAAGAAACCGGCGAATATACCATTGTCGCCACCCGCGCCGACAACGCCAACGGCACTTCAACTGGCACCTATACCCTGTTGCTGACCCGCGAACATCCCCAACCCGTCACCGTTGACCTGTACCGCGAAGTCATGTTTGCCTGTGTCGAAAATCTGCAAGCGCCTAACCTGCTCACAGTGGAATTTGGCGACGACGCCGGGCAAACGGAAAGCATTCTCATCAGTGTCTACGGGCTAGATGGCCTGTCAGTGGGCTTACGCACCACGCTACAATTTGACTTTGAACCGTTCAATGACCAGTTTTGCCTCCCCCCCACCACCCCACCGACCTTTGAAAGCCGCTTGACCTTCCCCAACAGCGCACCGCTAGAGATCACCACTGCCAACGCCGCCCGTGTGATGATTAATACCCCAGAGCGTTACGGCGTCATGCAGTTCAACGTGGCGGCGCTCAATGATGTGGACGGGCGCTATGTGATGGTGATTGACGGCCTGCAAATTGGGCGCAACGGGGATCGTGACCGCCTAGACTTAGGCGTGGGCGGGCTGGCGCTCGGCACGGTGTTGGATGTGTATATGGTCAGCGACAAAACCTCACGGCTTGACCCTGCCATTGAACAGGTTGATCCAGACAGCCTTGACCTATTGCGGCTGTGCGACGACGCCGGCAACCGCCTTTGCCCAGAAGTACCGCCATTAACGGGCTTTGAACTGCTCTACGGCAACGAAAAGACCCTTAGCGGCGGGCGCTTTGACGCCGGGATACAGTTAGAGCCAACCGCAGCAGAAATGCTGTCGTTGTTGCTTGGCGGCTATCAACGCCGCACCTACGGCAACTACGCACTGGTAATCGTTGGGCAATTGCCCGCCTTATCCGCCCCATAATACAGGGGCTTGCCCTTTTCGTTTGTTAGCGGCAAGGGGAAAATAAAACTTCCCCCTATATCCCTAGTTGGAAAGGGATATAGGGGGAAGTTGCCTATACACTGTTACGGTGATTGCTAGTTCGTGTTTTTGGCCTGTTTTGCGGACAAGGCAAGCCTTGTCCCTACAAAATAGGATCGCATTGCAACGATTTTGTAGGGACGACACCTGTGTCGTCCGTCTTTGCGGTCTTAAAATCGGTCACTAGCAATCACCGTACACTGTTGGATTTTAATCCCCGACGGCTTCGGCGCGGCGCTTGCCCGCGCTAGGGGACTCTTTCGCATCGCCAATCGGCGCAACGGGACTGATGGCCTTCTGGGTGGCGTAGGCTTCAAACTCGCTGCGGAAGTTCTTCATGGTTGCCAACACGGGGTTGGCGGCAAAGTCTCCGAGCGCGCACAGCGTCATCCCCACAATGTTAGAGGCAATATCCTGCACATTGTCGAGATCGTGGATTGTGGCCTTGCCTTCGATGAGGCGGTCAAGCACTTTATCCAGCCAGTAGGTGCCTTCACGACACGGGGTACACTTGCCGCAGCTTTCATGCTTGAAGAACTTGGTCATCTTCGACGCCGCCCAGACAATATCGCGCGTGTCGTCCAGCAAGATGAACGACGCCGAACCGAGTACCGTCCCTAGTGCGGCGAACGCCTCATAGGTCATGGGCGTATCTAACACGGCATCCGTGATCGGGATGATTGGCCCTGACGCGCCCGACGGCAACAGCGCCTTAAAACGGCGGCCTTGATCTGCGCCGCGCACACCGCCGCCGTGACCCTCTAGCAGGTCGCGGACGGTTGTCCCTAGCGGCAACTCATAGTTGCCGGGCTTGGCGATGTCTCCGCTGAGGCAGAACACCTTTGTGCCGCTACTCTTTTCCGTGCCGATGGCCTTGTAGGCATCTGCGCCGTTGACCATGATCCACGGCACGTTAGCGATGGTTTCCACGTTGTTGACGACGGTTGGCTCTTTGTACAGGCCGCCGCCCTTGTTGGCCGGGAACGGTGGGCGCACACGCGGCTGACCGAGTACCCCTTCAAGGCTGTTGAGCAATGCCGATTCTTCGCCGCAGATGTACGCGCCTGCGCCGAGGTGGGTGTACATTTCGACGCTGTAGCCCGACCCCATGATGTTCTGGCCGATGATGCCTTCGGCGCGCATCTTTTCGATGCAGCGGTCAAGCTGTGCGGCGACTTCCCAATATTCCCCGCGCAGGTAGATATACACTGCCGCCGCTTGGATGGCATACGCGCCGATCAACGAGCCTTCCAGCAGTTGATAGGGGTTGTTTTCCATAATTTGGCGGTCTTTGAACGTTCCCGGCTCGCTCTCGTCGGCGTTGATGACCAAATACTTGACGGGTTCGCTTTGAGGGATAAAGCTCCACTTGATGCCGGTCGGGAAGCCCGCGCCGCCACGCCCACGCAGGTTAGACGCCTTGACCACATCAATGACTTCAGCGGGCTTCATCACTAGAGCTTTTTGCAGGCCGTCAAAGCCGCCGTGCTTGCGGTAGACATCAAACTGGTGGATATTTTCAACTTCGAGTTCACGTAACAAGATGTTCATCGGTTCAGCGCTCCAAATTTACAGTACGGTTTGTGGTAACCCCGTTATCATGGTGGTTTTTGTAGGGGCGCAATGCATTGCGTCCCTACGCGGGGCGGCGATGAATCTAATTCGCCTCTTTGAGGCCGACTTCCTTGCCCGCACGGGTCGGGTTGAGGGCGGCGTTAACATCGGCGCGCCACTGGGCAATCAGGTCGCGCATGATGTCCATATTCAGGTCTTCATGCATACGGAAGTTGGCCTGTAGCATTGGCGCACGGTCACACGCGCCCAAGCACATCACATGCTCGGCGGTGAACATGCCGTCAGCGGTGGTGTCGCCGTCGTCAATCTTGAGTTCTTTCAGCAGGTCATCATAAAATTCATCGGCACCGCGCAACGCACACGGCAAATCGGTGCAGACGTGCAGCCAGACTTTGCCCTTCGGTTCTTCGCGGTACATGGTGTAAAAGCCCGCAATCGAGCGGACTTGCGTCGGATCCATTTCTAGGATGTCTGCAACGTCGTCTACGGCCTCGTCGTTGACGTAGCCGTAATGCTCTTGGGCGACATACAGCAAGGGCATCACTGCCGAGCGCTTTTGGTCAGCGGGGTACTTGCTCAGGTGATGGTCTACGCGGTCTTTGTAGTGTTCTAGCAGTGCGTTTGGCATTTCAATTGTCCTATTCATGAAGGATTTTGCGTAACCCCTCCCCCCAACCCCCTCCTCTCAAGCGGAGAGGGGGAGAAATCAAAGTCCCTCTCCCGCAGGGGGAGGGATTTAGGGAGGGGTTAAAAATTAACGGTCGCTGTCGCCCAACACAAAGTCTAGGCTGCCGATGATGCCTACAAGGTCAGCCACCATATGGCCGGGCGTCACATGCTTGAGCGCGGCAATGGAGATGAACGATGGCGTCTTAAAGTGGACGCGGCGTGCAGTCGTGCCGCCTGTGCCGTGCAGGTAACAGCTAATTTCCCCGCGTGGAGACTCTACCGCAACGAACACTTCTTCGTCGGGCAGGCTGAAGCCTTCCGTCCACAGTTTGAAGTGATGGATCACGGCTTCCATGCTGCGGCCTAGCTCGCTACGCGGTGGCGGCACAAACTTGCGGTTGGCACTGCGGAACGCCCCGCCCGGCAGGGTTTGGCGGGCTTGTTCGATGATCCGCAACGACTGGCGCAGTTCTTCAAGGCGGCACAGGTAGCGGTCATACACGTCACCGTGTTCACCCAACGGCACATCAAACTTGTATTGTTCGTAGCCGCTGTAGGGTTGCGCCTTACGCAGGTCAAAGTTGACGCCGCTCCCGCGCAGGCTGGCGCCGGTCAAACCTAACTGAAGCGCTTCTTCTGGCTCAATCACGCCGATGCCCTGTGTGCGGTCTAGCCAGATTGGGTTCTTGGTCAGCAAGATGCTGTAGTCTTCGATCTTTTCGCGCATGTAGGGGATGAACCAGTCCAGCTTCGGCAAAAACTCTGGCGTGAGGTCGCGCCATACGCCGCCGGGACGGAAGTAACTGCCCATCAAGCGCTGGCCGGAAAGCATCTCGAACATGTTCAAGATTTCTTCGCGCTCACGGAAGGCGTACAAGAACACGCTCATCGCGCCCATATCTAGCGCGTGCGTGCCAAGCCACACGCAATGGCTGGCAATGCGCTGGAGTTCTAGGCAGATCACGCGGATGGCCTGTGCGCGGGCTGGCACATCAATCCCGCCGAGCTTTTCTAGCGCCAAACAAAAGACCATGTTATTAGACATGGGGGATAGGTAGTCCATGCGGTCGGTGAGCGTCACGGCCTTCTCATAGGGCTTAGACTCGATGTTCTTCTCAATGCCCGTGTGCAAGTAGCCGATGTCTGGCAGGCAGGTCACAATTTCTTCGCCGTCCAGTTCCAGCAACAGGCGTAAAACGCCGTGCGTGCTAGGGTGATGCGGCCCCATGTTGAGCAACATCGTTTCGCCCGTCATGGCGCGTTCAGTCACAAGGCCACGCAGTTGATTTACGTCGCCTTCCCACTGTTCCACTTGTACGTCTTGTGATTCTTGCGGTGGATTCACAGCAACCATCGCGTGTCCTTTCGATTGCTTCTATTGAACGTTGGGTAGGGGCGTCCCATGGGACGCCCCTACAATGGGCGTTATTTAATCTTTGGCAGACGGCTTATGCTTCATAATTTCTTCGACATTGAACGAGAACATCGGCGTTTCGTATCCGAGCGGGTAATCGCGGCGGTGCGGGTGGCCGTTCCAGTCTTCGGGCATCAACAGGCGGCGCGGGTCGGGGTGGCCGACGAAGGTCACGCCCATCATGTCCATGATTTCGCGCTCTAGCCAGTCTGCGGCAACCCACAGGTTGATGAGGGTGGGGACTTCGGGTGCGTCTTCGTTGGCGTAGGTCTTGACGCGCAGGCGGCGGCCATACAGCATGGAAAAGACGTGATAGCTGATGCCAAAGCGCTCTGGACGGAAGTCTTTGCCCGCGTAGTTGTCGCCATAATCGCCGCCGTCGGGCGTGTAATAGTCTACGGCGCTGATGTCTGACAAGAAGTTATAAATCAAGCCGGGCGTCTCTTTGAGGAACTTCATCACGTTGGGGAGCGATTCGGCAGTGACGGTGATCGTCGTTTCGCCAGCAAACTCTTTCACATGAAGCAAGGCATCCCCGAATTTGGCTTTTACAGCATCAGCGGGGTTCTGTGGCGGCGGTAAGGTTGACATGGGATGACGGTTATCCTTGAATAATGAATGCAAACACACCGTAGGGGCATGGCACGCCATGCCCCTACAAATCACATTGTCCGACGGCTTACGCCCAGTTACGCCACTTGTCGCCCTTGATCTTCTCGTGCAGGGTCAAAATCCCGTGCATGAGTTGTTCGGGGCGCGGCGGGCAGCCTGCAACGTAGACATCTACCGGGATGATTTCGTCTACGCCCTGCACAATGGCGTAGTTGTTGTAGACGCCGCCGCACGAGGCGCAGTCGCCCATCGAAATCACCCACTTGGGGTCAGACATCTGATCGTACAGTTGGCGCACAACGGGCGCCATCTTTCGGGTGACGCGCCCAGCCACGATCAATAGGTCAGATTGGCGCGGGCTGGCGCGGTTTAACTCCATCCCAAAGCGAGAAAGGTCATAGCTACCTGCTTGGGTCGCCATCATCTCAATGGCACAGCAAGCCAAACCGAACAGCAACGGCCACAACGCGCCTGTGCGCGCCCAATTGATGGCGGCGTCTAAGCTGGTAGTGACCACGCCCAAGTTCCCTAGCTTCTGGCTGAGGGTGACTCCGGGTGCGGGATTTTCTAGGATTCCCATTCCAACGCTCCTTTTTTCCACTCATACAAAAAGCCTACCGTGAGGACGAACAGAAACACGCCCATCGCTGCCAACCCGTACCAACCGAGTCCGCGCATGGTGACTGCCCACGGCAGGAAGAAGATCACTTCAATGTCAAACAAGATGAACAGCACCGCCACCAAGTAAAACTTAATCGGCATCCGGCGCGTGCCTTCACCGATGGGCTTCATGCCGCTTTCATAGGGGGCGGTTTTGCGGATGGTGGGGTTATTCGGCCCCAGCAAGCGCGACAGGAAAATAATCAGGATAGACACCGCCGTTGACAGGATCAACATGGCGCTAATGGGGGCGAACTGTTCGAGGGTCATGGGGTCTCCGAACGCTGGTCATTGCCGTGTGGGGCAAGTGATGATGGCTTGACAATAGTATAGCGGAAGTTAGCCTACCCCTAACAGGGCAGGGTGAGCGATTGTGATTTCTTTTGCAAACTATTCTACCAACGCTCAGGATGTGTGTCTACTTTTTCGTGGGGGTTGGGGGCGGATCAGGTCAATGGGGGGCGCACGGCGGGGGAACACATCGGTTCCCCCCCTACGAATGCGACACCCCTGCGGGTACAGGACAGGACACATTTAACAAAAGGAGCCTTTTGCCGTAGGATTTGAGCCACCATAACTTAAGTCCAGACCAGAGGCTCCCTATGAAAGTATACGCATATATGGCCAAGATCGTAAAAACCTTTGCCTTTCTCGGTGCATGGCAACAACTGGGTCTCACGCTGTGGTGCTGCGGGGTGGTGTTAGCCGAGCGCTGTGAGGTCAGTGCAGTGGCGGATGCGCTGGTTGGGGTAGAATGGCCTTCAGTAGCCGCGCTGGAAAAACGGTTAAGTCGCTGGTTGACCAATCTGCGCATTAGCGATGAGATGCTGAGTCAGCAGTGGATCAAGTGGGTTCACCGCCAACTGGGCTACGCGCAGTGGGTGGTGGTGGACGAGACCAAACTGGGCGATCACCTGAGCGTGATGATGGTTGGGGTGGCCTGGCGGTGCCGGGCGATTCCCTTACTGTGGCGTTGTTATTCGCCAAAAGCCTATCCCGCCGAGGGACAGGTGACGTTGATTGCGGAATTGATCGAACGGTTGCGCTTGCTGCTACCCGCTTCGGTTGACATCGTGGTTCAAGCCGACCGGGGCATCGGCACCTCACCGGATCTGATCGATGAATTCGACCGCATTGGCGTCAAGTACCTGTTGCGGGTTCAGGGACAGGTTCGCTTGCGCTTGAAAAACGGCAAAGAACACGCCCTCAAGACGCCGGAACACAGTGGTGTGGCTCTGCGGAGGTATTCAAAAAACATGGCTGGATACGCCTGTTTGTGCGGCTTGATTGGCGGCTTGGTGAAACCTCGCCTTGGTGTCTGGTTACCAATGACGCCTGCCAACGGGCGCAGGGCTATCGTCAACGCGCCTGGCATGAACACAGCTTCCGCGATTTGAAGAGCTTCGGTCTGAACTGGCACATGAGCCAGATTTATCATCCTGCCCACGCCCACCGATTGCTTTTTGTGCTTGCCATTGTCTACCCCCCGATTGCTTTTTGTGCTTGCCATTGTCTACCCCTGGATCGTTTCACAGGCGCTTCAGTTTACCGCTGACGAACGGCTTTCCCCCTCGCGCTCACACCCCCGCCAAAGCATTTTTCGACGGGGGTTGCGCTGGATTCGCCAACAACTCACCTTTCCGAATCCGAGGTTGTCAGCAGAACTCATTTTCGCTCCCCCCCTGACGCAACTCTGTTAAAACTGTCCTGTCCTGTACCTTACAGGAGAGGGACTTTTTACCCCCGTGGATTGCCCTTCTCCCTTTCTCCTGTGTGGGTAATGTTTAGCCCGTCGTGGGAAAGGGATAAAATGAGGCAAAGGAAGCATCAGGAAAAGGGCGATGGGG
>JBMOFU010000052.1:0-16679 GCA_049318725.1 Phototrophicaceae bacterium | reverse complement strand
GGGGCGCATGAACTGGCGTTCATCAAGAAGGCGCTGGAACTACCTACAGTGATTGAAACCGCAGCAACCCAACTGGAACCCCACCGCATCGCCTTTTACGCCCATGAGTTGGCCGGCGTGTTCCATCCAGTTTATGATAATGTGCGCGTGCTACACACCGAAGTTGACCCCGCCACCGCTAAGGCGCGGCTACGCTTCTATCGGGCGGCGCAGGTAGCACTCAAGCGCGTTCTTGACCTGATGGGCATGACTGCCCCAGAAATCATGTAGTGGGGGCGTCCCCCCCCCGCGCATTTATTCATACTGTAGGGGCGCAACGAGTTGCGCCCCCAGTGATGACGGCAATCCATAACGGGCGCAACGTTCCGCATAGGCCGCCAATACCCGTGCGCCGTGATCTTTGAAGTGGCCTTTGGCGTTGCCCGTGTCAATTTGGGCAGACGCGCCCGGCTGTTCGGCTTGCGGTACAAAGCGCCGTCGCTTGCGTTGATATTCCCACGCTTCGAGCCAGTCCCCGACTCCCCCGCTAAACACCCACTCTAGCGCCTGCTTAAGCGGCGATGCAGTCAGCGTTAACGGGATGTTATTGTTATAAAAGGGCGCGCCTGCGTTCGGCTGATACTCATCCGTCCAGCGGTTGGCCTCACGAAAAGCGTGATACAGGTCTATGTTGTTAAGCGGGATCATCTGGGCAATTTCGCGTGCGATGAACAAATCTTGGCGGCGCTGCGTCAGTTGATCCGACGCCAAAACGAAGTTTGGGCAAAGCTCCACACCGAAGCGCCGACACACCCGCACCATCATCACCGCCAACGCGCGCGTCAACCATACCCGCCCCGGCACCGTGATAATCAGGTAGTCGAAGTCATCGCGCCAGCCCGACGGATTCCGCACCGCAATGGCGCCTGTAATCGCCACCATCCGCACAAACGGCAACGCCGCCAACAGATGACCGTAGCGTTGCGCCTTAGGGACAACATCACGGGCAATGGATTCGCGTTGTTGGCGGCGTGCAATCACTTCTGGATGGTCGTTCAGGGCATAATAGGGCAGGTCTAGGCACAAGCGCGCCTGTAGATAGGTAGATTCAGCAAGGGTTTGTTGCAATCGTTCCAGCGAGGCAGGTTCAGCAGCAATCAAGAAGTGATGAATCTCGTCTAGCGTGAGGGGGAAGTCAAAGACATCGGCATAGAGGATGGTACGTAAAATGGCCTCCTCATAAACTGTCGGCATCTCGGCTTCCCTTTTTGGGCGCAAACTATTGCGCCCCTACCCGTGCAGTTTGTAATTTATATCAGACGCATTTTAATCCCAGCGCCATAGCCACGTATTCTCATAACGGCAATTGGTCGCGTTTGGCTCAAAGTTGATGATCGCGTTGCCAATGCTCCCCGCGACGCCAGCGCTCAACAGTTCACCCACATAGCGCCCATCCATGTAGTAACGGACGGTATTCCCGTTGGCAATCAACAACAGTTGATGTTCGCCACGCGCTAAGGATGCTTCTTGGCCGAACACGCCGGGGAAGAAGGTTTGTCCGCGCCGCTCTGACAGGCCGTAAGCACCCGTTTGATCCAGATAGGCCATTAGATAAGTTTCATCGTCTACCGCCCGCATATAGAGGCCACAGCCAGCCGGGTCGTCAAAGTTGGCCTGTATCGTCACTTCACTGGAAATCACAAAGTTGGTAAAGGTACTGCCACGCCCCAACGGGAAGCGACTCACCCCGACATCGTTGGACTGCACCACAATTTCGGACACATCCAACACCAACTCGCCGCCGCTGGGGATGGCGCGCATGTGCGCCAGCGCGTTAGCGACATCCACCACATTGCCAAGAATGATCTGGATTGGCAACAGTTCGCCACCCTGTGCGGTCAAGCGCGGCACAGTCACCCGCAGGTCACTAAAGGTCGCGGCAAAGGCACTATCGAGCGCGTTGGCCGTCTGCCCATAGACGCCAGTGATCCCGCTTTCAAGCGTGGCGTCTTCGACACTGCCCAGCGAGCTGCCGTTGTAAAAGACCTCTACCGTTTGGCCGTAGGATAATATCCCTAAGTCGAAGGATGTTTCCCCGGCACGAATGGCGGGGTGAGTTCCCCAATCTCGTAGAATCGTTTCGGTTTCGCCATCCCGCAGTACCAACTGCCAACCGCCCAAGTGATTGATGGCAAACAGGTAGTACTGATCTGGGCGGGCTTGGCGGGCAGTCATCCCCACAACCCACCCCGGTCGGGCATTCACAGTCACGGCCACATGGGTATAGGCGTCACCTAAGGGCGTTGCACGCGGCGGATAGGCTACCCCAGACTGTGAAATCCCTGAAAGGCTAAGGGAAAGCGCATTCGGCGCTAACCCTAACTGGAGTGTTTCGCCACTGGCAACCCACTCGCTGGCGTTGGCAAACCCGTTCAATTGTTCAGCTTGAGCGTAGCCACGCAACCGAGTCAGGGTATACGTACCGACACTTCCACCAAATCCGCTGATTTCCACACTGTACTGCCCTGTAAACGGGATCGTGACGGCCTGTAGTACGGCGCTACGACTGTTGGGATAATCATAGTCGTCGTTTTGCGTCAACAGCGCGCCGGTTTCGCTCCGCAAGGTGAGCGTCGGGTCAAGATCGCTGGTCGGTTCAACAATCAGCGAGACGAGTTCCCCTTCTACTGCACGGAAGAACCATGTTTCGCTTTGGTCAGCGGCAATTTGCCCCTGTACACTCCCATAGGCGGGCAACGTTGCCGATTGGGCGCTCACCCCCCACAAGGGGTAGCTTGCCCACAAGACAAAACACCCCAACAGCACTCGCTTCACGCGGCAAACACCTTATCTAGCAAGCCAAAATAGATCATAAAATCGTCGGCAGTCATCTCTACACCGTCATGCCATCGCAAGGATTCAGCGCGCATCAAGCGCCGTTGTTCCCCTGCCAAGCGCAACTCGTCCGCCTCTACACCCGCGTTGGGCTTTTCAAGCACCTTAAAACGATTATCAATATCAAACGTTTCGTACATTTGTGGGGACATCAACGTATAGACGGCAAGGTGTGGGTCGTCTTGCTCAACGGCAGTAGCGACCATAAACCAGCCCTTTGGGACGCGCGTCCGACGGCTGACGGTGAAGCGCCACAGCATCAAGCGTGACGCTTCAGTTTTTTGTACCTGATCTTTCACCTGCCCCTGATGTAAGAGCGCGATGCGAGTTGGCTCAATTTCGATGACCTTACCGGACGGCCAACGTTTTTTCAGCGCACGCTCTAAGGTGCTAGACACCCCCGCAGCGATAATTAAACTGCCAAAAATCGCCAAGATGTTGATGCCGCCCGCCTGAAAGGTGAAAGACAAATAGGCAAAGCCAGCGATACCACTAATAATAAACGCCAACACGACCACCAGCCGCAGCGAATCGTGTTCGGCGTCCACCGAAAATTCACGTTTTTCAAACATCGCTTAAGTTCCTGCGTAGAAGATGACGCGCTCGCCCACATTTTGGCGGGGGTCTAGCGGAGTGAATTGGTTAGAAAATAGCTGAATGTTGCTAAACCCAACCCGTTGCAACAGCGTGATAATCGCTTGGATGGGGTAGGCACGCAACACCCGCACGCCCTCTGCGCGCCGCCAGACGTTCGCCTCTGGACTAATGTAACTGAGGTAGCGCCGCACAGACATCTGACGTTCATAGTCAAAGGTGGTGGTGGTCATCAACGTCAAGCGCTGTGAGTCGTGCAGCAATGCCTGCGGGAAGGCGGCCAACTTTGCCAGCCCCTCAATGGTATACATATCAAATACCCACAGCTTTTGTTCTTTGAGCGATTGCAGCACTTGTTGGAAAAGCGTTTGAATCTCTTTGATGCTTTCAAGCTCGTTCAACACGTCTAGCGCAATGACCATATCCACAGCGGGGAACGTTTCAGCAGGTTGAAGGATGTCTGCTTGTTTCCATTGCAGGCTTAAGCCCATGCCACTATTGGCTTTGTTCTGCGCCACTTGAAGCATCTCAACAGATTTATCTACACCAGTGACGTTGTAGCCTTCGTTTGCCAGCCAAACGCTGGCCGCCCCAGTACCACAGCCCAAATCTAAAAAGCTCCGCCCGATCCAGTCGGTACTAAGCGCATAGTCCAACAGGGTGGGGATGATCTGTGTCGAAAAATCTGCCAGCCCGAACGTATCATAGAGCGTAGCGAGCTTGGTATACGGTTCAACCATGTAATGAGGCGCTCCTGATTAGAAGCGAACTGCAAAACGGGCGTAGGCCACCACCACGTTTAGGCTTTCGCTATAGATCACGACTGTATTGTACTCGGAAAGGTCGGTTTGTGGGGCAATCGGGTAATTCTGCCCGCCCACATTGCCTTGTAACTCTCCGATGGCCTGAAATGCCCCACTACGCTGAAACGTTTCTTGATCCAGCGGTGCTACACTGGCAGACAGGTAAACGGTCATCTGTGGGAGGTTGGTCACCCGAAAGTTATCCAAGCGCAATATATAGCGTCCATCAGCAAGCACAAACAGGGTGATCTGCCCTTCGGCCTGCACGCGGTCATCTGGCGCAATAAAATCCCCAAGCCCTGCAAGGGTAGGGCCAACCATCTGGGGGGTCGCTTGCAACTCTGGGGGAACGACATTATCTTGGCGCAACTGCCCTAGCACAAGCTGTAAGGCAAGGTTGGGGTCTTCTTCGGCAACTTCGTTAAGGGCAGTGCGTTGATCTTCTGGCAAGAGCAGATAGGCGTCGGTCAATTCAGCAGGTAAGCCGGGGAAGACGGTCTGACCACCCGGCAAGCGGTTGAGGTAGGGTTGCCAAATCGGGAAAGTGTACGTTAACGCCACCAACAACGCGCCTAACAGAATAAGGGTCGCTCGAAATTGAGAATTCATACGGGTTGAGGCATCCCTAATGGAGTGGCATCACATAGCCTTCGCCAGCGACAGTAACAATGTAGCTGGGGTGGCGGGGGTTATCTTCTAGCTTTTGACGCAAGCGGGAAATATTAACACGTAAGACAGAATAGTCGCCCTTGTAGGTATCTCCCCAAACGGCCAAGAGCAATTCATTGTGGGTGGTGGTTTGCCCGGCTTTACGCATCATCGTCACCAACAATCCATATTCAATCGGCGTGAGGTGGAGCTTACGCCCACGCATGGTGGCTTGACGGCGTGGCATATCAAGGTCTAACTGACGAACAATCAAGTGCGTTTGGGGTTCGGGCGTCCAGTCTACACGGCGCAAGAGCGCCCGTACCCGCGCCAACAATTCATCAGCAGAAAAAGGTTTCGCTAAAAAGTCGTCTGCCCCTGCTTCTAAGGCAATGACCTTATCCACCTGTAAGGTTTGCCCACTGATGACAATCAGCGGTAAGAATGAGCTGGCGCGCACCGTTTCAATGACGTGTAACCCGTTGACATCTGGCAAGTTCAAATCCAACAGGATCAAATCTGGCTCGCCGACATTCAATAGGTCTAGGGCGCGAATCCCCTCGCTGACGGCGGTTGTTTCAAAGCCCGCGTCACGCAAAATCGCGGTCATCACCTCGGCGGTATCAGAATCATCCTCTACGATCAATATCTGCCGTATTTCTTGCTGAACCGCAACCATAGCAAGCCTCTTAAGTAACTCAAAACAAACACTTCATGAACCATACTGTAATCTATGATACACCAATGCAACAAAATCGCAACTCGCGGGGGAATCTGCTTAATGGCTTGGCGGTGGCTATCATTCTAAAACAGATTTCTGATAGAGCCGACACCGCTTCTATGATAGACTCTAGCATCATCTACGGTCTGCAAAAGGGTTCGTCTGCGCCATTATGTTAATGCTCCACGACTTTCGGGTGCGGCAACGGGACTTTCTGTTAGAAATCTCGCGCGCGATGACCGCCCAACTCGACCTCGGCGAAGTGCTACGGCTGATCTTAAATGCGTCGGTTATTATGTTAGCCGGGGAAGTCGGTTTAGTGGCCTTGCGTGAACTCAGTGGGCAATATCGCATCCGCGCCACCATGGGCTTAGACGCGGAACAAATTGATATGCTCAATGGGCAACTTGAAGACCTCATCGCTAAAGGGGATGGCGGCCAGCAAACCGAGCGGATTAGCGCACGAATGCGGCGCATGGCGGTCGCGCTAGACCCGCGCTTTCAACAGACCATTGCCCTGCCGTTTGTCATGCATGGCGAGCCACTAGGGTTGTTAATTGTGTTCCGCGCCTATCGTGGCAGCGCCACGCCCGACGACATCCAAGTCTTGCAGAGCTTTGCAGACCAAGCCGCCATTGCAGTTTATAACGCCCAACTGTATGCCGGCATTGACCAAGAGCGGCGGCGGTTGGCGGCCATTTTAGAAAACAGCGCCGATGGGGTGATGATCTTGGACGCGCAGCTTCACATCCTCAGCTTTAACCGAGCGATGGAACGCATCTCTGGCTGGACGAGCCATGAAGCCATTGATCTGCCGCTTGGGGATGTCATCCGTTGGGCGCGCCAAGACTTGGGCAACCTTGAGGCGGCCATTGCAGCCGGGTGGCCGATCCAACCGCTTGAGGATGACATCGCTAATCCAGAGCGCACGCTTTACGTAGAAGGCGACTTGCAACGTGCTGACCAATCTATACTTGGGGTGGGCATTACCTATGCCCCCTTGATGGCGCGTGGGCGGTTGGTGAACATCATCGCCAATGTACGGAACATTACCAACTTCCGCCGCGCCCAAGACATGCAACAGATGTTTATCTCTACGGTGTCTCACGAGCTTCGCACGCCTATCACGCTCATCAAGGGCTATGCCAGCACGCTCAACCGCCCCGATGTGCAATGGAACCCAGAGGTCATGCGTGATAGCCTCACCGTGATTGAAGAAGAAGCCGACAGGCTTAACCAATTGGTAGATAACCTCATCACCGCCAGCAAGCTCCAAGCCCGCCGAACGCTGGACATCCTTCCAGACACGGCCTATCTTGATGAGGTGGCACAACGCTCTGTAGAGCGCTTCCAGACGCAAACGCACCGCCATCAAATCTTGCTCAACTTCCCGTCAGACTTCCCAGCGGTCAATGCAGATACCGTGAGAATCCGTCAGGTGATTGACAACTTGGTGAGTAACGCGATTAAATATTCCCCTGAGGGTGGAAAGATCGAAGTTGGCGGAAGTTTCGATGCAGACCACATCACCATCTACGTTCAAGACGAAGGCATTGGAATTTCTGCCCCAGACCGTGAACGCCTGTTTGAACGGTTTTTCCGAGTGGACAACGCCCTGAGCCGCAAAACTGAAGGCACGGGACTAGGGCTTTACCTCTCGAAGGCGATTGTCGAAGCGCATGGCGGTCACATTGACGTTGACAGCGCCCCCGGCAAGGGCGCTCGGTTCACTTTCCGATTACCACGTTAGGCGATCTTAGCGTATCATCACCCTGCCCCAAGATGGGTTCCCTTAACTGATCTCACCGGAGAAAACACCCCTGATGCAAACTACTCGTATCGTTCCGTTCCGTTGCCCAAGTTGCGGCCAACCGACCACCGTCACCGTGTCTGTGATTATTGACCCGGCCCATAACCCACAGCAAAAATCGCAATTGATTGCTGGGCAACTTAACCTTGTCCAATGCCCCAACTGTAACAACGTTAGCCCAGCCCCTACCCCGCTGGTGTATCACGACAGCGAAAAAGACCTGCTCATTGAGTTTGTCCCGATGGGGCTGGCAATGAGCCAAAGCGAAACTGATAAGTTCCTCGGCAGCCTCACCCGCGAAGTCACGACCTCCCTACAGGGGAAGATTGTCAAGGGCTACCTGTTGCAACCTCGCCGCGCCCTGACGCTACAAGGGCTGATTGAACAGGTGTTAGAAGGCGACGGCGTTACCCGTGAAATGCTCGATCAACAAAAGGAACGCTCACGGGTCATCCAGCTATTGCTCCAAAGCGAGCCAGAACAACTTCAAGCGTTGGTTGAAGAACATGACGGCAAAATTGATGGCACATTCTTCCAGACCATGAACTTAATTGCCGAACGCTACGCCAATGAAGGCCGTATGCAACTGGCAGAGCATGTTTTGGTCGTGCAAGAGTATGTTGCCAATTACTCAACGGCAGGCAAGGCACTGTTAGAGCGCACCCGCGAACAAGAAGCCATCATCCAAGAGGTTGCCACACAGTTACAAACGCTGGGCGAAGAACCGTCACAGGCGGCGATGCTTGCTTTGGTCAAGCGCTATGCAGGCAGTGAAGATCATCTACAAGCGTTGGTGGGGTTAGCCCGCCCGTTGTTCGATGCAGAATTCTTCCAAGCGTTCACGCTAGAAATCGGCAAGGCCAGTGCCGCAGACCGCCCGGCTTTAGAGCAAGCCCACATGCAATTGCAACAACTGATCCAAGTCATTGACCAAGAAAACCAAGCCCGCTTACAGGCAGCCGCCAACTTCCTCCAGCAAGTGTTACAACACCCCGACCCCGAAGGCGTCATCCGCGCCAACATCCAAATGTTCGACCAAGTGGTGATGACGGTGCTAGACCTCAACATTCAGCAGGCACAGCAACAAGGCAACGTAGCTGCCTCATCACGGCTAGGGGCGCTGCGCCAGCAAATCGTTTCGGCCATTCAAGAGCAGATGCACCCAGAAATGCGCTTCATCAACGAATTGCTATCGGCCAGTTCTGAACAGGTTGCCCATCAATTGCTCCGTACGCGGGCGCATGAGTTCGACCAAACCTTACTTGAAACGCTTGATGCACTGGTTCAAGAGGTCACTTCACAAGGTCAGGCGCGGCTGGCGGTGCATCTGCAACAACTGAGAGACATCGCCGCACCGCTGGTTCGTCAATAGCGCTTGCCCGATGTTTTCCCTACGCCAGACAAGATTCCACTGGTAAAATGGCCGCCTTGCGGTAGGCTAGTGCAAAATGGCTTATGGGGCGTTCCCTATAAGCCCCCCTTTCAAGTCAGAAGCTTATGAGTAGAGGTAAAATTTATGCGACAAACAGCGAAAATGATGTGGCGTGTAGGCGTGTTTGGCCTTTTGTTGGCGTTGCTGACAACGGCAATGGTCTTCAATGCAGGCAGTATCGTCCTCGCGCAATCTGGCCCCACCCCGACACCCAATAACGTCACATGGCGGGGATATTCGGCAGTGCGTGCTGCCATTCAAGAAGAATTCGGTGTTGATTTGAGCCTCGTACGGGAATACACCTACGAGCAAGCAGAATTCTCTTACGGCATTGATGACTGTGCTACGCTAGACAACCCAGCCGCCGCCCGCCCGATCTATTTTGGCTGGGTGTATACCCTAACGGATGTCTCTGGCAAGCAATATCAGGGGCGCATTAGCTTTGACCTGCGCGATGTTGCCGTGTGCGATGAAGTCAATCAAGTGATTTCAGCAGTTCCCGCTGCCCCTGCCACCGCCCCAACCACAAACACCAACCTGCCCGCAGCAGTTGCCAGTACCGCTGGCGCTGGTGGCTTTGAGTTAGGCGGCCATGTGTTGCAACTGAACAGCAATACCGTTGCGTTAGCACGTAGCGCCCGCATGACATGGGTGAAGAAACAAGTGACACACTCACGCGGGGCAAACGCCACTGAACATGCGGGTTTCATCTCTGAAGCACACGCCAACGGCTTTAAGGTCTTGTTGGGCGTGGTTGGCGACAAGAACGCACTCG
Organism: Phototrophicaceae bacterium; assembly: GCA_049318725.1. Classification (GTDB taxonomy): domain Bacteria; phylum Chloroflexota; class Anaerolineae; order Aggregatilineales; family Phototrophicaceae; genus CAIRDJ01. The sequence goes on along the minus strand of JBMOFU010000052.1, from coordinate 7,022 downwards.
CCGCAGACACCGCCGGCTACACGGCAGATTACGCCAGTTATGTGGCTGGCTTGACCGGGTTGGGCGCAGACGCCATTGAAGTGTGGAACGAACCCAACATTGACCGTGAGTGGGCAGTCGGCCAGATCAACGGCGCCAATTATACGCAACTGTTGGCTGCAGCTTCTAACGCCATCCGTAATGCCAGCAGCAGAACACTGGTGATTAGCGGCGCGCCCGCCCCTACCGGCTTCTTCGGTGCCGCGGGCTGTACCCCCAACGGCTGTAACGACGATGTGTTCATGCAGCAGATGGCCGCCGCAGGCGCTGCCCAATATCTGGACTGCGTGGGCTTGCACTACAACGAAGGGATCGTTTCGCCAAATCAAGTCGGCGGCGACCCACGCGGAGAATACCCCAGCTACTACTACCAATCCATGACCCAGCGCGGCTATGGGCTGTTTGGGGGCAAGCCGGTGTGTTACACCGAACTCGGCTTCCTGTCGGGTGAAGGCTATAGCATCAGCATTCCGCCAGCATTTGGTTGGGCAGGCAACACCTCCTTGGCAGAACACGCCCAATGGTTGGGTGAAGCCGCACGCGCGGCACGCACTAGCGGCAACGTCCGCATTATGATCGTCTGGAACGTGGACTTCAACATCCCGAACCCATCCGACCCGATGTGGGGCTATGCCATCCTCCGTGCAGACGGCGGTTGCCCAGCTTGCGCGACCTTAGCAGCAGCGATGCAATAATACAACACACCCTGTAGGGGCGCAGCGTTGCTGCGCCCCTATTTCTTGGATTTTCCCCTTGTCAAAATTCCCGTCTGCGGGTATATTAAATCACGTCAGGGGCAGTTAGCTCAATTGGTAGAGCATTTCTTTGACGTAGAAAAGGTCGTAGGTTCGAGTCCTACACTGCCCATCCTTAAAAGGCGATCTGTGAAAACAGGTCGCCTTTTTTCGTTCTACCCTTTTACTTTGATTGCTAGTGACTGATTTTAACGCCATAAAGACGGACGACACAGGTGTCACCGTTGAAATGCGACCCCATCCCGTAGGGACAAGGCCTGCCTTATCCGCATAATCTAGCAATCGGCAATAAGGCTAATCCTTAGGGATATGATACCCAAAGCGGCGCATGGCGTCATCTACAGTGCGCCAGTTGTGTTCTACCTTGACCACCAAGAACAGCATCACCGGGTTATCGTAGACTCGCTCTAGCTCAGTGCGCGCATCAGTGCCGAGCTTCTTTATCATGCTGCCGCCCTTACCGACCAAAATCCCCTTCTGCGATTCCTTCTCCACGTAAATCGTGGCGTGAATCTCATACTTGCCGTCGGCGCGCTCTTGGAAGGAATCAATCCCAACCGCCACCGAATGCGGGATTTCCTCAAAGGTGTTGAGCATAATCTTTTCGCGCACGACCTCTGCGGCCATAAAGCGCAAATTGACCTCACTCAGTTGATCGGCAGGATAATAACGCGGGCCTACGGGCATCCGCTTGACAAGCGTTTCGACCATCTCTGGCACATTGATCCCGGTCACGGCGCTCACCTGCCACAAGTCGGTGACATGCAATAAGGCTTTATAAGGCTCGGTCAGCGCGAGAATCTGCTGTGGGGAAGTCATCTTGTCGCACTTGTTGAGGCACATCACCACTGGGGTTTCGCCAACGCTTTCTAGCAATTTGGCAATAGCTTGGTCTTCTTCGTGCGGCGGTGTGGTGATGTCTGTTACCCACAGGATCACATCCGCGTCACGCAGCGCATTTTGTGCCACCCGCACCATAAATTCACCAAGTTTGTGATGGGGTGTATGCAGGCCGGGCGTGTCGGTAAACAGAATTTGCACATCAGGGCGGGTATAGATGCCCAATTGCTGGCGGCGGGTCGTTTGGGGAACAGGGCTAACAATGGCAATCTTCTGCCCAATGATGCGGTTAATCAAAGTGGATTTGCCCACGTTCGGGCGGCCAATCACGGCGATGATTCCCGAACGGTGGTTTGCATCCCAATCTTCTTGAAAAATAGTGTCTAAATCATTCATTCACGTTGCATCCATTGGGCTAGGCTGCTGTAGTGCGGCAGGTATTGGCGAACCCGTGCGGGTAGGGTGAGGGCATCCGAAGTGATAAGAGCCTGAATTGTGGCAATGGGGCTAGTAGCCGCTGACGAATCATAGGCCAACACCTGTACTGGGCGGTCTACGTCCAGCCGCTTGAGGACGATCATCTCATCCACACCGTCGTTGCGGTAGCCCATGACATCGGCACGCGGATAGCGGTTGCTTTTGGTGAGGATAAAGTGCCACATCTCCTCACCGTTGAACATCTCGCCGTAATCTACCGCGACCAGCCCCGGCACAATTGCCAAATGGGGCTTTTCTAGGTAAGGGATGGCGTAGCGCAGGACAAACTCCCCGCTGGCAATCAGTTCTGCTTCTGGCAACTCGGTGATAGAGAGCAGTGTTGCCCCATCATAGTGGGACAACACCCCCGTGATCGGGTCACCCATCGGCTGACGCGGGAGCATTGCTACAGGCATTAGTGTTTTTCGTGATGGCCGGTGTACAATGGTTTGTTGATGTCGTCAAAGTGCTTTTGTGGCTGTACCACGCCGAACCAAGCGCCCGTTGCGCCCACCAATAAAATCACCCCGCCCCAGAACAACAGGCCAATCACGCTGTTATTGGCGGCTTCCGCTTGGGTAACACCAATGGCAATCGCCACAGTCAGCAGGGTAAAGCCAATCCCGCCGACGACGGCCAACCCGATCACTAAGCGCTGATTCGGCGTATTTTGTGGGGTATTTTCGTGTGTAGATTCGTGGCTCATAGCTGAAAAACGCTCCTTGTTAGTTGCGAAATGCTGCCGAAATTGCGATGATTATAGCGAACTTTATCAAAATCATCATGGGGAATTGAGATTTGAACACTGTAACCCGCGTGGTATTAATTCGTCACGGCCAAACCGACTGGAACGCCCAAGACCGTTGGCAGGGGCAAACCCCTGTTCCGCTTAACGCCATAGGCTATGAACAGGCAGCAAAGCTGGCTGAACACCTCAAGGATTTTTCACTGGAAGCGCTCTACACCAGCGATATTCCGCGCGCCTATCAAACGGCGGCAGTTGTTGGGGATGCCATTGGCCTGCAACCGCTTGTAGATGTCCGCCTACGCGAGCTACGGGCAGGCCGTTTTGAAGGCTTGTCACAAGCAGTTTTACGGACACGCTTTGCCGCAGAATTACTCCAATGGAACACCAACCTAGATTATACCCCACCGGGGGGCGAATCTCGGCGGAAGACGCAAGAGCGCGCCTTACATGCCTTCCGTGACATCACCACCTTTGATCCCAACCGCGAAATTGCAATTGTCACGCATGGCGGCACGATCCGCTTATTACTCATGCGCTTGTTTCGGGGTGACCAAGCGGTTGCCAAAGCGCGCATCAGCAATACCGCCTACACCATTTTAGAACGCGCTGAAGGCGGTTGGCACATGGCGCTGATGCCAACAACCCCTCACCTTAATCAAGAAGCAGCATTGCCCGCCGATCAACGCGCTGGGTAAAGATTCGGCGTGTTTTTTCATCACCAGATTTGCTACATTAAACGTGCTTTTTTGCACAAACAATACCCTCAATCAATGGAGTTTTTTCTCATGCCAAAGCGTAGCAAAGTAACGGTTGTCGGTGCCGGGAACGTCGGCGCAACCTGTGCAACATGGATGGCTGCTAAAGAATTGGCCGATGTCGTTTTAGTAGATGTGGTAGAAGGCGCGGCCAAAGGCAAGGCGCTTGACCTATACGAAGCCACACCCGTACTGCACACAGATGTGAGCATCATCGGCACGGGCAGCTACGATGAAACCGCCGATAGCGATGTCGTGGTGATTACTGCTGGCGTCCCGCGCAAAAAAGACCCAGTAACGGGCTTATTCCCTAGCCGTGATGAACTGGTCAAGACCAATCAAGCGATTGTGGGCGATGTCACCCGCAAAATTGCTGAAAAATCCCCCAATGCGATCCTGATTGTGGTCTCTAACCCGCTTGACGCGATGTGCCATGTGGCGCTGAACGAAAGCGGATTCCCTTCCAACCGTGTAATTGGGCAGGCAGGCGCACTCGATACCGCCCGTTACAAGAGCTTTTTAGCAATGGAACTGGGTGTCAGCGTGCGTGACATTCACGGGATGGTGTTAGGCGGTCACGGCGATGAAATGGTTCCGTTACCCCGTCATACGTCTGTGGGCGGCATCCCCATTCGTGAGCTAATCGCTGAGGATCGGTTGCAAGCGATTATTGAGCGCACCCGCAAGGGCGGCGGTGAGATCGTCGGGTTGCTTGGCTACAGCGGCTACTATGCCCCCGCAGCAGGTACGGTAGAAATGGTCGAGGCCATTGTGAAGGATCAAAAGCGGGTGTTGCCGTCTGCCGTCTACCTCACCGGGCAATACGGCTACGAAGGGCTGTATATCGGCGTCCCAGCAGTATTGGGTAAAGAAGGCATTGAGCGCGTCATCGAAATGCAATTGAACGATGAAGAAAAAGCAATGCTCGAAGTCAGCGCCAAAGCTGTGCGCTCAGTCGTGGGTGTTTTAGGGTATTAATAAAGTGTAGGGGCGCAATATATTGCGCCCCTACTGGGCTGAACCCGTTTTTTATTCCCCGCCTAACTCCAGCGGTACAGATTGTTCGCCAAGCTGCTGCGGGTCTACGAACGCACCGAATTCTTCTAGCCCTTCGGCTTGAACGTTCTCAGCGCGCAGTTGTGCTTCGGTCTGTACGCCCAACGGGAGCGTAAACGGCGCATAACGCAACACACGCCCCGCCCCACTATCGGAAATATAGACGTTACCGACACTATCCGTCGTGATCCCTGCCGCGACTTGGAACTGATTAGCGGCCAATGCACCGTCGGCATTGCCTGCCTGCCCAAACGACCCGACACATCCGCCGTTGGTATCGTAAACCAGCACACGCGCGGCGTCTGGGTCTGTCACATAGATATAATTGCGCGCTTCATCCAACGCAAGGTAAGGGCGGTTGCCGAGGTCGTTATACCATGCGCGCACCCTAAAGCTATACAGATAGTTGCCGTCTGTATTGAAAACACTGACGCGACGGTTCCATGTGTCAGCCACGAACACGCGCCCATCACTGTGAACAACCACGCCAGAAGGCTCGTTCAGTTGCCCTTCTGCACTGCCCGCCGAGCCTAAATCGCGCAGGTAGTTGCCCTGCGCGTCATAGACACGGATGCGCTTGTTGCCTGTGTCTGACACGTAGACATTGCTGTTGGCATCCAGCGCCACATCACGCGGCCCCCATAGCCCATCTGGAGGGATGGCTTGGGCAGCCGCGCCAAACTCGCCACGTTGCCCCCACGCCCGTTGCGCCACCCCTGCCGCATTAAAGACTTGAATGCGATAGTTCCATGTGTCGGCAACAAACAAGTTCCCCTCTGGATCAAGCGCAACCCCATTCGGGCGCTCTAGGTTGCCCAGTGTCGTTTCATGCCCCATGAACGCGCCAGTCCCATCAAACACGCGACCCGGCACGCCAAACGTCGTTTCAAAGGCACCGTTGGCGTTAAACACTGAAATACGTTGGTTGAACTCCTCTGCCACAAACACGCGCCCATCTGCGCCAACCGCCAAATCGAGCGGATGGCTAAAGCCCCCCAACGGTTGATCGAAGATGCGTTCCGCGCCGACGGGCTGCCAGTTGGCATTACACACGTTGGTTTCTTCCACCGAAAGCGGATTCTGCGCGACAGCATCGCCCACGCCTAAATCCCAGATTTGCGCCACAAAATCTTTGCGGACGTAAAAGTGCATTCGGTCGGCAACCGGCCAGCGGTTCAGGTCAAAGTCACGCCCCACCGCTTCGCCATAGGCGTCATAGTCGCGGTTCCACCAAATATCCCACAGCGCATGGCGCATCGTGCCGCCGCCCGCGCCAAAGGTATTCTGCACCCGTTGCGGCGTCATGTTAAAGTAATCTTGCATCGGCCACCACAACCGAATGTACTCATAGCGGTAGAAGCGGTCTTCGAGCAACGGCTCGAACTTAGAGCGGTTGGCATCGCCAATCACGACGGCCATTGCGCTGTCTACCTGTTGGGCATTGGCCGAAGCCCCCACAAATTGCGCGTTGGGGTAATCTCTGAAGTACCAGCTATACGGCCAACTGACCTCATTGTCGTACAAGAAGCGCAATTCTAGGCCGTCTGTCGTACGGCGGCTGAGGTCTTCAATGTCGTTGAGTACCGTTTTCACGGCTGGCGCAGCGTGGGCATAGACCAAAAATTCGTTGGCAAGGTCATAATTGACGAATGACGCAATCCACGCGGTACGGAAGCTCAACAAACCTAAAAAGCTAAAGAAGGCAATCGCGGTCATCTGGCGCAGGTGTAGCCATGAATGCCGTGTAGCCAACAGCGCCAACACCAGCACAATCGTCCCCGTGACCGCCAAATTCCCTAGCCAGATTCCGGTTTGACCTAACCCAAGCGTAGAAAGGTCACTGAATAACGCTTGCTCAAACACAAACGGGGCCAACAGGCGCGCAGTCAGGACAAACAAAATCGGCAATAAGATGAGGTATATCCAGCCGACCCGCCGCAACTCTTGGGTATTGACCTGCTCGAAGATGGCGTTGAAGTACCATGCTGTGAGCAAGATCAACGGCAGGCTGAGGTGAATTGCCAGCCACGGCATCTTTTCGCCCGCCAGCGTATAGGCGATCAAGTTAAACACGCCCCACCACGCCACAAAGGGGATGAACGGCAGTTCTTCTAGCGCTTCAGCCTCTAGCCATGTGCGGCTGACTTCGGGCTTGGGCATTTCTGCCGCTGCTGGAATAGAGGTATTGGCGTCATCGGTGGGCGTCTGGTTGTCTACATCCACTGTGAGGCTTACGCTGTCTGCGGTGTTGATGGTTTCGGGTATCTCCTCAACAGCGGTAAAGGCGGGCGGCGTAATGGGGCTAGGCGCGCTCGCGGCCATATAGTCTGCAATTTCTTGCTGGAGTTCTTC
>JBMOFU010000051.1:0-16752 GCA_049318725.1 Phototrophicaceae bacterium | reverse complement strand
TATCTATTCAGGTATCCGTGAGATTGTAGGGGAATGGTGTTTGGCGGGCGGGCGAGACAGGTCTCGCCCCTACAGATTCATCGCTTGTAGGGACGACCCACCGGGGCGTCCGTTGTTGAAATTCAGGGGTAGGTGAATAGATACGCCGCACTACAGGTGATCGCCAGTGTGCGGCAGCGCTAACCCAACCTGATTGGGAGGGGGATGAGGGCGTCCTAAGCGGCTACCGTGATGAGTTGCCGATTGCGGCGGTGATGTTTATCGTTGCTTGTAATGCACATCTGAAAGCGAAGCCAGCCGTTCGGCAGCTTGTTCGGCGGTGATGTCGCGCTGCGACTCTGCCATCATCTCGTAGCCGACCATAAACTTGCGGACGGTAGCGCTGCGTAGCAGCGGCGGATAAAAGTGGGCGTGCAACTGCCACGCGCTAGGGTCTGCCCCGTTGTAGGGGGCGCCGTGCCAGCCCATCGAGTAGGGGAACTCCACCTCAAACAGGTTATCGTAGCGCGTCAGCAAGCGCTTGAGTGCATCCGCGAGTGCATCGCGTTGCAGGTCGGTTAGGTCGGGCAAGTGGCTGACGGGTTGGCGCGGCAACAGAAGCGTTTCAAACGGCCAGACCGCCCAATAGGGGATCACCGCCACCCACTCGTCATTTTCGACGACCACCCGCTCGCGGCGGGCTAACTCTTGTTCGGCGTAATCCAGCAACATTGGGCGGCCATATTCAGCATAATACGCCCGCTGATTAGCGTCCTCACGGGCGGCCTCATTGGGCAGCGTGTCTTGCGCCCACACTTGCCCATGCGGGTGCGGATTCGATGCGCCCATTGCACTGCCTTTGTTCTCGAACACCTGCACCCACGGATAGGACGCGCCGAGTTCGGCCACTTGTTCGCCCCACACATCAATCACCTGCCGAATGTCGCTGGCGGCCAGTTCTGGTAGGGTCAAGTCATGGCGCGGCGAAAAACAGATGACGCGGCACGTCCCGCGCACGGGCGTGGCAATAAACAGCGGGTGATCTGGCACGGGCGGCTGGTCGGCGTCGGGGAGCAAGGCGGCGAAGTCATTGGTAAAGACGTAGGTATGTTCATAGTGCGGGTTAAATTCGCCGTTGGCGCGTTCGTTGCCCGCACACAGGTAACATTTGGGGTCGTGCATCGGGCGGCCTTCAACAGCGGGCTTTTCTTGTTGCCCCTGCCACGGGCGCTTTGTGCGGTGCGGAGAAACCAACACATACTCCCCGCGTAGCGGGTTATAACGGCGGTGAGGGAACTCTAAAGCCATTGGGCATACCCTTCAGGTTGAGAAGATAGCGTTGTGCATCATGCAGATTATACTCTGATTGCTAGTGACTGATTTTAACGCTATAAAGACGGACGACACAGGTGTCGTCCCTACAAAACCGTTGAAATTCCATTCCATCCTGTAGGGACAAGGCCTGCCTTGTCCGCAAAACAGGCCAAAAACATGAACTAGCAATCACCGTAGATTATATCCGACACCGCTCAAAAAGATTACGACCCTATTGTTTCAAGCCGCGCCAATTCTTCGCTAATCACGGTGCGGAAGACCTCTATCGGCTGTGCGCCGCTGACAAAGCGCCCGTTGACAAAGAAGGCGGGCGTCCCCAGTTGGCCGATATTTTCGGCAAGGCGTAGGTCGTCTACGATCTCTTGGCGGTGGCTTTCGCCGTCCATGCAGGCGTTAAAGGCGTCCATATCAAAGCCAAGCTCGTCGGCAAAGGCAATCAAGGCGTCGGGGTTGACGATGGCCGATTGGTTATTGAACAGCGTATCGTGATATTCCCAGAAGCGGCCTTGATCGTGGGCGCACTCGCCGGCCAATGCTGCCGGATAGCTCATTTCAGAAAGGAAGGGGTAGTCAATGTAGGTGATCTTGATTTGGTCACCAAATTCATCCACCAGCGTAGGCAGCGTGTCTCTGGCAAAGCGGCCACAGTAGCCACAGGTGAAGTCGCTGAACTCGATAATCTGAATGGCGGCGTCTGGGTTGCCCAAGTACGGGTCTTCATCGGATGGTGCAACCGCTACGGTATAGCGTTGGCCTTCTACCGGGCGGCCACCGTTGACCGCCGCCATCACACCGCTTTCTTGGATGCCGTCGGCCACCGCATCACGGATGATCGCCTCAAAGTTGGCTGGTAGCGCATTGCTGGCGGGTTTGGGCGCCAACGCATAACGCCCGATCAAAATCCCCAACACAAAGAAGACGACGCCGACCAGTAAGATGCTGGCAACGGAGGCAGTGACGGCGACATCTTGGGTACGGTCAGGCGGTGGCGGCGCGTCAACCCCACGCTTGATTTGGGCTTCGGGGGGCGCCGGGGCAACCGCAATCGGCGCGGGATCCTCTGGGGGTGTTATCGCTTCTGGTGAGAGCGGTGTATCGTTCACGGGTTAAGTTCCTTTTGATCGTCTCATGGGGGATGATACCCCATGCGTAGGGCGTTCTCAACGGTAGGGTCAAGGTGAACAGGTGCGGGTTCAACAACGGAATCGTGGGCGCTTTGGTGTATCATCGTGAGCGCAACCTAAAGGAGGCAGTATGCCCATTCGTGTGATTTTCTCTACGGGATCATTGTATGTCGCCGACACATCCTATTGCTTTGCGTTGGCCGCCGAAGCGGGTTACGACGGCATCGAACTGATGATAGACGACCGCATTACCACCCGCCAACCGGAATACCTGCAACACCTCAGCGCCACCTATCAATTGCCGATTTTGGTCTTGCACACGCCCTTTAGCCCCACGTTACCCGGCTGGAAGAATGCCCAGCCGGAACTGACACGGGTGCAACGCACCCTAGAGTTAGCCAAGCAAATCGGCGCAGAACGGATTGTGGTGCATTTGCCTTCTAAGGTGTCTCGGGCAACCTTGCGCGTTGGGAACCAACAGTGGGGCTTCCCGTGGTTTAGCACCTTCTACGACTTTCAAGAGTGGATGTCAAACGGCGGCCTGAAGGCGTTACAGGCCACCACGCCCATTCAGCTTGCCATTGAGAATATGCCCACCCGCAAGTTCTTCGGTGTGGCGCTCAATACCGCATGGTGGAACACTGTAGAGGAGTGGAGCAAGGTTCACGATCATTTAACGCTAGACACGACCCATTGGGGGACGTTCGGCATTGATCCGCGTGTGGCGTTGCAGGCCGCCGGGGAACGGGTGAAGCACATCCACTTGAGCAATTACGCGCACGGCCAAGAGCATCGGCTGCCGCAAGACGGCGAGCTAGATTTAGCGGGCTTCTTGCACGACCTGACCCGCATGAATTTCAGCGGCACGGTTTGCCTTGAGCTTTCGCCAGATGCGCTGGCGTTTGATACCCCGAAAGCGACCCGCCGCAAAATGCGCGAAGCCCTAGACTTTTGCCGCCAACATTTGGGGTAGTGGCGCGGTGTCACTATAGCAAAATAGGCTGAAAAAAGAGAAAATCAACGCCTACACGGGCGCAACCTATTGCGCCCATATTTGCCCACCCCCAACCGATTTTGTAGATACCCGCATGTTTTCACGTCCAGAGCCAGCACCCGACCTTAGCCTGCCTGCCTTGAGCCTGTTATTCCCTAGCGGCAAACTGCCGCCGGCCCCCGCCGCAACCGCTTGGGAAGAAGACATCGGCCTAAATGACGTGCTGGACGCGCTCCAGACTGAGCGCCGCCACCGTCTCTTTGCGCGGCAAGTATTGGTGGCGTTGTTGGCGGATGAATCTGTTATCGGGTGGCGGCAGGCGGTGCTACAAGATTTGGTCAATAACCCGACGCTGCTGGCTGACCTTGAAACGCTATTGCCCAAGCTGGGCGGGCTAGACCACGACACCAGCGGGATGCTTGGCGGGCGGGCGCGCAACGCGCTGCTAGAGATCACCGACCGCCTGAGTGAGCTAGATTTGTACACCGAGAGCGTGATTGAGCTACAGCGGGCGCTAGGGCAGGCGACGCTCCACTCAGGGGCGCTCCAACGCCTGCAACGCGACCTTGCCGCCCTCAGCGCGCAACCGGATTTTGCCCATCTGCGCCAAGAGTTGCCCAAACTGCGCGAGCCGTTGCAGGCCATCGGCAGTTTGACGGTGGCGATTAACCTAGACAGCAACTTGCAGCCGTCTTCGGCAGTGTTGGTGTCAGTGCAGGGGCGGCAGGTAGGGGCGACGCCCTCATTCTTAGATCGGCTGTTGGGCTTAGACCCCAACGGCGCGGAAAACGGGATTTCGGCGGTGCATCGCTTCCCCCATGAGCCAGAAAACCGCCGCTTTCATGAGTTGTTCCAAGACGTTGACCGCTTGATGCAGCAGACGGCCAAGCCCATCGCCACAGCCTTACGGCGCTACCTGAATACCAACAGCCAAACGCTGATTCAGCTAGAGCGCGAGTTCGCGTTTTTCGTCAAGGCGGCGCGCTTGATGCTGCGGTTGCAAGCGCAACAGGTCGCGGTGTGTATGCCGAACATCGCCCCGATGCCTGCCCGCCTGTTCGCGTTGGAGGGACTGGCAAACCTGCGTTTGGCGCTCCAGCCTGCAACGCAAGCGATAGCCAACCCTGCGCGCTTTGACGATGAGGGGCGGATTGCCATCTTGACTGGGCCAAACTCTGGCGGCAAGACGACCTACCTGCAAAGTGTGGGGATTGCACAGGTCATGGCGCAGGCCGGGCTGTTCGTGCTGGCAGAATCGGCGCAGGTTAGCCCGGTAGATATGCTGTTGACGCACTTCCCGCGACTAGAAACGCGCCAGCAAGGGCGCTTGGCAGAAGAAGCCGCCCGCCTGCGCCAACTCTTCGAGCAGGTGACGCCCTACAGCCTTGTGTTGCTCAACGAAACGTTTTCCAGCACGGCCTTTGGGGAGGCGTTGTATCTGGCGCAAGATGTGTTGTGCGCGCTGTGTGCCATCGGCGCACGCGGGGTATTCGCCACCCACCTTGTGGAGCTAGTGGAACAGATCGCATTTATGGAACGCAGCATTACCCCGCAAAGCCACCTCTACAGCCTTGTCGCGGGGATAGAGTCCCGCGCCGATGGGGACGCTGCGCCGACCTTTCGCATTCAGCGCGGGGAACCGCTTGGTCGCAGTTATGCCCGTGAAATTGCCAAGCGGCACGGCATCAGCCTAGAGCAAATCCTTAACGGGCGGGGAAGCTCTGCTCCAACGGCAAAATAGGCAGGGCATTACATCTGGGCGCGTGGCCCCAACGGATAGATGAAGCGGCACTCACGCGGCGCGCCACGCGCCCGCACCGTGTTGCAGGTGATGACATCCACGCCGTCCCACAGCACGCGGAAGGTTTGTGCGCCCACCGGCTCATAGCGCCAGAACAGCAGCTCCATGCCGTTGTTGACGAACGACCCAGTATAGCGCCCGTTGCAGGCTTCCCAGTCTAGCGGCGGCACATTTTGCAGCGGGCGGCGGAAGCATTCCCCCGGCTGTAGCGTGTTGTTGGCGATCTGGTCGCCGCTGAAGTCGTCGCCGCCGTCGGCCAGCGTGCCGCGCACAAACGTTAGGCGTTCGGTGTTTTCTAGCGGATAGTTGCCCGCGTTGTACAAAATCAGCGTGGTTTCGTCGTAGATTACGACCATTTCCGCAGTGGCGGTCAACAGCGCAGGCGGGGCGTCATCCGCAGTAGGGATCGCGTTAGCGTTGTTGGTGTTATTGGCGCTGTCAGTTGCCGTCAGGGTCACGGCGGGGTTGCTGCCCCGACCAAAGATCACAAACAGGATGATCCCCACTACGATCACCGCCGCGAGTGCGCCCCACACCGCCACCGGAATCCCGCTGCGGGCGGGCTTGATCGGGTTGGCACTGGTGGGGAGCGTCGGCGGTTTGGCCGTTACGGGTGGGGCAAGGCTTGGCGCGGTATCGTGGCCGAGTATGCCATAAGCACGTTCAAGGTCGCCCACCAACTCGCTGGCGCTGCGTTGGCGGTGGGTTGGCTCTTTGCTCAAGGACTTCAACAGCGCGTCACTGGCCGCCACAGGGATGTTGGGGTTTCGCAGGCGGGGGGAGTCTGGCGTGTCGTTGATGTGCTTGAGCGCGATTTCCATCGGGGTTTCGCCTTCAAAGGGCGTATCGCCAGTGAGCATCTCGTACAAGATCACCCCAAAGGCGTAAATATCCGACTGCGGCGTGGCGTCCTGTGAGGCGATGGCCTGCTCTGGCGCGATGTAGCGCGGCGTCCCAAAGGCCGTCCCCATGGTGGGGTCGCCCGCCTGTTGACGCATGACCAGCCCAAAGTCGGTTAACAGCGCACGGTCATCGGTCGTGAGCAAGATATTGCTCGGCTTGATGTCTCGGTGAACGATGCCGTTCTTGTGGGCAATATCCAGCGCGGCGGCCACTTGACGGGCAATCTTCAGGGTACGCTCTGGGGGCATCTCGTCGGCACGGTCGCGGTATTGCATAATGGCGCGGCGCAAATCCGTGCCAGCCACATACTGCATGGCAAGGTAATAGCCTGTGTCGAACTCGTCGAATTTGTAAACCGTGACGATGTTGGGGTGTTCCAGCGCGGCAATAGACTTGGCTTCACGCTCAAAGCGCTTGATGATGGTCTCATCTACCCAGTCTTGGCCGAGTTCCAGAATCTTGATGGCGGCTTTGCGCTCTAGCTTTTGGTCAAAGCCGATGTACACCCTAGACATACCGCCCACGGCCAGCAGTTCATCCAGCCGATAGTCCCCCAGTTGCTTCCCCAAATAGGGGTCAGTTTTGCCTGCGCTCACAAGATGCCCCTTTTAGGTATAAAACGCCTTAGCCGTTGATGATGCCCATATCCCGTGCTGAACTTTGGTCAAAGGTGGGGGTATTGGTGAACATGCGTTGGTTTTCGTTTGCCATTTGCCCCATTTGGTCAAAGTTGAACAGGTCATCGGCGGCGCTCTCGTCAAAGTTGGCGAGGCTGTCGAACAGCGCGGGGTCAAAGTCTGCAATGGCTTCTAGCTGGACGCGCTTGCTGTCTTCGGCACTTTCTGCTTCGCTGGTGAATAGGTCGCCGCGTGCGATTTCGACTTCTTCTTCTTCGACAGGGACTTCTACGGTGGGGACGGAAGTCGTCATGCGGCGGCGCAACATTTGGTCGTCTTCGGGCTGTACCTGTACGCGGCGGATGAAGAAGGCTTCTGCGCCGAGCAGGTCAATCAGCTTTTGCACGGCACGGCGGCCAAAGCTGTTCACTGAGCCGAACTGCCGCGAGCCGTTTTCGCCGTCGTAGACAATGGCAACGGTGTGATGCAACCCCACCGAGATTGTGTACACGTCGCGTTGGTCGCCGTCGTAGAATTGCAACATCGAAGCGTCGCCGCCAACGATTTCTCGCATATCTATGTTGGCGCGGATGGTGGGCAAGAGCGCATGTAAGAACGGGTCATGTTTTAGGTAGTTGACCGAGCCGCGTTCCAGCAAGATGCTACCGTCGCGCCCGATGAGCAGGATCGAGCGTGCGCCGATGTCTCTCATCAGGTCATCTATAATTTTGGTGGCTGCGGCAATATCTATCAGCGGCACAGGCCCCATTTCTTCCTTGACTTCGGCAGCGGCGGGCTGCTTCTTGAGCGCCTCAAAGATGTCTGTGCCGCGCATCCCTGCGAACAATACCCCCGTGAAGATGTTCACATCTACCGGGCGTTGCAGGTACAGGTAGCCGCCAGCGCGTTGGTCTTCAAGGTCAATCGGGGTTTCGCCTTCGTCCGCCACAATGATAAACGCTGTGCGCGGGTTCGCCACGCGGGCGGTTTCCATCAGTTCAAAGGCGTTCATATCGCTGAGCCGTAACGCGGTAATCATCAGGCTACCGCCGATCTGGAGTTCTTCAATCGCCTCAGCCCCAGTGGGAACGTCAATCTGGCGGCAGGTATACTCGGCAAGGTCTATGGCAGCACGCACAATACGCGCCACATTTCCGGTGGGGTCTACGGTGATGATACGCGGTAAGGAGGGCATAGAATACGTCCTAGTGAGTTAACCGTATATGGGCATTTGGCAAACCCGATTATAACGCAAATGCCAGCGTTTGCCGAATGGATTCTGCAAGTTTGGCAATCAAGGCATCAAGGCTATGGGCGTGGCGCGTTTGTTCACGCAACCGCGCCGTGAGCGTAGCGCGTGCCTCCGGCGCTAACGTCAGGGCGCGGTCTAGCGCCTGCGCCAGCGCGCCCGCTGTGGGCGGATCGTTCAGCACCAGCCAGCTTGCATCGCTGCCCATTAAGTCGGCAAAGGCCGCGTTACAGACGATGGTTGGCAGGCCGCAGGCGAGGCTTTCTAGCGCGGCTTTGTCGAACAGCCCCACCGGACTCAAGTTCACGGCAACGCTGGCCTGCCACAACCACGCACGCGCACCTTCGGCATTCAGCCCGCCCGTGAAGATTACACGGTCTGCCACGCCAAGCGATTCCGCCAATGCGCGCAAGCTGTGCGGATAGGCGGTATCTTCGCCGTCGGGAACATCGCCCACGATCACGGCGCGGACGTGGGGCAAGTGAGTGAGCGCCTCAATCAACAGCGCTTGACGTTTGATGGCCTGCAAGCGCGCCACATAGATCACCAACGGCTGTTGAGCAATACTAGGGTTGGGCGTATAAAAATCGGGGTTGATGCCATGCCCTAGTGCGCGGACTTTGGGCGACGCCAGCGGGAAGCTGGTCGGCACGGCGGTTAGCACTTGCGCCACTATCGGCAGGGCGCGGCGTAGGTCGGCGCTTGCCTGCCGATGGGTGTACCAGAGCGTGATCGGCTTACGCCACAGGAGTGCTAACGGGGCGGCCAACAACACATAGCGCGGGATCATGTGGACGAACACAGCATCACAGGCGGGGATCAACCGCAGCGCGTGCCGATAGAAGCCCATCAGCACACGCCAACGGGCGACCCCGGCGCGCTTGCCCATGCTGAACACGCGCACGTTAGCGGGCAGTTCCCCCACCCGCCCGACTTCTAGCGCTAACACATCGAGGCGCGTGCAATGGGCGGCCAACCGTTCCACCCACTGCGGGATGAATCCGGTGGCCCAGTCATCGCGGTCAAAGCGAATGGCAAGCATCAACAGCCGCATTTAGCGGGGGACTTTGCCTGTGAAGAACTGTGTCAAGGTCGCGCCCAGTTGATTTTCGGCCAAGTAGCGCGTATGTTCGCCCTTGAACGGAATCGGCTCCATGCCAAAGACATTCACCAGCGCGTTGTCGGGGACGGTGTTCGGCACGGCCAGCAAATCCAGCAGCGAACTGGTCACTGGGGAACCCGCCAGCGTGTTTTCCATGATGAACACCGGGAAGCGCAACAGGCCAACCGGCGCCGGGAACATCAAGCGGCTGGTGCCAAGCGCCTCTAGGATGCGCTTTTCGATTTCGAGCAGGGTCAACACTTCGGGGCCACCGAGTGCCAGTTCTTTGCCGATGGTGCTGTCATCCTCTATAGAGCGGACGGCGGCTTCGGCCACATCGCTGACCGACACGGGCTGGAATTGGGCAGTGCCGCCGCCGATGATCGGGAAAATCAGCGGGGTCAGTTGTACCAAGCGCGCAATGGAGTTGAAAAATTCGTCTTGGGGGCCAAAGATCGCGCTTGGGCGTAGCGCCGTCCATTGCAGTTTAGACGATGCCACGTACTCTTGGGCTTTGCCCTTGCTCTTGAGAAAGCGATACGGCAGCGCGCTGCTGGCTCCGTTTTGGCTCATGTTGATGAAGCGTTGCACGCCGGCCTTTTCTGCCGCGTCTACAACGTGGATCGTCCCCTGAAAGTTAACATCTTCATAGCTTGCGCCGTCTTTTTCGATGGCAACGGCAACGGTGTGGATGACAATATCCGCGCCGTCGCTGATTTTTTCCATGTCGGCGCGCTTGCGAACATCACCCGTGACCAGTTGAATCTGGCTTTTGTAGTGGCCTAAGCGCATTTCTGCCTTTTCCATATCGCGGACGTGAGCGCGAACGGTATAGCCTTTTGCAATCAATTTCGGAACGATGTTGTTGCCAACGTAGCCGTTAGCGCCTGTCACGAGAACTGTTTTCATATTGTGTTTAATCTCCGGTGAGGATGTCTACAGTAAAGGGCGCAATTTCGTAGAAGGTCGTTGCTGTGTTGCCCCCGCCAACCGGGAGCCTTGCCGTCGAATCGGCAATATCATACAAACCAATTATGAGCGAATAGTGAGGTGAGGCTAAGGCGTTACGCGGGATCAACAGCGCGTGGTTGTCCAGAATGCGCGTGTTAGGTTCCCACGCTGTTGTGGGCAGTGTGCTGCCGACGGGTTCCGCGTCATGTTGGGCGACCAACTGCCCGTTTTCGTCCAGCAGTTGCACAAACACCTTGTAGCGCGTGGTCAGCGCTTGGTTAGCTTCCCAACTGAGTTCAACCTGCATCACGTCGCCGGGGGCATAGCTACGTGCGCTGACCTTATAGCGGCGCAACGTAATGGCGTCGCCAAAGCGGATGTTCGGTTCAGCCACCACCTCGAACCAGTTGGCACGGGTGACGTAATGCGCCAGCCGTACATCGCCGTACCATGTATTGTTGACCTCAAAGGCGTCAGCGTCTAGTGTGGTTTCTACCACATGGCGCGGGTCACGTTCGGCTTCGCCCCACAGCACAACAAACAGTTGATCGTGGTTTTCCAGCGCGAATTCGGTATCTTGGCGGATTTCGTTGTCGGTGCTGTTCACCCCATAGGGGATCAACAACGGGCGCGGCTGGCCGCGATAGTAATACTGGAACACGTCAATCTGGCCGGGGGCGTTGAGAATAATCGCATCCTCTGATGGGTTGAGGCTTAAGGCAATGCTGGCGATCAAGTCTCGGTAATTGCTGCGCTGGTAGGCGGTGTCGGTGTAGAGGGCTGGCACAGCAACCGCCACGTTCCAAAAGATGCCGACACAGGCCAAAATCGTCACCGCACGCACCAGCAAAATCAAGTTGGGGCGCGTTCGGTCTGGGCGTGGAACGGTGCTGCTCCGCAGGGTGGTATCGTCGTGGCCGCGCTCTGGATATAAGCTGATGCGCCACCATAAGCCCGCCGCCCCTTGCCCCACCGCTAAGGCGAACATAGCCGCCGCAGGCAACAAAAATTTGACGTTGCCCTCACGGAATAAGCCCGCGTAGACGAACAGCCCCACCGGAATCACCGTATGAGACAGCGCCATCAGGCTGCGCCAGCGGCGGTCTGGGCGTGTCACCCGCTGCTCTAGGTCGTTGAGGCCGAACAGCACCAAGATCAACATCACGGCTATCCATGTGGTGTTGGTGGCGCTGTAGCTGATCCCAAACGCCAGCCAGCCCATGATGACGCTCAGTGCCTCACTGTAGGGCGCGTTGACCCCCGTATTCGGCCATGTGGTCACTTGGCGTAACGCGGTCATCATCAACGGGGCGAACAGCGCCAGCGCCAACAGGTTGGCGGCTACATAGCGCACGATCCCGCGCCACAGGTTGCGCGGTTTATGCCGCCACAGGCTCACCAGCCACAACAACGCGGTAAAGCCCTGCGCCAACATATAAAGCGGGAAGGCGTATTGCGTCCATAGGCCGAGCGCGTTGATCCCACCGAGCAGTAGCGCCGCGCCCCATGTAGGCCGCTGGAACAAGCCCGCCGCCGCCCACGCCGCCAAGATCACCCACAAGCCCAACAGCGCGTACATGCGCGCCTCTTGTGCGTAATAGATGGCAAAGGTGTTGAGCGCCAGCAACCCGCCTGCTACCACGCCCGCCAAAATCCCGTAGTTGCGCCGCTCTGGGTATAGCCGCACCGCTAAGGCGAACAAGGCCGCCACACTCAGCACACTGGCGAGTACAGACAGGCTCCGCAACGCCAGCACGCTTTCGCCCGTGACGGACATCCACACGCGCAGCAGCCAATAGTAGCCCGGCGGGTGGATGTCTGCGGCGGCGTGAACGGCAATCTGTGAAAACGAGCGCGTGGCCTGTATGTAACTGCTGCCTTCATCGTTCCATAACGATTGAGCGTCTAACTGGAACATCCGTAAGCCAAAGGCCAACAACAGCAGCGGCACGGCAACCATCAGCCGCGCCCGCCAGCGCCCTACCCACACGCGCAAGTTCCCAGAACCGATCATGTGTTTGTTTTACCCACGTTTTAAGCGGCTACGAATCAAGGTGAATAGCCAGCGCAATTCTTCCACGCGCAACAGGTACATGCCTATGCCAAACACCGTAAGGCATACCGCCCCAACCAGCGATAAGCGCCCGAACTCCACCAAGAACGCCTCTGAAGGGAAGCGCACCGCCAAGACGCCCGCCAGCCAAGCCCCAATCAACGCCATGACCAGCGCGGCAATCCCGCCTTTGAGGGTCGTCACCCCCAACCGCCCGATCTCTAGGCCGTTGATCTTGCGGCTGAGTAAATAAGCGCTCACGCAGGCATGGATCAAGTGCTTGGCGCTGTCGGCAATCATCAAGCTGAACAGGCCATATTGCGGGATCAAAATCACGGCCAAGATCATATAGGTGGTCAGGCTCAACACGCCGACAATCGCGGGTGTGACGGTATCTTGCCACGCATAGAAGGCATAGACCAACAGCAGGTCGAGCGTGGCAAAAGGCAGACCGATCAAGTACAGGCGCAACGCCCACGCGGTCATGACCGTATCATGGGGCTTAAACGCGCCATGCTCAAACAGCACTTGAATGATGGGGGTCGCTAAGGCGAACAGGCCAAAGGTGGCGGGCAAGATCAAGACCATTGCCAGCCGTAAGCCTAAACTGAGCGTATTCTTAAAGTCGGTGATGTGGCCGTCCCGCGTGCTGAGGTCGTGCAAGGACGCCGCCGCCTGCCGCGAGAGCGTCGGCAGAATGGCAATGCTGATCGCAGTGGCAACCAGCCCATGCGGGAACTGAATCAGCGTGGTTGCCCACGTCATATAGCTGATGCTGCCTTCCCCCACGCTGTTTGCCAGCCGATAGCTGAACAAGCGAATCACCAGCGTGTCTACGATCAATGAGAACATCACCGGCGCATACAGCCGCGCAATCTGCCGCAGGCCGGGATGGTTCCACTGGAGCGTAAAGCGCAAGTGAGACAGTTTTAGGCCGGGCAATTGCAGCGCAAACTGCGCCACCGAGCCGATCAACCAGCCCCACGCGGCGGCGGTGATGCCGATCCAGCGTGCGGCGATCAACGTTACCACGACAATTGCCGCGTTGAAGATCGCCCCGGCAAAGGCCGGATAGCTGAACGAGCGCAGCGCATAGAGGGTGCCGCTAAACACGGCAAACAGGCTCAAAAAGACCAGCGCGGGCGCAGTCAGCCGTAACAGGCGGGTTGCCAAAGACAGCGTAACGGCGGGGCTATCGCTGCCTGCCACCACCTCAATGACCTGTGGGGCAAAGGTCACCAAGATCAACACCAGCCCGCTGACGACCACCGTCACAAAGCTAAACAGCACGCTGACCAACTGCCAAAAGGCTTTTTCGCCTTCACGGGCGGCGGCTTCGCTCAACACGGGGACGAGCGCGCTATTCACATGCCCGCCGATGAGTAGATCATAGAAGGCACGCGGCACAATCACGGCGATGTTGAAGGCGTCTACCGCCGCGCCTGCCCCAAAGCGGTTGGTCAGCACAATTTCCCGCGCAAGGCCAAACACACGGCTGGCGATATTGCCAGCGGCGACTACCCCTGTCGCCAGCGCAACGCCGGCATGAGTTTGTTCGGTGGTTTCTGCCACAGGAACCGTTTGGGGTTCTACCGCAGTGGGGCGCGGAAGATCAGTTTTTGCAGTCATGGGTGGGGCTTCCCCTCCTCTAAGGCAACGCCTTGATGCGAGCAATCAGGCCAGTGGTGCTGTGGTCGGGCAAATAATCAATCAGCATAATTTGACCGCCGTAGGCCGCTACAGTGGGGCGTTCTGGCAGGGGCTTCTGTGCGTAATCTCCGCCTTTGACGTAAATCTCTGGCTGAAGGCTTTGGAGCAAACGATTGGCGGTAGGGTCGTCAAAAATCAAGACAGCATCTACAGGCCGTAGCGCGGCAATCAGACGGGCGCGCTCTTGGGCTGGCACAATCGGGCGGCCTGTTCCCTTGAGGTGGGCGCTGCTGGCGTCGCCGTTGACCGCCACCCACAGGGCATCGCCTAACGCCCGCGCCTTTTCAAGGTAGTCCAGATGCCCAACATGCAACAGGTCAAAGTGACCGTTGGTGAACACCAGCCGTTTGCCCAGCGCACGCAAGTGTGCGCGTGCGGGCTGTGCTGCATCAAATGTTAGGAGTCCACCCAATAGACAAAGCCTTTACCTGTGAGCGCGCAGGGGGGAATCAAACGCACCAGCGCATTCATGCTGTGCAGTGGCAGATTTGTAGTGGGCATGATATATCAAGCGCTTACGGTTGACAACGGTGCTATGATAAGCGCAGTTGCGCCCCTTCTATGCGGGGTGCCTACGGGGGTATGTGTAGGCGCTACGAATTATTATTGAACGCTGTGCATCTTTGTAGCGGCATCATGCCCCTACAAAACTTAGGGCAACGAGTCTCTTACAAACTGTAAGAGACTGAAATTGGTGGCAAGTGACAATAAACGCTATTTGACCGATGTCATGAATATTGAGCAGGTGCTACGGATTGTTCAATCCATACCATCGCCAAAAGCAGAGCCACTAAAGCAATGGTTAGCGCAAGTTGGAAAGGCGCCAAGTCCCTCTCCCGCAGGAGGAGGGATTTAGGGAGGGGGCGTCCCACCCTAATATACCCCAAAATTTGACCCAACCGCCCTGATTTTTTATCACGCCCGACTTGCTCAGAGTCGCTTGCCCCTGCTATCATAGCGTCGCTCAGATAACCCGTAGGGGAGCTTCAACCCAGTGTCTTTACTCCACGCCACCAACCTTGCCAAATCCTTTGGCGATTTTGAAGTGTTTAGCGAAATCAGCGTTGAAATCCAGCGCGAAGCCCGCATTGCGCTTGTCGGGCCAAACGGTGCAGGCAAAACCACCCTGCTTAACGTCTTGATTGGCGAAAGCACGCCCTCTGTGGGCGAAGTCTATACCATGAAGGGCTTGCGGATCGGCTTCTTGCCGCAGCGCCCCGAACTGCTCGGCGACCATACCCTGTGGGAAGAAGCGATCAAGGCGTTTGCCGAACTCGAACGCCAAGAAGCCCAACTCCATGCGTTGGCTGAAAAGCTGGCGACAGGCGATGCCGACGCCCTAGCGCGCTACGGTGACATCGAAGCAGAATTTGAGGCCAACGGCGGCTATACCTACCTGCAAGACATCAAAACCGTGTTGATGGGCTTAGGCTTCAGCGAAGCCGACTTCGGCACGTCGCTTTCGACATTCAGCGGCGGGCAAAAAACCCGCGCTGTACTTGCCCGCCTATTGCTCGAAGCGCCCGACCTGTTGGCGCTGGACGAGCCGACCAACCATTTAGACATTCAAGCCGTAGAGTGGCTAGAAGATTATCTGACGACCTTCCCCGGCGGCGTGATTTCGATTAGCCATGACCGCTACTTCATTGACCACTACGCTAACCTCATCTGGGAACTGGAATACGGCGCGCTAGAGGTTTATCGTGGCAACTATACGCATTACATCCGCCAGCGCGAAGAACGCCGCGAGCGCCAACAGAAGGAATATGAGGCGCAACAGGCGTTTGTTGCCAAAGAGCTAGACTACATTCGGCGCAACATCGCCGGGCAGAACACCCGTCAAGCGCAAGGGCGGCGCACCCGCCTAGAGCGCACCTTGCGCGACAACGGCGCAAGCGGCGCTACCGCAGAGCGCGACCGAATGCAGCTTTCGTTGCAAGTGGCGCATCGCGGCAACGAGTTCGTCATCAAGAGCAAGGGCTTACAGGTGGGGTATGCCGGGCTGCCGCCTGTGTTGCGTGTGCCAGACCTCAAGCTAGAGCGTGGCGAAATCGCTGCGTTGATCGGCCCCAACGGAGTTGGCAAATCCACGTTGATTAAAACGCTCTTGGGGCTACTCACGCCGCACAGCGGGGAAGTCGAAGTCGGGGATAAAGTCGAGGTCGGCTACTTTGCTCAAGCCCATGAAACGCTAGACCCCAACAACAGCGTGATTGATGAAATCCAGTTGGCGCGCAAGATGCTACCGGCAGAAGCGCGCCACTACCTTGCTAAATACTTGTTTCGGGGGGATGACGTGTTCCGCAAGGTGGGCAGCCTCAGCGGTGGCGAACGCGGGCGCGTGGCGTTGGCAAAGTTGGCGCTAGGGACGGCCAACGTGCTATTACTCGACGAACCCACCAACCACTTGGATATTCCCGCGCAAGAAGTCCTAGAAGAAATGCTCAACGATTACGGCGGCACAGTGATCTTGATTAGCCATGACCGCTACTTGGTGGATGCCCTCGCCACGCAGGTGTGGGCGGCCATCCCCGGCGACCCGACCGGTGAGCTACAGCTATTCAAGGGCAGCTATAGCGAATATGTGCAAGCCCGTCAAGCGCGCATCGCACAGGATGCAGCCGCAGCCAAAGCCCGTGACAAAGCGGCAGCCGCTGCCGCCAGCAAAGCCAACGGTACAACCCCTAGCAGCAAGAAACACGGCTTGAATCCGCACCAGTTGCAAAAGCGCGTGGCAGAGGTCGAAGCGCAAATCGCCGCGCTAGAGGCCAAACAGGAAGCGATCAACACCGAGTTGACCACCGCCAGCACCACAGGCAATGGCGCGCGTGTTTTGCAACTCAGCACGGACTATAGCCGCTTGGAAGGCGAACTCGAGCGGACGTTGGCCGAGTGGGAACGGTTGATGGAATAGGATGATTGGGGAATTACATC